>JAIBBI010000010.1 GCA_019694755.1 Gemmataceae bacterium
TGGACCGCGGGCGGCCCGGCTGCCGATACATTCTGGGCGGCGCGAACCGGAGCACCGGGGCGTTCTTCGGCGAGCTCGCCCGCGTGGCCGGCCGGCCGATCCCGCGGTTCCGCCTGCCCGGCGCGGCCGCCCACGTCGTGGCGTGGGCCGAGGCGACCTTCGGGTCCGGTCGGCGCAAGCGGGCCTACCTCTCGCCGGGCCAGGCCCGGCTGGCCGCGCGGTTCTTCTACTACGACACGGCCCGCGCCCGGGCGGAACTCGGATTCACCGCCCGCCCGCTGGCGGATACTCTGGCCGACGCCTTCACGTTCTGGAGCGCCCGCGCGGCATGACCATGGCCCAGTTCTGGAAACATCGACGCGCGCTCGTGACCGGCGGGACGGGGTTCCTCGGCTGGCACCTGACGCACGCGCTGCTGAAGGCCGGGGCACGCGTCCGCACGTTCTCGCTGCCGCCACGGGGCGACCACCCGATCACCGGCCTGCCGGTCGAAAACCAGTTCGGCGACATCCGCAACTACGCCGCCGTGCGCAAGGCCGTCGCCGGGTGCGACGTCGTCTTCCACACCGCGGGGTCGGTGGCCGTGTGGGGCCCGGCCATCGCCACCATGCACGCCGTCCACGTCGAGGGCACGCGCAACGTGCTGGCCTCGGCCGACGACTCGGCCCGCGTCGTCCACACCTCCAGCATCGTGGCCGTCGGCGCGACCCGGCAACGGACCGCGCTCAACGAAGACTCCCCGTTCACGCTCGACGACGAGGCGATCGACTACGTCACCGCCAAGCGCGGGGCGGAGCAGGAAGCGCTCGACGTGGCCGGGCAGGGCCACGACGTCGTGATCGTGAACCCCGGCTACCTCGTGGGGCCGGAAGACTTCGAGCCGTCGGTGATGGGGAAGTTCTGCGCCCGGGTGTGGAAGGGACGGATGGTGCTGGCCGCGCCCGGCGGATACAACCTCGTCGATGTGCGTGACGTGGCCGACGGGCACCTGCGTGCGGCCGAGCACGGGCAATCGGGCCGGCGGTACATCCTCGGCGGCACGAACCTGAGCCTGTCCGAGTTCCAGGGCCGGCTCGCCGAGGTGGCCCGGCTCTCGCCGCGGGCGACGCCGACATTGCCGCTTTCGGTCATGTGGATGATCGCCGGTCTGGCGGAGTTGCGGGCCCGGCGGACACAGCGCGAGCCGTACCCGTCGTTCCAGCACGTGCGACTGAACCGCTATCACTGGTTTGCGGACTCGGCGAGGGCGATCCGCGAGCTGGGATACAACCCGAGGCCATTGGAAGAGACCGTGCGCGACACGTTCGCGTGGTTCAGCGGTGCGGGGCACACGACGCTGCGGGGAATGTCGAAGTGGTGGATGCGCCCGGCCGCGTAACTACTCGGGCTTCTTCGTCCCGGCCTTGGCGGCACGGGCCGCGCGGATCACCTTTCGGGCCCGCGACAGGATCGGGCCGATACTGTTGACCGGCAGGTTCAGCCGGGTGGCAATCTCTTCGTAGCTCCGGCCTTCGATGTAGAAGAGTTGGACAACCTTGCGGTCGCGGGCCGGGAGTTGTTTCTTCAGCCGCTGCACTTCCTCGATCTGCTCGATGCCGCGCTCGACCCGAGGCCGGTCTTCGCGATCGACCTTGCCGTCGAGTTGCACTTCCTTCACCGATGCCCGCTTGGAAAGCTGCTGCACGCACACGCGACGGGCGATGACGGTGAGGTAGGTGGCCAGACTCGATTGCCCGCGGAACTGCCGGAGCACGGCATAGTCCTTGGCGACGATGGCGAGGAGGACGTCACTGGCGAGGTCTTCGACGTCTTCCGGCTGAAGAGTCGCGCTGCGGTGGTAGGCGGTGAAGTGGATAACGTGGTAGATCAGGCCGATGAAGCGGTCGACGAAGTCGTTCCACGCGCCGCTCTCGTGGCGGAGGCAGCGTTGCAAAAGTTGGTTGTCGACTTGCGTGAGAGGCACGGTCGGGTCATCCTTCCGGGTGACATCATGCCGCGAGTGACCGCTGACTCCATCATAGCCCGTCGGCCGGGCCACTCCTAGAGCAGACGCGGGCCGGGGGCGGCCGGTCGAACGGGTTCCGCGGGGTCGGTCGCGGTTGCGCGGGTCGTACCGGGAAATCCGCCGGGCCGTGGTCAGGGCGCGGGGTCTGCACTGGGCAATACCCGCTGGACCGCCTCCAGGAGTCGCTGCATGTCGAACGGCTTGCGCAAATAATCGATCACGCCGAGGTGCTCGGCATACGCCTTGTGCCGGGCCCCCTCGTTGGCCGTCATCATGATGACGGGCGGGGCGTCGGCCCGGCCCTGAAGCGATTCGAGCACCGGGTAGCCGCCCATCCGCGGCATCATCATGTCCATGACGACGAGGTCGGGCCGCTCTTCGCGGATGGCCCGCTGGGCGTCGAGGCCGTTGTTGGCGAGGACGCAGCGGAAGCCGTGCCGCTGCAGGAACACCCGCAGGCCGTCGGCCAATTCGCGGTCGTCGTCGACGATGAGAACAGTCCTGGTATCCGGCATGAAGTAGTTCCGTCCGGGCGGGAGCGTCGTTTGTAAGATACCCGCCTTACCCGCGGGTCACAAGGCGGCGACCCGCCGGGGGGAGGAGTTCGGCGCATGGCGGCGACAGTCACGGTGCTCGCGAGCGGGTCGGCGGGCAATGCCGCGCTGGTCCGCGACGGCGGGTTCGGCCTGCTGATCGACTGCGGGCTGGCCGCGCGGACCCTGTCGCAGCGACTCTCCGTCCGCGGCATGGGCTGGCGCCACGTCGACGCCGTCATCCTCACGCACACCCACGGCGACCACTGGACCCGCTCGGCCTTGAGCGGGCTCTACCGGCACCGGGTCGCGCTCTGGTGCCACCCGGCCCATGCGGCCGACATCGAGCGGGCCGCGCCGCGCGAATGGTCGCCGATGCACGCCGCGGGTCTGGTCCGCTACTTCGCCGAGGGCGATTGGGCGATGATCGGGGCCGACGTGCGGGCGATGCCCCGCCGGGTGAACCACGATGCCGAGCCGACATTCAGCTTCCGCATCGAAGGAGCCACGAGCCTCTTCGGAGCGGGCTGGTCGGTCGGGTACGCTTCCGACCTGGGCGAGTGGGACGCCGGCTTGGCCGACCTGTTTGCCGGGGTCGATCTGCTGGCCGCCGAGTTCAATCACGACGTGCCGATGCAGCGCAATAGCCGGCGGTCGGCTCATCTGATCCAGCGGGTGCTGGGCCCGCGGGGGCACCTCTCGAACGAGCAGGGGGCCGACTTCGCGAAGGCCGTGCAGGAACGGTGCGGCTCACCGCTGCGGTCGCTGATCCCCCTGCACCGGAGCAGGGAATGTAACACGACGGAGCTGGTGGATACGGCCGCCCGCGACAGCCTGCTCGACCCGGCCACGGTGGTCCACCTCGCCCACCAGAACGAGCCGACGCCGACCATCGACCTCGTGCCGCAGAAGACGGCCAGAAGCGTGTCCATGCCCCGCCGCACGCGGTCCCCGTCGGCGACGCCCACGATGTTTGAATAGAGCCCCTGATGAAGCACGGGGCAATTGACGCGGCCGCCCCTTACTTCGTGCGGGGCTCTTAAAGCCAGCTCAGAATCTTCGCTTTCGACGTGCGCTTCAGGCGGTCGTACCACGCGCACGCGGGGTACAGCAGTAGGACGACGACGCCTGTGACCAGATACACCACCGGCAGCCGGAATCCGTAGCCGTCCGGGGCCTGCGCGTCTTCGGGGCCGGAGATGAGCCAGGGCGCGACTCGTCCCGTCTCCACGTAGCTCGTCAGCACGGCCAGGCCGTGGATCAGCGGGATGTGCAGCAGGTAGAAGAAGAGCGGCACCCGGCCCAGCACCATCACCCGTTGCAGCAGCCAACCCGGGGATCTGTCGAAGATCGCCAGTGCGAGGAACGCCGGGCCCAGCGTCATCAGCAGGTAGCACAGCGACGGCGGGTACTTTTCGCAGTTGAAGAACGACATGACCGTCCGGGCCGGCTCCGGGTACGGGTGCCAGCCCCGCGGGTCGCCGTACAGGTTGCTGAAGCGAAACACCACAAATGCCGCAGTCATCAGCAGGCCCCACGTTGCGAAGAATCGCCGGCGATCGACTTGCGGCTTCTGGAACACCGGGGCGAGGGCGTAGCCGAGCGCCATGACCCCGGACCACGGGATGAGCTTGTACGGCACGAAGAGTTCATGGCCGGCCTGGAGTTGGATCATCCCCCGGCCGTGGGCGACGATCCAGACCCACTCGAGCCGGCCGAGACAGCTCAGATCAACCCAGTCGGTGGCGTTGTGGATCAGCACCGTGCCGAGACCGTACGCGATCAACCAGGCGCGCGGGGTGTATTGCAGCCCGGCGAGAAGCACCATCGACCAGCCGAGCGTCCAGATCACCAGGCCGATGACGAGCTTGAAATCAAACGAGAACCAGAAGCTCAGGCGGACCAGCGTGAGTTCGAGCAGGACGAGCCAGAGCCCGCGGGTGACGAGGAAAAAGGCGACCCGTGACTTCGGCTGTCGGGTGGCGGAGAGCCCCGCGCCGACCCCGGCGAGCAGTAGAAACACCGGAGCGCAAAAGTGACTGACCCATCGCGTGACGAAGAGGGCCGGGTAGCTCGCGTCCGGTTCGGCCGGGTTGATCTGCAGGCTGTCGGAGAAGTAGTCGCGGACGTGGTCGAGCGCCATCAGGATCATGACGAGACCGCGGAGCACGTCGATCGATGCGACCCGGTCGGTCCGCGGGGCGGGGGCGGCATCGCTCACGGCGCTTTGTCCGCGGGCTTCTTCGCGGGCTGCGGCTCGAACGTGACAGTGACCTTGGTGCCGAGCGGCGGGATGTTGTCGGTGAACGCCTCGAACATCAGCTCCTCGTTCTCGGCCGAGCTGTTGATGGGCAGGTCGAGCATCGCGGTCGTGAAGTTGGAGACGCAGACGACATCGCCGCCGTTGGCGAGGTAGAGCTTCGGCTTCTTGGGGTCGTCAGGGTTTTCGCGGAACGCGCTCCCGGCAAAGACCCAGTCCTTATCGAGCGCCTTCTTCGTCTTGAAGTCGCGGACCCACGTGCGGGCGTCGGCCGAGACTTCCTTGCCGTCGCGGGTGTATGTCACTTTGATGCGGATGACCGAGCCACTGGCCGGGCGGTACGCGGGCTCGAAGACGACGGGCGAGCCCGACTCCGCCCCGGCGGCGAGCAGGGCCTTGTGCAGGTCGCGGGCGTCGATGTCGGCCGAGAGGACGGATTCGTGTTCCTTCGTGCCCTTGCGGCACAGGAACATCTCGAGCGGCCCCTCGCGGAAGCAGACTTCCGCGGGGATGGAGATCCGCCGCCGGCCGTCGACCGTGGTCTCGAAGTGGACGTTCTTCCCGATCTCGACCTTCTGCTTCACGGCCCCGGGCGCAGGTTTCTGCGGCGGGGGAGCCTTGGGCGGCGTGATCGGCGGGGCGCAGCCGGTCAGGGCAAGTACGGCTCCGACGGCGAACGCAGCGGCTTTCATGCGACTCTCCCGACGATGTTAGCGGTGCGACACGGGCTCGGGCCGACGGCCGAAGTCGAACGGGCTGTCGGACAGGGCTTCGTCGCCGCCGCGGTCGCGGAACACGTGGAGGATGCGGGCCCGGCCAAGGAACTCGTACTTCGGCTCCGGGTACGTGTTCGACGAGTACGGCTCATCGAACTGGTACTCGTGAATCACCGAGCGGATGCCGGGCAGGCCGCGGAAATCGATCTCCTCGATGGGCCGCGTACCGCCGTGGATATCGTACACCTCGAACAGCGTCCGCAACACCCGGCGGAAGCGTTTGAAGCTGACGCCGTCTTCGAGGAAGATCAAGTCGATCTGAGTGCCGCGGAGAATCTGGTGCAGGTGATGGCGGACGGGCCGGGGAAACACCCGGCTGAATGGCACGCCGACGAACGGGCTCAGGATCGGGTCGTCGCGGAAATTGAAGTCGCCGTCTTCGCCCGGCGCGCTGTCGCGGAGCAGGCCCGAGACGAACCAGTAGTGCGGCGAGACCCACAGGCCGCACCCGCCGCCCGCCTTCTGCCGTGCAAGCTTGAGCAGCGATTCGAGCGCGCCAAGAAACTGCCGGCGCTTCTGGATCTCATCCCGGCGGGCCAGGCGGACGAAGGTGCCGTCCTGATCCAGGTCCGCGAGTGCGATCGTCCGCGGCCAGCGGTCATCTTCGGTAGCGCGGGGCAGTGACTCGCCGACAAGGGCGATGCGCACGTCGAGCGGGGCCGGCTTCGCGGCGAACGATACGCCCCAACCCCGGCGGGCGAAGATCTGGCGGACCTGCCCGCGGTCGCCGGCGTGAAGTGTCACATGCGCTACGGGCCGGGCCGGGCGGGCGGGGTCGCGGAACCGGCCGAGCAACATCTGCGTACACAGCAGGCCGAGGAAGCCCGGCCCGAGCCACGCCAGCGCGACGCCGAGCAGCGTCGTCACGGGCATCACGTTCGCAGCCAGTTCGTCGCCGCGGATCATCGCGCCGCACGAGAGTAGCGTGAGCGCGACGATCCCGTACCCGATGAGCAGGAATTCGTACGTCACCCACGTTGTCCAGGTCAGCGAGCGGACGCGAATCGACTCGCGGGGCCGCCAGAGGAACGACACCGTGGCCGGGCGCGAGGGCATCGAGCCGACGAGATACGCGAGCAGCAGTACGGCACACAGGGCGGGCGCGAGCCACAGCGGCGCGGCCGCCCCGAGAAGGAACAGCCCGCCGAACCAAACTGTCATCGCGGCAACTTCGCCGCGCCGCGACCGCCGGCCCTTGCCCGAGTGCCGGCTGACGAACCAGTCGTGAATGAACGCGAACGGCACGAACGCGGTGAGCAGCGTCGCGGCGGAGAGTAAAACCCAGAACACGACCAGCCCCGCGAGATAGCCGAGGTAGGTGACTTGAATCAGGACCGCGCGGAAGCCGTGCGGCAAATAGGCCGATGCGAGCCCGGCGACGGCGCAGATGACGATGAGGCCGGCCAACCCGAGGCTGACCGCGGGCGGTGTGCCACGCTTGACCGGGGGTTGGCCGCGGAAGTCAAAGCCCATCTGAAAGGTGAAGCCGCGGACCGACTGGACCGCGCGGAGCATGGCCGATGCCAGGGCCGCGATGCCGGGCACGGGCCGCTTGCGGTTCTGGGCGGCGACGAGCAGGCCGAGCGGCACGAGCAGCAGCAGGGCAATGACGTCGTAGAGGTCGGAGGGGGAATGTCGCCCGGCGGTCTCGATGGCGAGCAGACCGAGGACGACGAACGCCAGCGTGGCCACGCCGGGCTCGGTCAACCTTCGCAAACTGGTCCAGGCCCGGACAACGACATTCATGACGCGAGTCAGTTCCTTACCGGATTCGGAGGTCAGAGCACGCCGAGCAGCAACTCGGTGAACAACTGGTCGAGGCGTTCGAGGGGCAGTCGCCGGGCGGCCAGGTGGTCCGGGTCGAGTTCAAGGTTTTTGAGCTTGGTCGCAGTCGCCGACGAGTACTTCTTCGTCATGTCGGCAAGCTCGGGATGAGCCCCGTGGAGTTCGGCGAGCAGATCCTGAATCTGGCGGTTTTCGTTAAACTGCCGGACCTTGTCCATGAGGATCTTCGCCGTGCGCAGGTTCCGCTCGACGAAGTCCCACGGGTCGCTCTCGGTCCGGTACGGGTGGGCGTCGAAACCGATCGTGCCGGAATAATCGTGATCCTTCAGCAGCTTGATTGTCAGAAATGCCTCACGCAGGTCGTCGGAGCCGAAGCTGAGGTCCTGATCGTACCGCAGCGGCTTCTGGCCGTTGAGGTGGACGTCGAGCAGTTTGCCGGCATCGAGGGCCTGGGCGAACTCGTGATACGGGTTGAGCCCGGCCATCTTGATGTGGGCGGTCTCGGGGTTCACGCCGACCATCTCGGGGTTGTCGAGCGTGCCGATGAACGCCAGCATGCTGCCGACGGTGGGCAGGTACAGGTCGCCGCGGGGCTCGTTGGGCTTGGGCTCGAGGCTGAACTTGATGTCGTAGCCCTGCGTGAGCACGTACTCGCAGAGGAAGTTGAGCGCGTCGCGGAACCAACCGGCCGTGGTGATCGGGTCCTTGGCCACGTCGACCTCGACGCCCTCGCGCCCGCCCCAGAAGACGTATACTCCCGCACCGAGTTCGGCGGCCACGTCGAGGCAGCGCATCACCTTCTGCGTGGCGTACAGGCGCACGGCCGGGTCGGTGCTGGTAAACGCGCCGTCCTTGAAGACGGGGTGATAGAAGCAGTTGGTGGTGGCCATGGTGGCCTTGATACCGGTGTCGGCCATGACCTTGCGGACGTCACGGAGGACAGCGTCGCGAGCGGCCGGCGTGGCATCGATCGGCCAGAGGTCGTTGTCGTGAAACTCGAAGCCGTAACAGCCGCGCTCGGCCAGGCCGCGGATGGCGTCGATCGCGCTGACGGCCGGGCGGGTCGCGTCGCCGAACGGGTCCCGCCCGCGGTTCTGGATGCCCCAGATTCCGAAGGCGAACTTGTCGTTCGGCGTGGGTGCGAATTTGCTCATGATCTGGGTTGGCCTCAGTGACGCTCGGAGAGCGCCTGGAAGATGGTGGTCATAAAGGCGGGCAGGTCGTCAGGCTTGCGGCTCGTAATCAGCCGGCCGTCGCGGATCACCTCGGCGTCTTCGTATTCCGCCCCGGCATTTATCACGTCGTCCCGGATCGCCATGAAGCAGGTCGCCTTCTTGCCGCGGAGTGCGGTGGTCGAACACAGCACCCACGGCCCGTGGCAGATCGCCGCCAGGATCGTGTCGCGGGCTGCGAGCGCCCGGGTGAACGCGAGCATCCCGTCGTGCCGGCGGATGAAGTCCGGGGCGAACCCGCCGGGGATCACAAGCAGGTCGTACTTCTCCGGGTCGGCATCGACCGCGGCGACGGTGCAGTGTGCGGGATAGCCCAGCTTGGAAGGATAGTTCTTCCCCTTCTCGGGGCCGACGAGGTCGACGTGGCAGCCGGCCTCGATCAGGCGGTAATACGGATACCACACCTCGAGTTCCTGATACTGCTGCTCGAGGAGGATGGCCGCGTGGACTTTTCTGCGGTTCATGTTTCTTCTCCTCCGGCTCCGAACAGGGCGACGCTGGCGGTGAAGCCGTGCAGGAAGTTCCGCCCGGCAACAGGGCCGATCTCACCGGCGGCGTGAAGCCCGGCGACCGGGATCGCGCCGAACGCACTCTGCACCGCGGCCGCGTCGTGGTCGGGCTTGCCAAAGAGGCGGGTGCCCCGGCCGTTGCAGGTGAACAGCAGAGCGGCTTCCGCGCCGCCGACCTGCCGCTCGGCCTGCAGCATCTCACGCAGGTCGTCGTCCGCGCTGGTCGCATCGCGGACGAGGAACTGCACGGTTTGGCCGGTACGGACGCGGTCGGTCACGGCGATCGAGCCGTTCTGCGGGTCGAGCCCGATCAGGTTGCGGACGAGGAAGTCGCCCCGGCCGAACACATCCTTGTACTCCGTCATCGCCAGGCCCAGGTGCGGCCCGGCCTGGAACAACTCGCGGTCGCGGACCGGAAGGCTTTCGAGCAGGTCGCGCAGGTGTCGCACCGGCGGCTGGCCGCCGATCTCAAAGATCACGTTTTCCTTGGCTTTGGTCACGACGAGCGGGCGACCGACGGGCCGGCACCCCTGCGACACGACGCCGCGGAGACGGGTCGGCCCGCGGAGCAGCGCGCCGACCGCGCCGCGTTCGATCGCTTCGTCGCCTTGAAAGAGCACGGTGGTTCCCTGTTCGGACATGCCGCTGGCCATTCCGCCGAACACGCGCAGGCCTTCGTAATCTTCGTTGACCCGGGGCAGGAACAATTCGACGGCGGGGAAGGTGAACGGGTCGCCCAGCAGGAGCATCGCCGCGTCACCCGGGTCTGCGTCGACGAGCGAGTCGGGCCAGCCGAAGAGTGAAGGGCCATCCGGTGTGCGCTCGGCATCGAGGTGGATCGGGTCGACCTGCACCTGGCCGCCCCAGTGCGCGAGCCAGAGGCTGATCGCGGGCTTCCCTTCGACCTCCCGGCCGGTGCCGATCACGGCGTCGCCCTGCGCCCCGAACAGGCAGCCCGGCTGGAGTTCGCTCTGAAGCCAGCGGGCGATCCGGCCCAGTTCGTCGGCATGGTGCGGGGAGTACACGGCAATCGCGAGGTCGGCCGGGCCCGGAAGGCTGTCGGCGGTCGCGACCACCTCGGCGAGCGCTTGCCGGGTGTCGGGATTCGTGGAAAGTGCTGCCGCGAATGGCATGTGTGTCCTTGTGTCCTCAGCTTTCGATCACGCGCCGGCCCGCGACGCGGACTTCGCAGCTCACCGGCGTGTTGCCCAGCCACGCGTCCCACGCGCCGTGGTCCGACACGTCGACGCCTTCGGCCCGCGCCATACGCTGCAGGCTCTTCTGCAGGTCGAGCAGGAAGTCGCCGTCCATCAACTCGGGATGGTCCGTGAGCCGGGCGTGCAGCAGACGATACACCAGTTTGCGCTCAGCGAGCGTGTAGGATTCCATGCGGCAGCCTCCGGGCGTGCGTTTATTGTAGCCCGCACGCGGTCCTGGAGCGGCGGCCAGATCACCAGTAGCATCACCACCCAGCCGATCAGGCCCAGGATCGTGGCCCGGCCCCAGTCGAACCCGAGGGCCACGGCCATCGTCGCGATCCACGCAGCCAGCAGGAGCAGATTGAAGATCAGGTTGACGAAGAACCCGCCGAGCCGGGACGAGTGGATCGTGCCGATGTCCGACTCGGTCATCACGCGGCGTTTGCCGCCGTCCTCGACGTATTCAACTTCGAGCGTCTTGTTTCTATCGGAGGGGTCGCGGAGGAAGGTGCCGTCGGGGTTCAGGCGGGCGACGAACCGTCGCTTTTCGCCGGCTTCGTCGACGACGATCGCCGTGACAACGCCGGAGTCGGACCGCCGCCAGGGCTTGCCCGCGGCATCGACGTACTCGACCCGGCCGGGCGGTACGACCCGCTTGTGGAAGACCGTCTCGACCGTCCGGCCGTCGGCCTGCTTCTCGGAGGTGAACTGCTCGTATGACACCGAGTCGGCCGCGCTGAAGCGGAACAGGCTGTCGAACCGGCCCGGCGCTTTGGATTCGATGAACGCCCACAGGGCAAGGACGACGGTGAGGGCGGCCGCGCCGATCGCGGCGCGGACGGGCATGCCGTCCTGCACCGATTCGTAGAACCAGCCCTGCGCCCAGGTGCCCGTGAAGTACAGGCCGATCGCCAGTCCGAACGCCACGAGGGCCAGGAACAGGATCACGTATGTCATTGCGCCCTCCCGCCAATCCGCGCCGCGATGGGCAGTGTATGAATCGGGCGGCCCGGCGTTTCACGGCCCCGGGATTCGGGTTGCGTCGCGGGCCGGCCTCGATTATTCCCTCTCGCGCCCGAGTTTCCCGCCCTGATTTTCCGAACGAGCAGCGCGATGAAAAAGTTCCGATTCTGGCTGACCCCCGCAACCCGTCCGGCCCGCCCCGTACGTCGGCGGCTGGGAGTCCAGTTGCTCGAAGACCGCACCGTGCCCGCCGCCTCGGGTCTGGTCGATCCCGGCTTCGAGGCACCCGCGCTCACCGCGGGCCAGTTCCGGTATCTGCCCACCGGGTCGGCATGGACGTTCGGCGGTAATGCCGGCATCTCGGCCAACGGTAGCGGCTTTACCGCGGGCAATCCCGGCGCGCCCGAGGGCCGTCAGGTCGCCTTCTTGCAACAATCGTCCACGATGAGCCAGTCGGCGACGTTCGCGGCCGGTGCGTATGCCGTCACCTTCAATGCGGCCCAGCGCGGCAACGTGCCCGGCACGCAGACGCTCCAGGTGCTCGTCGACGGCGCGGTCGTCGGCAGCTTCAACACCGTCAGCGGCACCGGCTACACGTCGCTGACTTCGACGACATTCAACCTCTCGGCCGGGACACACACGATCACGTTCAAGGGCACCAATCTCTACGGCGTCGACGCGACGATGCTGATTGACAACGTCGGGGTCACGCCCGTGGTGGCCGGGATCGTCGATACCGGCTTCGAGCGGCCCGCCCTCGCGCTCGGCGCGTTTCAGTACAACCCCACCGGCGGGAGTTGGAGTTATTCCGGCACCGCCGGGATCGCGACCAACTACAGCCCCTTCACCGGGGCCAATCCGCCGACGCCGCAGGGCAACCAGGTCTTGTTCCTTCAGGGCAACGGTGCGGCCACGCAGTCCGGCGTTTTCGCGGCCGGCACGTATACCATCGGCTTCGCTTTCGCCCAGCGCGCCAACGGCGGCGGCCAGCAGACGATCAACGTGCTCGTCGACGGCAAGGTCGTCGGTACCTTCAACAACTTCGGAAACCAGACCTATGCCGCGGTCAATACGTCGAGTTTCACGCTCTCGGCGGGAAGCCACACAGTTTCGTTCCAGGGGACCAACCTCGTCGGCGGCGACAACACCGCGTTTATCGATCAGGTCACAGTGATGCAGCAGGCGGCCGGCCTCGCCGACTCCGCGTTCGAACTGCCGGCCATTGCCGCGGGCACGTTCCGGTACAACCCTTCGGGCGGGCCGTGGGCGTTTACCGGCACCTCGGGCGTCGCCACCAACTACAGCGCGTTCACATCGGGCAACCCGATCGCCCCGCAGGGTAATCAGGTGCTGTTCCTGCAGGGCACCGGCGCGGTGAGCCAGGTCGTCAACTTCCCCGCGGGCAGCTACGCGATCCAGTTCTCGGCGGCGCAGCGCGGCAACGGCGGCGGCAAGCAGACCTTCAACATCCTGCTCGACGGCCAGGTGCTCGGCGTCGTCAACAACCTCTCCGGCACCGGCTACTCCGCGCTGACGACGACGACATTCACCGCGACGGCCGGCAACCACACGATCACGCTCGTGGGTACAAACCTCAACGGCGGCGACAACACCGCCTTCGTCGATCAGCTGGCCGTCGTCCGCTCGGCTGCCGGGTTCGCCGACTCCGCGTTCGAACTGGTCAGCCTCCCGGCCGGCTCGTTCCGGTACAACCCGACCGGCAGCGGCTGGACCTTTGCCGGCACCTCGGGCCTCGCGGCCAACAACAGCGGCTTCACGGCCGGCAACGCCGCGGCCCCGGACGGCTCGCAGGTCGCGTTCCTCCAGCGCAACGGGTCCATCAGCCAGGTCACGAACTTCGCGGCCGGTACGTACACCATCAACTTCCTCGCCGCCCAGCGTGCGCTCTACTCCACGCACCAGACCTTCCAGGTGCTCGTCGATGGCAAAGTCGTCGGCTCGTACAACTCCGTGACCGGGCCGGGCTACAGCGAATACGCCAGCTCGAGCTTTAACGTCGCGGCCGGCAATCACACCGTGACCTTCCAGGGCACTAATCTCGCCGGCGGCGACAACACCGCCTTCATCGATCAGATCACGATCGTCCAGCAACCCGCGGGCCTCGGCGATTCCGGCTTCGAGCAATCCGCGCTGGCGTACGGGACGTTCCTGTACGCCCCGACGACTTCGCCCTGGGTGTTCACCGGCACCGCCGGCGTCTCCACCGACAACAGCGCGTTTACCTCGCGCAACCAAGTCGCTCCGCAGGGCGGGCAGGTCGCCTTCCTGCAGCAGTTCGGCAGCTTCAGCCAGGTCGTGAATTTCACCGCGGGCATCTACGACATCAGCTTCTTCGCGGCCCAGCGGGCCAATGCCGGCAGCACCCAGACCTTCCGCGTGCTCGTCGACGGCGTCGTCGTCGGCATCTACAACGGGTTGACGGAAACCACCTACGTGAGCTTCGTGACCGACGAGTTCAGCGTCTCCGCGGGCAACCACACCATCACGTTCCAGGGCACGAACCTGGCCGGCGGCGACAACACCGTGTTCCTCGACCAGATTACGATCACGGCATTGTCGTGATGGTCTACAGCAACTGAAGTCGCTTGCGGAGCAGCCACTCGCCTCCCGCGAGCGCAAGGCCCAGCGCGACCACCAGCGGCGTGTTCCACAGCGGCCAGGGCGGCCGGGGCTGGTGCAGCGTCACCCGCGGCGGCGGCGGCAGGTCGTCCGGCAGCTTGTCCGCGTCCGCCGTGGAGTAGTAGCGACCCCGGCTGATCTGCGCGGCCCGCTCCATCTCGCCGCGATTGAGCTGCAGCCGGTCCATCTCGCCCGGCGGCGGCAGCACCCGGGCCTGCACCGTCGGCGTGCGCCCGTCCACTCCTTGCAGCATGAACGTGTAATCGCCTTCCGGTGTCCGCGTGACCAGCGTTTCGTAAGTCGCGCGCGAGCCCGGCACGGCCGCCAGTGTGAGCGTCTGCCGGGGCTGACCCGTACGGTCGAGTGCAACGCGGATCACCGCGTCGCTGGTCGGCGGCGGACGATCGTCGGGGTACTGCACCGTCACGCGGATCGGCTCGCCCCGGCGGTACGGCGTCTGCCGGTCGAGCCGGACTTCGGGCCGGGATGGCCGAGTCCGGGCGACGTGCCGGACGAGTTGCAGCCAGAATTGATTGAAACGCGGCTCCTGGTCCCGCCACCGCCAGCGCCACGACTCCTCGAATCCGATCAGCACGACGCGACCCGCCCCGACGAATTGTTGCAGAACCAGCGGCTCCGACTGGCTGCCGCCCGGCTCCGGCGGGAGTGTTGCGAGTACTTCGGCCGCGGGCTTCGGCACGAGTCCGCCCGCGGCCCAGAACATCGGCTTGAGCCGCTCCCAGATCGCCGCATTCTCGGCTTCATCGGGCGCGAAGCGGAACGCGGGGTGCAGCCGGCCGGTGGCGGTGAGTGCGAATCGATAACCCGCCGTGCGGGAGACGCCGCCGGGCCGGGCCACATCGGCGGGCAGGACCGCGGCCAGCGGCGTGCCGCGGTACAGGTGCGGCATCGCCTGCGGGCCGGCCATCACCAGCAGGCCGCCGCCCTTCTCTTTCACGAACTCCGCAAGCCACTGCAGCCGCTTCTCGCCGAGTATCGGATGGTCCGGCGCGATATCGCCGAGAATCACGGCATCGAACCGCGCGAACAACTCGTCGCGCGACGGCGGAAACGCCTCGATCGCGGTGCGGTCCTGCCGCGGGTAATCAGGCGACGCGTCGCCGAGCAGGACTTTTAACTCGATCGACTTGTTACCGCGGACGGCCTCGGTCTCGCGCTCGAACAGTGTCTTGACGAAACGGAAGTCGTAGCGTGGCCGGCTCTCGATGTAAAGGACGCGGGTCCGCTTGAACTCATCGACGGTGATCGTGCGCTCGATGCGGTTGTTGGCCAGGTCGGCCTCGCCGGGCTGATCGGGGATACTGAGCACGAAGACGCGGTCGCCGGGCTCCAGGGCCGTGTGCGCGACCCGGACCTTGACCGGGCTGCCGAGGGGATCCGGAGTGACTTCCGTGCGGGCGACCTCCACCAGATTGCCGTTCACCTTTTCGGAGAGGATGACCGGCACCGGCCCGGCCGAGCCACCCCGGCTGGTCAGACGGGCTTCGAACACGAGGCGGTCGCCGACGTGGACGGCATCGTCGACGCGGAGGTCGCCGAGCGCGACGTCGCGTGGCTCGCGGGCCTCGCCGACGCCGACGAACCAGAGCGGCACGCCCGCGCGGGCGGCATGCCGGGCGGCGGCTGACAGGTCTTCGCCGTCGGTCGTGATCCCGTCGGTGAGGAAGACGATGCCGCCAAGCGACGAGCCGCGAAACTCCTGCAGCACGCCCTCGACGGCCTCGCCGAGCCGCGACGCGCCGGCAATCGGCTTCAACTCGGCGACCTGCTTCGCGATGGCGGGCAGACTCTCCGGGCTGTCGATCTCCCCGACGCGGCTCAGTCTGTCGCCGGCTCGGAAGACGTGCAGCCGGGCCTGCTTGCCCGCGGAGAGGCGAGTGAGCCAGTCGTTGCCTTTCGGGTCGAGCCACTGGCGGATACGGGCGAGCCGGTCGGGACCGGTGTCGCCCTCGCGCGAACTCATGCTGCGCGAATCATCGATGACGACGGCGAGATCGGGCCAACCCTCGCGCTCGAAGACGAGGCGGAGTTGTGGCAGCAGGACGTACAGCGTCAGGGCGGTGAGCCCGAGTCGGAGTGTGATGGGGGGCAGGGCGGCGACCCACGACGACCCGCGAAGCTCCTTCCGGTACAGCAGGCCGACGGCCGTCACGACGAGCAACGTCGCGCCGACGGCCCACCAGAAGTCGGTCGATGCGTCACCGCTGAAGGCCGGCATGCGGTCGAACCGCCAGCGGGTGCCTTCGCCCGGTGCGGCCGGTGGAACGCCGAGGAGCTGCTCGATGCCCGAGCGCATCCTCGCGGGCAGGAACCCGAGCGGCATGCCCGTGAGCGTGGCATGGATGGCAACGCCGAGGGCAACGACGGCGAGAAGAATCGGCAACACGGCCACGCCGACCAGCAGGCGGTTGCGCCAGCGTCTGCCGGGCGTGTCGGCTGGGCGATCGATCGACTGGCTCGGCCCGCGTGCCGACCCGTACTGCCAGGCCAGGAACGGCTCGATGACGAGCAACCCGAGCACGAGCAGGAGCGGCCAGCGTGCGACCGCCGAGCCGAGTTCGCCGGTGGCCGGGGCGATGTCTCCGACGTGATCGCTGGCAATGATCCGGCGACGCACCTCGGAGGGGTCGCCGACGATCTGGGCCGGATCGCCGGTGCCGGTGGGCGGCAGGTCCGTCGGTGTGATCCGCGCCAGATCGCTCTCGAGACCTGCGGCCACGTTCACGGCGAACACGCGGTCGGGCTGGCCGGCCACTTTGGCCGTGTAAAGCCCGCTGCGGTCGGTTTCGGTCCAGCGGAGCCTCGGGCCATCGTCGCCCGGCGTGAGCGGTACAGTGTTGCTCGTGCCGTCCGGCAATGTCAGGGTCGCCTGCAGTGCCGTGACGTTGTCGCCAAGCGATTCGTCGATCGCCTCGCCGACGAGGAAGTCGCGCCGCGGTGAGGGTCGGGCGGCGAAACGCAACAACTCCTGAACGAACGGCGGGTAACTCGGGGAGACCGGCCAACTCGTCCAGTCGGTGTTGAACGTCGTGGTGAAAAGCAGCACTCGGCCGCGCCCGCGCGACCACTCGTACAGCACTGCATCGGTCGCCGGCGCGGGCGATGCGAGGCCGAGCAGCCGGCGGACGGTCGCGCCCGGTTGCGGCTCGACGCGCCAGTACTCGCGGATGCGGACCGAGGTGAGCGCGGCCCGGTCGTCGTCGCCGACGAAGGCGGCGAGCGGTGGCCGGCGGTAGGCGTCGTCGCCGGCCGCGGGACTGTACGCGGAATCGCCCTCGGCCCGCTGCCGGCCCGTGAGCTTGGCGGGCTTCCACTCGGCAAACGCCCGGCGATACGCCTCGGGGTCGCACTGCGGGCCGAGGCCGAGTACGACGGTGCCGCCGCGGCGCAGGTAGGCGTCGAGCCGTTCGCCGTCGCGGGCGGTGGGGCGGGCGACGTCGCAGAGCCAGACGGCGTCGTACTCGTCGAGGTTGATGCCCGGGTCGCCGAGTCGGACGGCCTCGATGACCCGCGGCCGGGCGGGCGTGACGAAAGTGCGGCTGTCCGCAAACGGATTGAGAGCGGCCACCAGCCAGGCGGAGGCCGAGCGAAACGGCTCGGGCGATGGCCGGCCGTCGACAATCAGCGTCGGCAGCGTTGCCCGCACGTTGACGCTCAGCATGCGCCGATCATCGGCCGTGAGTCGGTCGCCGGGCAGGCGGACTTCGTAGCGATGTTCGCCGGCCGCCCTGCACTCGACGGGGAACGCGACGGTCGCGGTGCCGCCCGCGGGCAGTTCGGCGAGTTCCTCGCGGACCAGTCGGTCGGTCGCTCCCGGCGTCGATTCACGGAGCTGGACTTTGACCTGCTTGCGGTCGGATGGACCAAAGTTATGCAGCGTGGCAGTGAGGGCGGGTCGGCTGCCGACGGTCGGAAGCGTGTCGTCGATGGCGAGCGATGTGACGGCGAGGTTGTCGGTGTCGGCCGAGCCGACATCGACGAGTGCGATGTCGGCCTTCTGATGCAGGAGTTGCCAGGGCTCGGACCACGATCCGGTGGGGGTGGGTGGGGCCGACCACTGCCCGCGCTGCAGGTCGGTGAAGATGGTGACGCGCCGGCGGTCGTACCGGCCCGGGGCGCGGACGAGGGCGTCGTCGGCAAACTGGAGCGCCTGCAGTACGTCGGCGGAGCCGTGCGTGCCGCGGAGGTCGGCGAGTTCGCGGGCGACGCGGGCCGGGTCGTGCGAGGGGCCGGGCACGACAACCCGTGCGGGAGCTGCCAGGAAGATGACGGTGAATGCATCGCCGGCCGGGGCGGCGGCGACATAGCGGGCGGCCCGCGACTGGGCCCGCTCGAACAGCGTGCCGTCGTCGCGCTGGGCCGACATGCTGAGCGATCCATCGACGATGATGACGTGGTGCGACCGGCCTGAGAAGGTGGCCGCCCCGGCCGCGTTGGGGAACAGCCGTCGCCAGGCCGGTTCGGCCCACGACGCGGCCGCGATCATCGCGAGGATCGGCAGCAGGACCAGGAGCGTGCGCGCGAGCAGCAGGAGCCATTGCTCGAGGCGAAGTCGGCGGTTGGTCCGCTTGAGCGCGGCCTGCAGGAACCGCATGGCCGCCCAATCGACGACGCGGTAGCGTCGCCGGCTGAGCAGGTGAATGGCAACAGGTACGGCGACAGCCGCCGCCGCGGTCGCCAGAGCGGCGGCGGGGGTGGTGAAGAGCACGGCGAGGACGATCGGAATCATGACCGCCCGCTCAGGAACTGTGCCAGCGTGCGGCCGGGGTCGATGTCCGTTCTCGCTTCGAGGACGTCGGCACCCAGGTCGCGGAGGCCCGTGACGAGTTCGCGGTGGTGGGCCGCGTACTCTTCGCGGTAGGCCTGCCGGAGGCCGCGGGGGTCGGTGATCATCTCCAGCGGGATCTCCAGACCGCGGAACAGCGTCGGCGAGGCAAAGGGGAAGTCCTCCTCGGCCGGGTCAATGACCCGCACGGCAATCATTTCGTGCCGGTCAAACCGCAGACGGCGGAAGCCCTCGAGCGTCTCGACGGCGTCGTCGAGGAAGTCGCTGACGACGATGACGATCCCGCGGCGGTCAATCCGGCCCGCCAGTTCGGAGAGGGCCGCCCCGAGTTTCGCCTCGGTCGTGCCGGGGCCGGCGACCAGCGCACGCAAGATTTCCTGAAGCTGACCCGACTGCCCGGCCGCGCGGACCAGACGGCGGACGCGGTCGTCGACGGCAGCGAAGCCGACGCGGTCGCCCTGTCGCACGGCCAGGTGGGCGAGCGTAGCCACGAGCGTGGACGCGTAGTCGTATTTCGATATCTCGCCCGATTGATACTTCAATGAAGCGGACGTGTCGAGCACGAGCCAGGCCGTGAGGTCGGTCTCGAGTTCGTACTGCTTGAGGTAATAGCGCTCGGTCCGGCCGAAGACCTTCCAGTCGAGGTGCTTCACGTCGTCGCCGGGCACGTATTCTCGGTGCTGGGCGAATTCGACCGCGAACCCGTGCCGGGGCGACCGGTGCGCCCCGGCGAGTAGTCCGTCAACGGTTCGTCGGGCCGACAGGTCCAGGGCCCGGACCCGCGCCAGCACATCGGGGTCGAGATAGGTCATGGACACCCCCAGTTAGCCGCGACGCGGAGGCCTGGCGGAGCGGAGCGCGGCGGCCGAGGGCGTTGTCGCCATCGGCCGAAGCGCTCCCCTTCGCTGCGCTGCGGGTCGCGGCTAACTAATTGACGGAGAGGGCGGCATCGGCGGCGGCCAGGTTGAACTGGTCGTCGTTGTCCTTGAGAGCGGCGAAGTTGGCCCCGATCCGGCGGTCGGCGATCTTGAGGAAGTACCGGCCCGCGGAGATTTCCGCCTGGGTCTGCCGGGGGTCGCCGTTGCCGTGGGTCATCAGCGAATCGAGCCGGCTCAGCGTGCAAGACGCCGCGTACAGGTCGAGCGCGATGTCCGCCAGCCGTTCGTGGACCAACTGGGCCTGGATGAACCGCTCTTCGGTACCCGCCTTCAGGAACACCCACGGCAGTGCGAGGCCGAGTTGCTTGATCCGCTTGCCGAGTGCCGTGGCGGCCGGCTTGAGGTCCTTGCTCTGAACCGGCACGTCGGTCGAGCCATAGCGACCGCCGGTCTGCTCCCACGTGACCTGGAACAGCTTCGAGCGATGCTTAAGCGGGTTCTTCCGGGCGGCGTCGAGCTGCATGCCGGGCGCGCGGCAGCCGACCACGGCGATGAACGCCTTGAGGACGTCGTTCGCGCCTTCGCCGATCGTGTTGATGCGGGCGTCGCGCATCATCCGCTCGTACGGCTCGTTCGAGAAGTAGCCCTGGCCGCCGAAGATCTGGATCGTATCGTTCACGATCGTCCACAGGTGCTCGGTCGCAAAGACCTTGAGCATCGCGGTTTCGAGCATGTAGTCTTCCGCGCCGCTGTCGATCAGCTTGGCACAGACGGTGGTCATCGCTTCCATGGCGAAGGCGTGGGCGGCCATGAAGCCGATCTTCTTCTTGACCAGCTCGAACTCGCTGAGTGTCTGCTGGAACTGGACGCGCGACTTGGCGTGCTTCGTCGCGGCCTGAATGCAGGTCTTGGCCGCGCCGGTGCAGGTCGCACCGAAGGTCGTCCGGCCGAAGTCGAGTACGGTGAGGGCGACGCGGAGGCCCTTGCCGATCGGCCCGAGGATGTTGGCCGCGGGCACCTTCATGTTCTCGAAGGCGAGCCAGGCGGTCGCGGTGCCGCGGATGCCGCACTTCGGGGCGCGGGGCTCGACGACCTTGAAGCCCGGCATGTCGGGCGTGACGAGGAACGCGGTGACTTTGCTCTCGCCGCCCTTCGGGTCCGGCGTGCGGGCCATCACGGTCAACACGTCGGCGATCGCGCCGTTGGTGATGTACCGCTTCGTGCCGTTCAGAATCCATCCGCCTTCGCACGGTTCGGCTTTGGTCTGCACGTTGCCCGCGTCGGAGCCGGCCTTCTCTTCGGTGAGGGCGAACGCACCGAGCTTTTCGCCCTTGCACAATCCGGGAAGCCATGTCTTCTTCTGCTCGGGTGTGCCAAAGAGCATCAGGGCGCGGATGCCGATCGAGCCGTGGGCGTTGACAAAAACGGCAGTGCTGGAACAGTGCCCGCCGAGCACTTCGAGGACTTTGCAATACTGCTGTTGATTGAAGCCCAGTCCGTTGGAATCAGTCGGCCCGGTCATGCCGAGCACGCCGATGTCGGCGAGGCCCTGCACGACGGACTTGGGGATATCGGCAATGCGGTCAATCTCGGCAGCGTCGATCTTGGTCCGGCAAAACTCGCGGGTCTTGGCGACCGCTTCGTCGGTGACTTTCTGCTCGGCCGGAGTCAGCACGGGGTAGGGCATCATCTGGTCGGCGCGGAAGTGGCCGAAGAACAGCCGCTTCGCAAATCCCAGGTGCTCCGGACCCGAAAACAACAGCTCTTCGGCCTGCTTCTTTTGTTGCGCAATTTGCGCGGCTGACAACGCCATGACTTCACCGCTCCAGATAAGATTCGTTCACGGAATTATAGTGAGTTATCCGCAGATTTCCCGGCCCGCGCAACCACCCCGCGGACCCGTCAGTCAGGGGGGCCGATTTTCGCATCGGCGATGGTGTACAGGAATTCCTCGGGGTCTTTCGTGTTGAGCCGGAGCCGGCCTTCGACGCGGACCAGTTCCCGCGTCAACCGGATTAGTTTCCCTTCCGGCGCCTCCACGAGCACGATGCCGGTCGGCTCCGGAATCTCGCAGAACCAGCAGCCCACGGGGTACTCGATGAGCAGCACCGCCTGCTGTTCCAGCCCTTCGCCCGTCGGCTGGAGAAAGCCGAGCATCGAGACCCGGGTGTTGTCGAGCTTCTTGAGGTGCGGATGGGTCGTGACGCGGAACGGCTTTTCCAGCGTCGTTTCCGAAAGGACGAACCAGGGCAGTGTGTTGATCCCGTCGGGCCGGATCGGCGGCAGGGCGAAGCGCGAAATGTCGCGGACCAGCGGCCGGGGCGATTTGAACCGCACGACCGACGCGGCATCGTGTCCGGAGTGGGCGGCCGAGTCGCGGGTCGGCGGGGCAGCGGCCTTCTTGTCGGCATCAGCCCTGTACGCTTGACGTCGCTGGCGGAGCAGGGGATCGCCCATGCCGAACTCGGTGACGCAGCCGTCGAGGATGGCGGCGGCGGTGGCGGCGTCGCCGGTGGCGCGGGCGAGCTCGCCGAGCTGCCCGAGCAGCCGACCGTCGGCCGGGAGCCAGAGGCCCAGCGTCTGTGCCGCGCTCACGGCATCGCCGGGCAGCCCGGCGGGAAGCGTCGCCTCGCCCGAGTACGTCACCCCGAAGAGGTCGTCGAGCCCGGCCGTGCCGCGTCGCTCGGCCTTGCGTTGCCGGACCAGTTTCAGTTGCAGCTCTTCCGCCCGTTTCCAGCGCGGCGGCGCGAGCCGCGCAGCAAGTTCCAGTGCCGCGACGGCCTGGTCCGCATCGCCGGAGAGTTGGCACGCGGTTCCCAGGTTGCTGGCGCAGCGGAAGTGGTCGGGCGCGGTGCGGAGCCCCGCCCGCAGCACGGCGACGGCCTTGTCGAACTCGCCGAGGCGGTCGAGCAGGGCGCCCAGGTCGGCGGCCTCGTCGGCTGAGAGCGGACGGGTGAGTGCTAGCAATTTGTTGCGATCCGTACGGTAGCTTTCGCGGAGCGGCAGGGGCGGTGCGCCGGGCACGGCCGGCAGCGCGAGGGCCCGCAGCGACCGCTGGTCGATCAGGTAGCCGCGCCACTGGCTCGGTAGCTCGGCCCAGTTTTCCCCGGAATAATGGAGCCCGGCCGGGGCCGCCGGGGCCAATGCGAGTACGACAAACAGTGACGCGAGGCTGCGGAGCATCCCGTCATCTTACCGGACTTTTCATTCCCATCTCACGCCGAGGCCGGGATAATGAGAAAGTCCGGAGGGAGATCGAAATGCGTGTACTCGTCGTGGAAGACAACAAGTCGCTGGCCCGCGCACTCCGCCAGGGGATCGAGGAAGAGGGCTACGCCGTCGACTGCGCCCACGACGGCGAAGAGGCCGACCACAAGGTCCGCGGCACCGACTACGACGTGATCGTCCTCGACCTCATGCTGCCCAAGATCGACGGGATCACCCTGTTGAAGCAGTGGCGGGGTGCCGGCCGGGAGTCGTGCGTGCTGGTGCTCACGGCCAAGGACACGACGGCCGACAAAATCACCGGCCTCGACGTCGGGGCGGACGACTACCTGACCAAGCCGTTTGAACTGGATGAACTGCTCGCGCGGGTGCGGGCGCTGGTCCGGCGGAAGCATGCGGTGAAGGACCCGGTCCTGCGCTGCCACGACATGGAACTCGACACGGCGGCCCGGACGGTGAAGCGGGGCGGCCGGCCGATCTACCTCACCCCCCGCGAGTACGGCCTGCTCGAATTCCTCGCCTTCCACCGCGGCCGGGTCGTCACCCGCTCGATGATCTGGGAGCACCTCTACGACGAGCACGACGAATCGACTTCCAACGTGGTCGACGTCTACATTCGCTACCTGCGGAATAAGATCGATAAGGGGTTCGAGCTTCCGTTGATCCTGACCCGCTGGGGCGAGGGCTACATGCTCCGCGGCGACGACGACCCGGGCCCCGTCGACTCCGAGAGTGACGAATGAAGTCGATCCGGCTTTCGCTGGTCGTTTATCTCATTCTGCTGCAATCGCTCGCGCTGGGCGCGTCGGGCTGGCTCGCCTACAGGACCGCCGACGAAAAGCTCTCGACCGAGCAGGTCTCCCACTACGCGCTCCTCGCCAAGCAGCACGACGAGAAGGCCAAGGCGATCCGCGACCGGTTCGACGAGGAGCTGCTGGCGATCGCCCGGCGTATCGCGAAGAACGCGGCCGAGCAGCCGCAATTCCGCCAGCACCAGGCGACGCAGGTCATCCCCGTCGGCCTGATCACGGCCGGCCTCGCCCCGCACGGCGAGGTGCTGATGCCCGTGTGGGTGGCCAGCGGCTCGCGCTCCTCGCTGCACCTGCAGATCCTCCGCCGGCTGGTGACGGAAATCGTCGTGCCCGAGGAGCAGTTGCCCCGCGATGTGGAATTTGCCGGCTCGGAGTTCTTCCAGATCAACAGCGAATGGGCGAGCCTCCCGGCCTGGCGGTCGCGCAGCCTCGGCGCGGAATCGCTCCCATTCGACCCGGGCCAGGTGTCGTCGCTGCAAGTGGTCGACTGGGCCTACGACGACATTACGCTGCCCAACGGCGAGCCCGGCCGGCGGATCCAGTTCAAGACGCCGGTCTCCCGGTTCCGCTTCCTGCGGACTCCAGGCCTGCCGCCCGTTCCACCGACTTCCGACACGGCGATCCCGCCGGTCCAGCAGCCACCCGTTACGCCGGCGGAGGGTCGGCCCGAGCGACTGGCCGAGATGGGCGTGCCGTTCATCGTGATCCAGTGCGCGTTTCAGGTGGATCAACGCGACCGCCAACTCGATCGGCTTAATGCCTCCACGACCTCGGAAATGAAAGACGTCGTGATCCAGGGGGCGGACGCCCGGTGGGTCCTGACCCAGCGACTCGTCTTGATCGGTCTGGCGACATTCGCGGCCATTACGTTCGGCGCACTCTTTCTGATCAATCATGGCCTCGCCCCGCTGCGACGGCTGGGCGACGCGGTCAGCCAGGTGACGCCGCAGAGCCTGCGATTGCAGTTTGAGGAGGCTGAGCTTCCCCGGGAGCTGGACCCGATCGTCGACCGGCTGCGGGCGACGCTGGAGCAGTTGCGCTCGGCCTTCGAGCGGGAGAAGCAGGCGGTAGCCGACATCTCGCACGAGTTGCGGACGCCCGTGACCGCGCTCCTGGCGACGCTGGATGTAACGCTGAAGAAGCAGCGGTCGGCCGAGGAGTATCGTGCAGCACTCGTCGACGCGCGGGCGGCCGGGGGACACCTCCGCACGCTCGTGGAGCGGCTGCTCGCGCTGGCCCGGCTCGATGCGGGCGTAGTGCCGACCAGGATCGAGGAAGTGGACCTGAACGACGCGGTGGAGCGGGTGGCCGGGCTGATCCGCCCGCTAGCCGCCGAGAAAGGGCTGACACTTCAAACGCACTGCCCGGCCGGCCTGCAATGGACAACAGACGGCGACAAGTTTCGCGAGGTCCTGGTCAACCTGTTGCACAACGCGGTGCAGTACAACCAGCCCGGCGGGCTGATCGACCTGCGAGTGAGCTCCGAGGCGGGGCGACTGGTCGCCGTGATCCGTGACACGGGAAAGGGGATCGACCCGCAGCAGTTGCCGCACCTGTTCGAGCGGTTTTACCGGGCCGACCCGTCGCGCGAGGAGGCGGCCCTGCATGCCGGGCTGGGGCTGGCCATCGTCCGCGGTTACCTCGACCTGATGGGCGGTGACATTCAGGTCGACAGCGTACCCGGGCAGGGCACGACGTTCCGGATTTCCCTGCCGCCCGCCCCGCTGCCCCGCCGGGAAGCGGCGTAGCCGGCCTATCACCGCGGGGCGGCATGAGAGGGCCGGTTTATCCCTTCAGTATCACGCGGGCGGCGTTGCGGCCGGCCGCGGCGATGACGCCTCCGCCGGGGTGGGCGGCCGCGCCGCAGAGATACAGCTCCTTGACCGGTGTGCGGTAGTCGCCGAAGCCCATCGCCGGGCGCATGAAGAAGAGCTGATTGAGCCCCATGCCGCCCTGGAAGATGTTGCCGCCCGTCAGCCCGTAGACGCGCTCGAGGTCGACCGGCGTGAGCACCTGCCGGCCCAGCACGCTCTTTGAGAAATTTGGCGCGTAGCGGTCGACCACGGCGAAGCAGCGGTCCGCGAACTTTTCCCGCTCGGCGTCCCACGTCGTGCCGCGGAGGTGGTACGGCGCGTATTGCACGAACATGGAGATCAGGTGCCGGCCCGGCGGCGTCAGCGTGTTGTCGAGCGAGGTCGGCATCGTCATCTCGACGATCGGCGTCTCCGACCACCGGCCGTACTTGCCGTCGTCGTACGCCTTCTCCAGCGTGTCGAAGTCCGGGCACAGGTGCATCGTGCCGCGGTGGTGCGACATGACCCCGCTGCCGGGCCGGGCGGTGAATTGCGGCGGCTCCGACACCAGCACGTTGATCTTGCACGTGGCCGAGGAGTAGTCGATCGCGTCGATGGCCTTCACGAAGTCGCCTGGCAACTCCGAGTCGTGCAGGAAGCAGCGGAACGTCGTACGGGCGTCGACGCACGAAGCGACGGACTTGGCCATGATCTCCTTGCCGTCGGCGAGCACGACGCCCGTCGCCCGACCCCCCTTCACCAGGATCTTCTGCACGGCCGCGTTGGTCTGGATCTCGACGCCGTGACTGCGACCGGCCTCGGCGATGGCATGGCTGATGCCACCCATGCCGCCGCGGACGTAACCCCACACGCCGCGGGCCCCGTCGCACTCGCCCATCACATGGTGGAATAGCACGTAGGCGGTGCCGGGCATCGAGGGCGAGGCGAACGCGCCGATGACGGCATCGGTGGCGAGCGTGACCTTGAGTTGCTCAGACTCGAACCAGCGGTCGAGGATCGGCCTGGCCGCCCCGGTGAGCACTTCGATCGTCGCGGCCGCGTCGGTGCCCAGTTTGCGGAAGCGCATGCCGAGCTTCATCAGCCGCCAGAGCTGTCCCGGGTGCATGGACATCGGGTTGGGCGGCACCTCGTCGAGCGTGGGCTCGAGGAACTCGGCGGCCTTCAGCAGCATCGCCTCGTACTTCGGCAGGTTGTCCGCGTCGCGGGTCGAGAACTTCCCCACCTCGGCGTGGTTGAGCGTCGGGTCGGGGCCGAGCATGAGGTAGCGGTTGTCGGGAAACGGCGTGAACGACGACGGATTCCGCGGCAGCATCTCGAAGCCGTGCTTCTTCAGATCCAGCTCGCGGATGATCTCGGGCCGGAGCAGCGAGTTGACGTAGGCCGCGGTCGAGACTTTGCACCCGGGCCAGATCTCCTCGGTGACGCAGCAGCCGCCGAGGACCTCCCGGCGTTCGAGAACGAGGACCTTCTTGCCGGCTTTGGCGAGGTAGGCTGCGCACGTCAGGCCGTTGTGGCCCGCGCCGATGATGATCGTGTCGTACATACCCACAGGTTAGCGACGGCGCGAAGTCGCGGACATCGCCAGGAAGTACACCATGCCCGCGGCGAGCAGGCCGGCCGTCAGCCAGGTCTCCGGCCCGAGTTGCGTCATGGCGTAGTCGACCGACATGTACAGCATGAACGCGCAGCCGGCGCAATAGACCAGCGGCACGACCGGGTACAGCGGTACGCGGTACGGCCGGTCGCGCTCGGGCTCGCGCCAGCGCAGCACGAACAGGGCCAGCCCCGCGAGCAGGAACACGAGCCAGAGCGCGGGCGACGTGGCCGCCAGCACGCGCTCGAAGCCGTCGGCATCGGACGTCAGTTCGAGTGCAGCGACCATCGCCAGGCACAGCCCGGCCTGTACGAGCAGCGAGGCGAGCGGCGCGTTGCGGCGGGAGCGGGCTTTCGCGAGCAGACCGAAGCCGACGTGGCGGTCACCGGCCGACGCCAGCAGGCGCGAGCCGCTGAGGATGGTGCCGTTGATCGAGCCTAACGTGACGAGAACGACCACGGCGGCGAACCACCGGCCGTCGTACCCGGCATGGCGCATCAGGTCGGTGCCGAAGGTCCGCGTTTCGCGAATCCCGGCGAAGCCGAGCACGGCCAGCGCGGCGACGTTCACGGCCAGGTAGATCACAGTTACGAGGCCGACCCCGAGGATCAGGGCCTGCGGCAGGCTGCGGCGCGGGTCGCGCAAGTCGCTCACAATGTACGCGGCCTCGTGCCAGCCCGAATACGTGTACATGATGGTCACGAGCGCGAGGGCGAACGGCTTGACCGGTGCGATCTTAGTTGTCGGCCCCGGGTCGCGGACTACGGTGAAGGCCAGCGCGACGACAGCGACCACGGCCGTGACTTTCGCGACGGCGAGCAGGTTCTGCGTCCACCGGCCCGGCTGAAGCCCGAGCATGTTGATGCAGGTCAGTACAGCGATAACGCCGGCGACGTAAGCCCACGCCGGCGCAGGCGACAGTTCGCGGGCGTAGGCGGCAAAGACGTAGGCGATGCTCACGATCGCGGCCGCCGTGCGGATGCAGACGAGTTGAATCCAGGTGAAGTACCACCCGGCAAACCGGCCGAACGCCCGGGTGAGGTATTCGCCCTCGCCCGAATCGGTCGGGTAGGCCGCGGCCAACTCGGCGTAGCACAGCGCGCCGCACAGCGAGACGCCCGCGCCGGCCGCCCAGAGCCACAAACCCTGCGCCGGCAGACTCACGGCCGCGAACACGTCGGACGGCGAGCGGAAGATCCCCGCGCCGATGATGATCCCGACGATCAGTGCGACCGCATCGAACGGGCCCAGGGTTTTGCAGTCGCCGCTATTCATTTTCAAACTGGAAGACGCTGAGCAGGTTGGAGTAGTCGTCGGTCCAGGTGCGGAAGCCGGGGCGGAGCTGCGGCAGTCGGTTCCACCGGCCGGCCAGCGGCCCCAGGTCGTCCTCGGTGCGGGCGAGCGTCACCCAGATCGACGTAATGGTACCCGTGCGGTTGGCGACGTCCGCGGTGACATCTTCCTGACGATAGCGGGCGGCGAGGCCCAGTTCGCGGGCGGCGGCCTGGAGCACCGGCCGGAGTTCGAGGTACCGGTTCGACACGTGGAAAGTCAGCAGTCCCCCGGGTGCGAGCTTGCTGAGGTACATCTGGATCGCCTCGCGGGTCAGCAGGTGGACGGGGATCGAGTCGGAGCTGAAGGCGTCGAGGATGATGACGCCGAAGCTGCCGTCGGCCGCGCGGGCCAGCTCGAGCCGGGCGTCGCCGAGTACCACGTCGAGGTTCGCGCCGCCGGGGAAATTGTCACTCAGATAGGTGAACAGGTTCGGGTCGCGGGCTACGGCGGCGACGGTCGGGTCGATCTCGTAAAAGGTCCATTTCTGGCCCGGCGAAGCGTAGGCGGCAACGCTGCCCGCGCCGAGTCCGCAGGCGGCGACGGGGCGTGGCCCGCGACTGGCCGCGACGCGCATCACGTCACCGATCGGTCCCGGCCGGCCGTAATAGCTCAGCGGCTCGTTGACGCCCTTGCCGTCGCGCCAGAACTGCCGGCCGTGGAGCGTGCTGCCGTGGACCATGATGTGGCTGCCGTCGGCCAGCTCGGCCGCGACCTTCACCGGGCCGAAGAAGTTACGCTCGTAGAACAGCGCGGGGCCGGACGACCCGACGAAGAGCAGGCTCGCGAGCCAAAGCCCCGCGAGGCCGACGGCGAAGCGCCGGGGGCGGTCGACGAGCAGGAACAGCAGCACGAGCGGGATGCCGAACAGCACGCCGCCGAGCAGGTCGCTGGGGATCTGGAAGATGGTCAGGCCGAACGGCAGGCCGTCGCGCACGGCCGGGTTCGTGCGGATGAGCCGGACGAGGCCGATCATGCCGGCGGCCAGCCCCGCGACGGCCAGCGGGAATAGGAGCGTGCGCCAGCCGGTCGCCTCGGGTAGATTCGCAAGGAACTTGGCGCGGGGTCGCGACGGCAGCAGGCCCGCGGCCAGCGCGAGCATCAGTGGGTACTCGGCCATGCCGACCCGGGAAAACAGCAGCGGAGCGATGATGGCATTGAACACACCTCCCAATGCGCCGCCGACGGAGATCACGAGGTAGTACCGGGTGAGGCTCGTGGGTGGCGGCTTGAGCAGCGCAAGTTCTCCATGGCAGGCGAGCGCGATGACGAACAGGCCGGACAGGTGGATGAGCAGGATCGCCCACCACGGCGTGGTCGACATTGTGAACAGGACGTAGGCCACGGCCAGTGACGCGATCGGCGCGAGCCGGAGAACCAGCCAGTGGGGTACGACCGGCCGACCGGCAAAGGCAAGGATGAAAGTGATCAGGTAAAGCGCGAGCGGCACCACCCAGAGCAGGGGCACCGGCGTGATGTCGGTGGTCACGGCCGAGGTCGCGGCCATCAGCAGGCTCGACGGCGCGAGCGAGAGTAGGAGCCATCGGCCCCAGGGGAGCGCCCCGTTGGTCGTATCCGCGCGGGCCGGCGTCACGTCCGCGGCCGGGGCGTTCCGCAGGTACATGGCACAGCCGAGCACGAGCACGGCAAAGATGCCGTACCCGATTGCCCACCACAGCCCCTGCGCCGCGAGGCCGAGCGACGGCTCGACGAGGAACGGATACGCCGCCAACCCGATCAGGCTGCCGGCATTCGACGCGGCATAGAGCGGGTACGGGTTGGCCTTCGGTTGCGCGAGGGCGAACCACCGCTGCATCAGCGGCGCGGTCGTCGCCAGCGCGAAAAACGGCAGGCCGATCGTTTGCAGGAGCAACGGCAGCAGCGTCAGGACGGGCCGATCGACCCGCAACTCCGCGCTGGCCGGCAGGGCGATGGGGAATGTCAGCACCGCGACGCCGAGCACAACCATGTGCAACGGCACCTGGATCCGCGGCATCAGCCGGCCGACCGCGTCGGCGTAGGCGTAGCCCGCGAGCATCAACACCTGATAGACGAGCAGGCAGGTCGTCCATACGGCCGGGGTGCCGCCGGCGTGCGGCAGCACGAGTCGGCCCGTGAGCGGCTCGAGCAGGAACAGCAGGACCGCCCCGACAAACACCGTGATTGCAAACGCCCGTGCCACTCCGTCGCCCCTCGCCCGCGGTAACTATGGTGTAGCGACTCCCCCGGCGACGGACCCGTTGGCCGGCTCCTATACTGACGGGACGCGCCCGGAACTCCTGAGAGTCCGACTTATGAAGCGATTCCTCGCCGCTTGCATACTGCTCAGCGTTGCCACCGCCTGCCCCGCGGCCGACTGGCCGCAATGGCGCGGGCCCAACCGCGATGGCAAGTCGGCCGAGACCGGCTTGCTTCAATCCTGGCCGAAGTCCGGGCCGCGCCTCCTTTGGACGTTTGAAGGCGCCGGGTTGGGTTATTCCGGCCCGGCCGTCGTGGGTAATGTTCTGTACTCGATGGGCGGCGACGACGGCAAGGAAGAGTTCATCTTCGCCGTTGATACCACCACCGGGAAGCAACTCTGGAAGACGCCCATCGGCAAATGGTTCAAGAACGGCTGGGGCGGCGGCCCCCGCGGCACCCCGGCCGTCGACGGCGATCACGTCTTCGGCCTGTCGGCCGATGGCGACGTCGCCTGCGTGACCAGGGACACCGGTACGCTCGTCTGGAAGAAGAACGTCAAGAAGGATCTCAAAGGCAAGCTGATGTCGATGTGGGGTTACTCGGAATCCGTCCTCGTCGACGGCGACCGCGTGATCTGCACGCCCGGCGGTGAGGAGGGCACGCTGGCGGCCCTCAACAAGAAGACCGGCGAAGTTATGTGGCGCAGCGAGGGCGTCACCGACGACGCGGCCTATTCCTCCGTCGTGATCAGCGAGGCGTGCGGCATTCGGCAGTACATCCAACTCACGGGCAAGGGTCTGGCCGGGGTCGATGCTGCCACTGGCAAAAAGCTCTGGTACGTCGCCGGCGAGGGCTACAAGATCGCCGTCATCCCGACGCCGTGCGTGCAGGGCGACATGGTCTATGCCACCACCGACTACGGCGCGAAAGGCATGCTGGTCAAGCTTTCCAAGTCGGCCGATGGCATCAAGGCCGAGAAGGTCTACAGCAACAAGTTGCTCGAAAACCATCACGGTGGCGTGATCCTGCACGAGGGCCACGTCTACGGCTCGCACGGCAACGCCAACCAGCGGAAATCGCTGCCGTTCGTCTGCATGAACGTCGAATCGGGCAAGGTCGCATGGACCGAGGAGAAGAAGGTCGAACCCAGCGGTATCACCTTTGCCGACGGCCATTTCTACTGCTACGGGCAGGAGACCGGCGCGCTGGTCAAGATTGCGGCCAAGTCCGACGGCTTCCGGGAGGTCGCCCGGTTCACGATCCCGAGAGAGACGAAGAACCGCAACCCGCAGGGCGCGATCTGGACCCACCCGGTCATCGCCAACGGCAAGCTGTATCTTCGCGATCAGGAACTGCTGTTCTGTTTCGACCTGAGCGGCGCGCGGGCCGCGAAGTGACCCCATGCTGACCGACACGCACGCCCACCTGTGCGACGAACGCCTGCGGGGCCAACTCCCCGGCGTGCTCGACCGGGCCCGCGCGGCGGGAGTCGGGCGGATCATCTGCGTCGCCACGACTGCGGCCGACAGCGCGGAATGCCTGGCCGTCGCCGGGGAGTATCCGGACCTCGTCGCGCCGACCGTCGGCGTCCACCCCAACCACGCGGCCGAGGCCGCTGACGGCGACTGGGACCGCGTGGTCGCGCTGGCCGCCGACCCCGCCGTAGTCGCCCTCGGCGAGACGGGCTTGGACCGGCACTGGGACTTCACGCCGTTCGACGTGCAGGAAGACTGGTTTGCCCGGCACCTGACCCTGAGCCGGGCGACCGGCAAGCCGGTGGTCATTCATTGCCGGGAGGCGGATGCCGACGTGGAGCGTATGCTCCGCGCCGATTTCGACCGGCACGGGCCCGTCCGGGGCGTGTTGCACTCGTTCTGCGGGTCGTGGGCGACGGCTGAGGCGTGCCTGGCGATGGGCCTTTATGTGTCGTTTGCCGGCATGATCACCTACAAGACGGCGGACAACGTGCGGGAGGTGGCCGGGCGGGTGCCCTCCGACCGCCTGCTCGTCGAGACCGATTGTCCGTTCCTCGCCCCCGTCCCGTTCCGCGGAAAAACCAACGAACCGGCCCATGTCGCCCTCACCGCCGCCGAATTGGCCCGCGTCCGGGGGCTCGACCCAGACTCCCTATTTTCCCTCACTTCCGCGAATGCGGCCCGATTGTTCTTCCCCGTGAGCTAAACTCCCGCTATACGCCTGTGCTTCCATCCGTCCGCACGAGGCTGCCATGCCGTCATGGCTCCCGAATCCCCTGCCGACCTACCGGCGGTTCCGCCGGATGTTCGGCTATTTCATCAAGTCGAAGGACTTCCCGAAATCGGCAGCCCTGTTCGGCATCCTGTTCTCCGTTCTCATCATCACGGCGTACGTCAACGGTATCAACAACCGCATCGGCGGCGACATCACCACGGCCATCGACCACAAGCAACCCGACGCCTACACAATTCTCGCCTTCCAGTACATCGGCTTCTTCTTCCTGCTCACTCTGCTCGGCACCTCGGCCCGGTTCCTCGAGGAGCGGCTGAGCCTGCTCCTGCGCCGCGGCCTGACCGAAGACCTGATCCAGAATTACCTCAACAACCGGTCGTATCTCAAGCTCCGCGGCCGGCCCGAAATCGACAACCCGGACCAGCGCATCACCGAAGACGTGAAGACGCTCACGACCAACGCCGTGTCGTTTGTCATTGTCGTCACGCGGTCGAGCCTGAATTTCTTCGTGTTCTGGATGGTGCTCTGGCGGATCACGCCGTCACTCAACTGGGCCGCCGCGATCTATGCCGCGGTCGGGAGCATCATGACCGTGCTCATCGGTCGGAAGCTTGTGGGCCTGAACATCGATCAGCTACACAAGGAAGCGGACCTGCGCTACGAACTCGTCCGCACCCGCGACCATGCCGAGGCCATCGCGCTCCAGCACGACGAGTGCCGGCAATGTCCCCGGCTGCTGAGCCGGATGGGCATCGTCGTTGAGAACATGCGGAAGATCATTCTCCGCACGGCCGGGCTGACCATCTTCACGACGGCCTACAGCTACATGATCATCGTCGTGCCGATCATGATCGTCGCGCCGCTCGTCATGCGGGGCGACAAGGCGATCGGCGCGATCACCCAGGCCGCCGACGCGTTCCGTTTCGTCGTCGACGCCTTCAGCGTGTTCATCACGGAGTTCCCCCGGCTGACGCTGCTCACGGCGGTGCTCGCCCGGCTCGGTGAACTCACCGGCGCGATCCGCGCGAAGGAGCCGGAAAACGGCCTGAAGCTCATCGAGAACGGCGACGTGCTCGAAGTCCGCGAGCTGGCTCTGACCGACCCGACCGACGGCCACCATTTCTTCGCCGGGGGCAAGATCGGCTTCAAGATCGAGCGGAACCAGCACACCCTGATCGTCGGCAAGCCCGGCTCGGGGAAGAGTGAACTGCTGCAGGCGCTGGCGGGGCTGTGGAAATCGGGCCACGGCTGGATCATTAGGCCGACGCTCGACCGCATCGCGTTCGTGTCGCCGAACCCGTACCTCACGCCGAGTTCACTGCGGGCACTGTTCACTCCCGACAACGGGTCGCCGCCCGGCGACCGGGAACTGCTCGCCGCCCTCGACACCGTGGGCCTCGACGAGTTGGCCGGTCGCGTCGGCGGGCTCGACGAGGAGCGCGACTGGAACGCCCGGCTCCCGCTCAACGAACGCCAGGCACTCGCACTCGCCCGGCTCCTGATCCTGAAACCGACGTTCGCGGTCTTGAACGAAGCCACGGGCAACTTCGACGGCGATACCCGCCAGGCCTACTACGACCAACTCGCCGGCTACGGCGTGACCATTGTCACGCTCAGCATGCGCAAGATCCTGCCCGACTTCCACCATCAATTCATCCAGATCCCCGGCGGCAGCGTCACGCTGGCGGGGCCGGCCGCGGCGTGACGCCGGCTTCAGGGATAGTGGACCGTCACCGTCGTCGTAATGCCGCCGCGTGCGGTGAACGCCCCGATCAGCTCCAGCTTTTTCGGCTGGATCACGCTCACGATGTCGTCGAGCAACCGGTTGCACACCTGCTCGTAGAAGATCCCTTCGTTGCGGAACCGCTGCAGGTACAACTTCAGCGACTTCAGCTCCACGCAGGTCGCCCCCGGCGTGTAGCGGTAAGTCAGCGTGCCGAAATCCGGGTGTCCCGTCTTCGGGCACAGGCTCGTGAACTCGGGGCAGACGATCTCGATCACGTAGTCGCGCTCGGGCCGCGGGTTTGGAAACGTCTCGAGTTGTTCCTTGGCGGGCTTCTCGTTGGCCGTGCTCATCGGTACCTCCGGGGTGTCCCTGTATCATAGTCACGATGAAGCAGGCAGTCGTACTCCTGAGCGGCGGACTCGACAGCGCAACCGTCCTGGCGTCGGCCCGGGCCGACGGCTTCGCCTGCTACTGCCTCAGTGTCGATTACGGGCAGCGGCACCGCGTCGAACTCGACCGGGCCCGCGAACAGGTCGCCCTCCAGCATGCCGCCGAGCACCGCGTCGTCACGATCGACCTGCGGACCATCGGCGGCTCGGCCCTCACGGCCGACCTGCCCGTACCGAAAGACTCGGCCGACGCGGGCATACCGGTCACCTACGTCCCCGCCCGCAATACCGTCCTGCTCGCACTCTGCCTGGGCTATGCCGAGGTGGTCGGCGCGTTCGACCTGTTCATCGGGGCGAATGCCGTGGACTACAGCGGCTACCCGGACTGCCGGCCGGATTTCCTCGCCGCGTTCGAGTCGCTGGCCAATCTGGCGACGAAAGCCGGCGTCGAGGGGGCAGGCCGGTTCCGCGTCCACGCGCCGCTCGTTCACCTCACCAAGGCCGAGATCATCCAACTCGGCACAAGCCTGGGCGTCGATTATTCGCGGACGGTGAGTTGCTACGACCCGGATACCGCGGGCCGGGCGTGTGGCCACTGCGACTCCTGCACCATCCGCCGGAAGGGCTTCGCCGCCGCCGGCGTGCCGGACGCGACGCGGTATCAGGAGTCCCGCTGATTCCTGTGTGTTGGTCGCGGGCGAAAGTCTGGCCTGTTGAACCGCGTCGGTTGCAGCATCCTCGAATGCCGATAAATGCGCCGACATGATTGCGTGCAGGTCCGAAGGACCTACCTTCCTTAGCCCGGCCCATCGGGCCGGGAGCCTGTTCAGTTCAGTTCAGCGGCCTGAAGGGCCGCGCTCGATGTAGCGCGGCCCTTCAGGCCGCCAACCCTCTGCTTCATGTCCCGGCCCGATGGGCCGGGCTAAGGAAGGTTGGCCCTTTGGGCCAAGACCGTAATTGGCTTGAAAGCCACCTCGGTCAACGACGATCGTCTCCGCCGGTCCTGTTTCAGTCCGGTGAGGCCAATCGATGACGATCCTCCCCGTTCCAACGGCGTGGGAACAGCTTCATACAATCCCGTGCAGCGGCCCACCGGGCTTGCCGAGTTCGTCGACCCGCTTTTCGACGGTCGGGTCGGGCTCGACGGGCGGGGCGTGCCGTGGCTTGATCCGCGCGTCGATCACCAGCGGCCCGGTACAGCCCCAATGCTTGTCGCGGACGAACGCACCCCCGCCGTGGATGTCGGTAGCCGGGTCGCTGCGCGTAAACGTTACCCAGAGCCAGTTGTTCAAGGCCTGGCTGCAGAAGTCCGGATCGTCCACCAGCAACACCAGCGGGAACCCGTCGAGCGCGGGCAGTTGGGCCGCGAACGCACCCGCATCGCCAGTACCGCGAACGGCGAGGATGCCCGGCGCGCACACCCGGGCGTCGGGGAGCGACAGCCCCGCGGGTAGCGATGTCGCCAGCGTCCGCCGTGGCATGCCCGCGGCCGCGATCACCACCTTCGACCCTTCGTTGATGGCGGTGCCGCTGTAGTCGAGCGTGTCGATCGTCGTACAGGTCTGGAAGTGGAGATCTCTGGACCAGTCGACACGTTCCAGCACGTGGCGGAAGAAAGCGCCGATGTCGCGGACGCCCGGCGGGTTGTCTTCTTTCGCCACGATCACGAGGTACTTGGCCAGCGAAAGCTGCCCCTGGCCGAGCAGGGCGTTGGCGATGGTGAGCAGTTCCATCGGCTTGCGCTCGGCCGCGTACGGCACGTACCGCTCGCTGCCCGTGGCCAGCAGCAGCGGGTGGACCCCGGCCGCGTCGACGGCGTTGACTTCGTGCAGGCCGGCGACGACGGTCGGCAGCACCGGCCCGGTGAGTTCGTGGATCAGATCGCCGAAGCTGGTGTCTTCCTGCGGCGGCCGGCCGACGACGGTGAACGGCCAGACCGCGTCGGGCCGGGCGAACACGCCGTCGACCCGTAGCACCGGGAAGTCGTGCGTCAGACTGTAGTAGCCGAGATGATCGCCGAACGGCCCCTCGGGCTTGAGCCCCTCGGCAATCGTGCCGGTGATGACGAAGTCGGCATCGGCGAAGACCGGGCCGCCCTTCATCAGGCGGACCCGCCGGCCGCCCAGCGCGCCGGCGAACGCCAACTCGGGCAGCCCCTCCGGCAGCGGCATGACGGCGGCGACGGCCAGCGCGCGCGGCCCGCCCACGGCGACGGCGACCCGCAGCGATTCGCCGCGGGCCTTGGCTTTCGCATGGTGGACGCCGATGCCGCGATGGATCTGGTAATGCAGACCGACTTCGTGATCGGGGTCGAACTGGTTGCCGGCGATCTGCACGCGGTACATGCCGAGGTTGGCGTGACGCCAGCCGGGCCGGCCGGGCTCTTCGGTATAAACCTGCGGCAGCGTGACGAACGGCCCGCCGTCGCGGGGCCAGCACACGACCGGCGGCAAGTCGCGCAGCGACACGGGCACGAGCGGCGACGACCGCACGTACTTCGGCCGGGCGTGCCAGAGCGTCCGCGGGACGCCGCGATACTTCCACGGCTCGCGGAAGAACCGCCCGGGATCGACCTTGAGATCGACGAGTCGCTCGACGGCGTGCAGGGTGTCGCGGAACAGGAAGCGGGCCCGGTCGAGCGTGCCGAACATGTTGCTGACCAGCGGCCAGCGGCAGCCCCGCGCCCGGGTGAAGAGAAGGGCCGGCCCCCCGGCCTGGTAGACCCGCCGGTGAACGGCCGCGACTTCCAGATAGGGGTCGAGTTCCGCGTCGATCCGGACCAGCCGCCCGGACCGCTCGAGATCGGCAATGCACAGTCGCAGCGACGCGTAACCCATCCGCCCGGTTGCTCCAACGTAATCGTGTCACGATAGGAACCGCAGGCGGGTGCGGATGGGTAACGAGAAGTCCGTGGCGATGAAAGACCGATCAGCTGGGTGTGCAGCGACACAACATCGCATGCCTACCCAACCGATCGAAACTACCGCCTCATCCCCCGAAACAAAAACACCCGGCGTTGCCGGGTGTGTAGGGTTGGCTCAGGCCATGGCGGGTTCTTTGACGGCCATTTCCTTGGCTTTGGCTTCGGTGCCGATCTGGGCCAGAATCGTGGCCGCCTTGTTGGCGTCGACGGGGTTATCGAAAGCGGCATATCCGATGAACTTGGGGCCGAGCACGGTCATGGTCAGACCGGTGAAACTGATGTCGGCCAGCGCCCATTCCTTGGTCAGCCGGGCGGCCAGGCCGGACTGGTTGTCGCCTTCGACGCGGACGATGACCGGCGAGAACACTTCGCGCAGTCCGACGGCCTTGGCGGCCCGCGTCTGTTCGGGTCCGGTGACCGGAGCGATGTAAAGGATGCCGGTGCCCGGGCGGTCGGGCTGACGGCGCGTACCGACGTATTGAAGATTGGCCCCGGCTTCGGCCAGAGCATGAAGCTTGTTCGCGACGCCGCCGGCCTCGTCGGGCACTTCGCAGGCCCAGACATGGACACGGTCGAGGTGGAAACTCATTGGAGAACCCTCGCCAGAGGAGAAGGGCGACACCGGGGCGATTGTATCACGACGGCGACCGCGATGAAACATCCGCATGGGGAATTGGAGAAGATTTTTGGAAGGTTGTGGAAACTCCGCGGCAAAAAAAAGCGGAGCGGGATAATCCCGCTCCGCCGGTGGTTTCGATTGTCGGACCGATAGCGTCAATCGACGTAGTCGGTGCCCGGGTTGATCCCCGCCTGGCGTGTATACAGGGCAAGGAAGGTCGCCGGCTTGAGGTTGGCCTTCAGGAAGTGAACTGAGCCATCGCCGAACAAGTAATTCGCTCCACCCTGGTGGAAGCTGTAAATTTCGTTGTTGTTGTGGCAGTTCACGGTCGAGTTGTTGCACCATACCTGCAGGTAGATGGCGTGAATATCGCTCGACCAGACTGAAGAACTGTCGGTCCCGACGGAGCCGTTGGATGCGGAGCTGCCCGCGACGTAGTAGATCGGCCGACCGACATCTTCCACAAACACCATAGTCTGAGCCAAGCCGTCTTCGACATCAGCCACGCGAGTCGGCGGCGTCGGCGGGTATGTGCTGCCGCTGAAATTTGGCGGCGGGTTCCACGCTTCCCATGGGTGGTGCCAGAAGCCGCGGCCCTTCTTCTGGCGATTCTCATTGCCCGTCAGGCCGACGCCGGTCATTGCGGTCGAATCCCACGCGATGGCGACGGCGTAGTCGCAAGGACCTTTCGCGCGTTCCCTTGGCACGGACGGGCAAATCAGAATATCAATCTTCTGATCACCCAGCGGCAGGTTGGCCGCGCTGTCCCAGTCGGCACGGTAGTTATACTTCGCTGCAAGTGCACCCTGGTCCATGTACGCCAGGAGATCAGGAATGATGGACCGGCCGTAATGCTGCTTGCCGTCCAATTCGAGTCGCTGATATTCCAAGCCGACCCCGAAGTCGCCCTTTTCACTGTTCTTGTTGTGCAGGGCAATGCCCAATTGCTTCATGTTGTTGTAGCAGCGAACCTTGGCGGCCGCTTCACGGACTTTCTGTACGGCCGGCAGCAGCAGGCCGATCAGAATCGCGATGATGGCAATCACCACGAGTAACTCGATCAGGGTAAAACCCCGTCGGCGGACGACGCGCACCATGCGACACCCTCCCGAATGCGATGTGGACGGACTACCCAACACTGAATTGTTGGAGTACGTTCTCAGATTACACTCATGACCCGGAAAGAGCAACAGAAATCTCACAATTTTTTCCCGAAGCCCGAAACAAAGAAACCCCGCGGGCGTTCCGCGGGGTTTCGGGATTGTTCAGGATGTCAGCCGAACGATTCTTACCAGTCCTGGCCGAGCGTTTCGTTGCCGCTCGGGGTGACGACCGCGAAGAAGGTGTTCGGGCTGATGTTGCCCGGGATGGTGCGGGTCGAGACGTCGCCCATGCACACGATCATACCACCGGTGTGCGGGGTCTGCGGCATACGGGCGTCGCAGACGATCGTGCCGCGGGGAGCGACCTGGAAGCCGCTGGGAGCCGAGATGCCGGCCACGGAGCCGACCGTCGCCCAGCTGGCGACCGCGGTGCCACCGCTCGAGCCGTTGCCACCCCACGTGCCGGGGACGGCCGAACCGGCCACCGACGGAACCGGGGAACGCGGCACGAACTGGATGCAGTTCGGGGCGGCCTGCGGGAAGGTGCCGGTGGTCGGCATCTTGGTCGCGAAGCTCGCGGTCTGAGCGCTGTAGGCGCCGAGACCCCAGAGGCACAGCACGTCGGCGCCAGTCGAGGTGGGAGCGGTCGAGCCGTTACCCATCTTGCAGACCTGGTACCGTTCGGCGAGCATGATCGTGGTGCTGGTTCCGTCGATCATGGTCTTGATGCCGGCGCCCGATTCAAAGAGCGAGCCGTTGGCCGGGTAGCTGGTGGTGGCGTAGGTGCCGTTCGAGATGGCCGGGGTCGCACCGGTCACAGTGACGGCGGTGTAGCTGCCGGGCGCACCGGCCTGAGCTCCGTCCGGAGCTGACGGGTCGGCGGGGCTGATGTAGGCGCGAACGATGGTGCCGGCGGCTCCCGGAGGAGTCGTGGCAGTGCCGGCCTTCCAGTAGGTGTTGCCGGTCGCGGGGACCCACAACTGGTAGATGTTGCCCGCTTCCATCTGGGGCAGGATCTGGAAGTGCAGTGACGCGTAGCCACCACCGGTCGGAGCGCCGGTGCCGAAGTCAGCGATGGTCGGGAAGCGACCGTTGCTGCTGTCGTGGAACGAGTGGATCGCGATGCCGATCTGCCGGATGTTGTTCTGGCTCCGGGTACGGTTGGCAGCCTCGCGGACCTTCTGCACCGCGGGCAGGAGCAGGCCGATGAGGATCGCGATGATCGCGATCACCACCAGCAGCTCGATGAGGGTGAAACCCTTCCGACGAATCATGACAGTCTCCTGATAGAAAAGGCCAAATGCACCGGCCCGACCTACGGACCGATCATTACGGATAGATGACGACGTGCGGCGAGGACCGCCTGTCCTCTCATTGTATCGGCACGGGAGTAACCGGACCGCGCAGGATCCGAATCATCTCTGTGCTGATTTTTGCATGGTACTCCGTCGGTATCCCCGGATCAATGGGGTGTTTCAAAAAAATGGGTCTTTCCGTCCCGACGGGGGAAAAGGGGCCGCCTCGGGTAATTCGGGTAATCTCTCGAATAATGGCGATTCCGTGGTATTTTTCCGATTGACCGCCGAATTCTTCACGTTTGACCCGGGAAATGCCGACAGACTCCGGCTTGACAGGACCGTCCCACGGGTTATGGTGCGCCCACGAATCGACGCCCCCCGCATCGATTCGGGCGGTCGGCAGGAATCCCTTCTGCGATCGCGTCCCGCTGAATCCAGGAAGGATCCTGCCATGAACCGCTGGTGGACGGCCGCGGCCCTGTTGTCTTCGCCCGTCATTCTCGGACTCGAGGCGAGCCCCGCCGCGGCCCAATCGCAGTATGCGATCTCAATCATCATGACCACGCTGGGGACCGACGGCACCCCGGTCACTACCGCGATGGAACTGCCACCCGGCTCGTCGGTCACCGTGAAGACCGGCCCGGCCGACATGGCCTGCCAGAATATGCCGCCTGCCCCTCCCACCAACGCCGGCAACACGCCCGGCGCACCGGGTGGCGGCGGATCAGGCGGTGGAGCCGGCGGCTCGAATGCGGGTAGCAACACCTCCATGCCAACACCGAACACTCCTTCGGTCCCCAGCGGTGCGACCGGCAACCCGGCCTCCGGGGGCGGTACGAACGAAACGCCGACCCCTCCTGCCACTTCAGAAACTCCGACCGGCGAACCGGAAGTTCCCGCGCCGCCGGTCGTCCTGCCACCGGTCACCGATCCGGTGCCGACTCCGGTGGACCCGCCGCCGACCGTTCCGGTGGACGACGGTGGCACTCCGACCGTCCCGGTGCCGACCTCTCCCCCCGGACCGAACGAGACGCCGGAACCCGCGACGCTCACCCTCGCGGCCCTCGGCATCCTGGGTGCGGCCGGCTACTCCCGCCGTCGCAAGTCCTGAGTCTTCACTCGACCCGTTGAAACACGAAAGCCGTGGCGAATGTGCCGCGGCTTTTTTCGTGCGCGCGACCGCCCGGCCCCTCCCGCTTTTGACCGCCGGTGCCGCCTCTGATACTGTGAACACATGATCCGGAGGCCGATGATGTCCCGATTTGCGATTGCCTGTCTGCTCCTCATCCCCGCGCTGGCCCCGGCCCAAAGCTCTTCGCCGGAGCCGCTCAAGGGCCCCGAACGGGCGATGTTTCAGGACATCCGCGGCGGGAAAGAGAAAGTCACCGACGCCAATCGCGGCGTCATCGAGAAGCAGGCGAAGTATTTCGCCGGCCAGCTCACCGACCCCGTCCGACTCCGCAACGACTCCCTGGCCCAGGTGATTGAAGACGCGATCATTGAGTTCGGCGTCATCCGCTCGAACCGGCCCAAGGTCATCAAGCAGGAATCGCTCGACTTTGCGTACGAGTTGGGCAACGCGCTCGTGAAAGAACTGGGCCCGGCCCTCAAGCACAACCGCAGCGTGGTCCGGATGAATGCCGCCCGCATGCTCTATGTGCTTGGGCTCATCGGCTACGACAAGGGCGTCGAGCCCGCGCTGGCCATGATCAACGATCCGAAGGAAAACGACGCCGTCAAACTCTGGGCACTGTCCGCGTTGACCTCCGCGCTCGGCTTCGAGATCGACGCGGCCCTTCCCGAGCAGTCGGCGTTCCGCAAAGAGAACCGCGGACTCGAACACAAGTCGATCGTGGCGCTGTGCGACTTTATCATGAAGCCGCGTGACGTGACCAACCTGCCGCCCGAACAGGCCGCCGCATATCAATACGTGCGGTTGGAAGCCGTCAAAGCGCTCGGCTTCGCTCGGACGCCGCGGCTGGAGTTCGGCGGGCAGACGCTCGCGCGGCCGGCTCTGGTGCTGCTCAAAGTCGCGAATCGCGACGGCCTCGTGCCCGAGCCCTCGATCAAGGAGCGTGCGATGGCAATCGAAGGGTTTGGCCGACTGTTCCCGGTCGTCCGCACCAACGCGCCGCGCTCGGTGCAGTGCGACTACGCGGCCTTCGCCCTCGGGGCAGCCACGCTCGATCTCGCGACGGTGAAGATCAATAACCCGGCCGACATCATGATCCCTTGGAAAGTGAAGGCGGCGTGGATCGACTTCGGCCTGCAGACCTTCGCGGCCAATGCCGGCGGGATGAACCTCGACGGGGCGGCTGCCGCCAAAGACCTGGCCACCCACGCCAAGACCGACCTGCTCGACCCGATCTTCCAGGGCAATGCCGCCAACGCCCAGGGGTTCCGCGAGTGGCTTACGGGCAACAAGCCGAAGTCTGCGTCGCTGTACAAAGACGAACCGGATTCGACCGTAAAACCGGCCGGCCTGCAGTGACCACCGGCGACGGGGGGCCGTACACTGGCCCCATTCCCGTCGAGTCTCCGGTGCGCCATGCCTCACGTCGTCAACGGAATCGGTACCTGGCACTACGGCCGCGATCGGGCCCACACGCTCAAGGGCACCTGCGAACATTGCAACGCCTACGGTAATCTCACGTCGTACGACACGACGCTTTACATCGTCGTGTTCTTCATCCCAATCATCCCGCTCGCGAAGCGACGCATAATCGAAGAGTGCCAGGCGTGTCAACGGCACCGCTACATGAAGCTGGCCGATTGGGAAAAGGCCAAGGCCAATGTCTTCGGCGACCTTTCCGAGGCGATGCGGACCGGCGGCGACACCGACGGCGCGATCGTCAAGGCGCTCGGGGCGGCCAGCGGCTTCCAGGACGAGCCGCTTTATGAGCAGGTGGCGGCAGCCGCCGCCGGGCGGAACAGCGTGGCCGTGCAGGGCGCGCTGGGCGAGGGCTACGCCTACTTCGCCCGCTGGCCCGAGGCCGAGGCCGCCTTCCGCAAGGCGATGGCCGCGACCGATTCGCCGATGGTTCGCGAGCAACTCGCCCACGCGCTCCTGAAGCAGGGCCGGCCCGACGACGCCCTTCCATTCATCCAGCACACTCTCACCGGCAAGATCGTCGACCGGGCCTGGCTTTCGTACCAGACCGTAGAGGCTTATCAGGCGCAGGGCCGGCACGTCGAAGCACTCGCCCTCATGGATGCCCGCGACGAGGCGTTTCCGCAGTTTCTGAATGACAAGGGTTACATCAAGCAGCGCAAGCTCTCGGAAAAGCACAAGGACAGCGGCAAGCCGATCCCCGCGGCCATCCTGGGCGAGGCCAAGACGGCCGGCTACCGCGAAGCCGGGGCGACCCGCCGGTGGCTGCCGCGGATCGTCGGCCCCGCGATCGGCCTGGGCCTGCTCGCGCTGTATTTCGGCTCGGCCTGGTATATCGGCGAACACCGCAAGGTGTATCTCGTGAATGGCGGCACCCGCCCTTACGACGTCGTGGTCGCCGGGCAGAAGTACACGCTGCAGCCCGACCGCCAGCAGGCGATCGATGTGCCCGAAGGCACCGTCGCGCTGGCCTCGGCGGGGACGGATCTGAACCTGCCGCCGTCCGTCGACATCAACACCAGCTTCTGGTCCCGGCCGTTTGTCAAGCACACGTTTGTCATCAACCCGGATCGGCTCGCGCTCGTGGTGTGGGAGGAGGTCGAGTACGCCAAACAGCACCGCAACGACAACCGGCCCCCCAAGCCGCACATCGGGGAGTTGTTTCTGCACTTCCAGGGAGTCGACTTCGAGTTTCAGCCGTTCCCCGCGTCGCTGACAGCCAAGCAGGGCTCCCGCCTGATGAAGGAGCGCATTTATCAGGAGCCGCTGGGCGCGACCGAGAAGCGATTGCGGATCGTGAACGCGATCGTCCCGGCCGACAAGCAGCCGGAGTACGCCTTGCAACTCACGCGGGTGAACCCCGACGACAGCATGGCCGTGAACTGGCTGAACAACCTGATGGACCCGGAAAAGATCCTGCAGGAGTTGAAGCCCCGGCTGGCGACCCGGCCCGTGCTGCCGGCCATCCACCGCGCCTGCCAGATCGCGACGGAAGACGCGCACCCCGAGACCGACCAGCGGCCGACCTACCGCAAGCTGGTGGAGGAGACGCAGCGCACGCCCGACGCGCTGTATTTGCTTGGCCGGGTCGAAGACGAACCGGAAGCCGAGAAGGTCTACCGTGAGGCGATCGCGGCCGCACCGTCGAGCTATGCGTACTACGGGTGGGCCTACCGGCAACTCGCCCGCGGTGACGCTGCCGAAGCTGCCAAGTGGATGAAGAAGGCGTACGACATGAAGCCGACCGATGGCCTCATCAAGCACATGCTGATCGAGGCGACCGCCGCGGCCGGGCAGTATCAGGAACTCGACCTGCTCGTGGGCGGCGAGCCCGACTGGTCGCTGCTCCGCGATCGGCTGCTGGCCCGGATCGGCCGGGGCGACAAAGCCGGCGCGGACCAGATCATGGCGGAGTATCTCGGCCAGTTGCGCCCCGGACAGGGCGACGCGGCCGAGATCAAGAAGAGTATCGAGATACTTCGCGCGTGCCTAGCACGCGACCGGGCGGCGTACGTCGGCCTGCTGGGCAACGACGCAAAGAACTTCGAGGGGCTGTTCCTGGCCGGGAAGTACAAGGAGGCCGCCGAACTGGTCGACAGCATGCCGAAAGACAAGAACGGCCGCAACCGCCGGGCAGAGGTCCAGCAGCGTGGCCTGCTGTATGTGGCCGCGCTGCGAGCCAAACAGGGCGACCTGGCCGAGGAACAGTGGAAGAAGCTGCTCGCGGCCCTCGGCAGCAAGGGCCGGCGCGACAAGCAACTCGGTGACCTGATTTCCGGTGCGATCCCGTTCGAGATGGAGTTGTTCCGCAACCTTCCGACGGAGCCGCAGCAGAAACGCGTGCTGGCCCTGGTGATGTCGCGGAAGCAGCCGGACCACTCGGCCGCGCTGATCGAGTTCGCTCGCACGCTCGACTACGAGCGCGACGGCCTGTCGTTCTGCCTCCGGCAGTTGCTGCCCCCCGCGCCCGGCCGATAGAGTGACCCCCTGCCCGCACATTCATCGAGATCACCTGCTATGGGCGTGAACGCACCGTTGAACCGTAAGCTGCGGATGGGTCTGGTCGGTGGCGGCCAGGGAAGCTTCATCGGCAAGGTCCACTCGATCGCCGCGTGCCTCGACAACCGTGCTTACGTCGCCGCCGGCGCGCTTTCGAGCGACCCGGCCCGCGCGAAAGCGTCGGCCCCGGATTACGACATCCCGGCCGACCGGGCCTACGGCAGCTTCACCGAGATGCTCGCCGCGGAGGCCAAACGGCCCGACCGCATCGACTTCGTCGCCATCACCACGCCGAACCACGTCCACTACCCGGTGGCCAAGGCCGCACTTGAGGCCGGCTTCCACGTCGTCTGCGACAAGCCCATGACGTTCGACCTCGCGGAAGCTGAGAAGCTCGTCGAGCTCGCGCAGAAGTCGTCGGTCGTGTTCGCGCTGACGCATAACTACACCGGCAACCCGCTCGTCCGGCAGGCCCGCGACATGGTGGCCGGCGGTGAACTCGGCGAAGTCCAGGCCGTCCGCGCGTCGTACATCCAGGGCTGGCTCCGCACCCGTCTCGAGACCGGCGACCAGAAGCAGGCCGCCTGGCGCACCGACCCGGCCCGCAGCGGCCTCGCCGGCTGCTGGGGCGACATCGGCACGCACGCCTACAACCTCGCCCGGTTCATCACCGGCTTGCTACCCGATCAGGTGTCGGCCCACCTGAAGACGTTCGAAGCGGGCCGGGCCCTCGACGACTACGGCACGGCTGTCGTGAAGTTCGCGAACGGCTGCCTCGGCACCGTGACCGCGTCGCAGATCTCCCACGGCCGGGAGAACGACGTCCGTATCGAGATTGACGGCACCAAAGCCTCGCTGGAATGGCACCAGGAGAATCCGAACGTGCTCTGGGTGCGGAAGAACGGCTCGCCGCACCAGACATACACCCGCGCCGGCGGCCCGTACCTGAGCGCGACCGCAGCCGGTTCGTGCCGCATTCCGTCGGGGCACCCTGAGGGCTACCTGGAAGCCTTCGCCAACATTTACACGGCCGCCTTCGACGACATGGCCCGCCGACTCTCGGGCGACAAGTCGCCCGGCAAATCCGGGCTCTACCCCACCGTCGTCGACGGCCTCGACGGCATGAACTTCATCACGCAGTGCGTCACCTCCAGCAAGGAAGGCGGCGCGTGGCGAAGTCTCAAACACCCGCTGTTGAAGTGACATGCGCCAGGCGGGGTTTTTCCCCGCCGCCCTGCGCTCTAACCTAACTTCGATGCCCCCCAAGCGACTCAACGACCGCGGGCGATCCTGGCTCGCGGGGCCGCGACTGTTTCTCCTTCTCCTGGGCGGGCTCATTGCCCTGTCGTGGTTGACCGCGCGCGACCCGTCATCCTCCGGCATGCGGTACGGCGAGTACCGCCGGATCATCGACCTTCCGGGCGTGACACTCCGCAACGTGAAAGTCTCCCGGGCCGAGGTCCGTGGCGACATCGTGACCCGCGATCGCGTCAGTGGCCTGGGCACTGATGAATACGCCGAGAGCGCGCCGACGCCGTTCCGCGTGGCGCGGGTCGGGCTGGAACTCGACGAGAAGTTTGTCGATAACCTCGACCGGGCGGCCGGGCCTGCGTACTCCGCCGAAGACGACGATGCAGCGATGAAGGGCCTCGCGTCGATGCTGTACACGCTGTTCCTCATCGGACTGATGCTGGTGGGGACGCTGTTCCTGATGCGCTGGCTCTCGGGTGGCGGAGCCGGGCCGTTGAGTTTCGGCCGGAGCCGACACAAGGTCTACGCGCAGCGCGACCACAAGACCACGTTTGCCGACGTCGCCGGGATCGACGAGGCGGTAGCGGAGTTGCGCGAGGTCGTCGACTTCCTTAAACGGCCCGCCAAGTATCAGGCTTTGGGCGGGCGGATTCCCAAGGGCGTGTTGCTCGTCGGACCGCCGGGCACGGGCAAGACGCTGCTCGCCAAGGCCGTCGCCGGCGAGGCCGAGGTGCCCTTCTTCACGCTCTCGGGCAGCGACTTCGTCGAGATGTTTGTCGGGGTCGGGGCCGCCCGGGTCCGCGACCTGTTCCGCGAGGCCGAGTCGAAAGCCCCCTGCATCATCTTCATTGACGAACTCGACGCGCTCGGCAAGTCTCGCGGCGGCGCGGCCGTCGGCGGCCACGACGAGCGCGAGCAGACACTCAACGCCTTGCTCGTGGAGATGGACGGCTTCGAGAGCAACCGCGGCGTGATCATCATGGCCGCGACCAACCGGCCCGAAACGCTGGATCAGGCGCTGCTCCGGCCCGGCCGGTTCGACCGCACCGTGGTCGTCGACCGACCGGACATCGATGGCCGGGAGGCCATCCTGAAAGTCCATGCCCGCAACATCAAGCTGGGCGAGGACGTCAACCTCCGGCAGGTGGCCGCCCTGACGCCCGGCAGCGCGGGGGCGGATCTGGCCAATCTCGTCAACGAGGCGGCCCTGCTCGCCGCCCGCCGGGAAAAGGCCGCCGTCGGCATGTCCGAATTCAACGAGGCGATCGAGCGCGACACCGTCGGCCTCGAGCGCAAGAGCCGGATCATGAAGCCCGACGAGAAGCGGCGGGTCGCGGTCCACGAGGCCGGCCATGCGCTCGTCGCGCTCAGCCTGCCCAACTCCGACCCCGTCCACAAGGTCAGCATCATTCCTCGCGGCATGGCGGCGGGTTACGTGCTCAGCCGGCCCGACGAAGACCGCACGATGATGACGCGATCGATGCTCGAGTCGCACATCCGGCGGATGCTCGGCGGCACGCTGGCCGAGGAACTCGTGTTCGGCGACATCAGCACCGGGGCGACCAGCGACCTCAACGCGGCGACGAAGATCGCGTCGAGCATGGTGAAGGAATACGGCATGAGCCCGTTGGGGCGGGTTTACCTCAGCGAAGGCGAGGGGGCCGCGTTCCTGAAGGCGTTCGGCGGCGGCGACGGCCGGGATTACAGCGAAGCCACGGCCCGCGAAGTCGACCTGGAAATGCGGAAGATCATCGAGACGGCGACGGCGGACGTCCGCAAGATCCTGACGGAACGCCGCCGGGCACTGGATCGGCTCGCCGACCGCCTCGTGGAAGTGGAAGTGATCGAAGGGGCGAATTTGAAGGAGTTGCTGGAAGAGCCGGGCGCACCGGTAGTCAATTAATTCACCGACTCGATCACACCGATTTCAGAAACCGCAGTCGAAATTGCAGGATGTCGAAGGCGTCAACGGTACCGTCGCCGTTGAAATCGAAGGTCTTGTTTGGTGATACCAGTACGAGACGCAAGGCGAGCCACTCGTCCGATGTTACCTTCCGATCGCCGTTGGCGTCGCCGAAGAGTCGGTGCAGTTGCGTCGAATAATCTCCTCCCGCTTTGCCGTCCTGATTGCCGTCGAGCGGGCCATCGGCCGCGAGGACATCCGCGGCCCGGATCGTCAGCGTGTAACGACCGTCGGCGAGGCTGTCGTACTCAACGAGCCCGCCGTGAAACTGCAACGTCACACTGTTCCCGCTGACGCTGGCGATGAGTTTGACCCCGGCCGAATCGCTGTTGCGGACCAGCGAAAACGCGCTGGCCGGGTCGGTCGGGAGCGTGACCGGCTGGCTGAATTCGACGACGATCCGCTCGACCCGCGATCTCTGGACGGTGCCGTCGTTGATGCGTACTGCGGTCACAGTTACCGGCTGAGTCTCGTAAGCGCCGATATCGGTTTTGCCGTTCGACCGCGGGAACCCGCGCTGGTCGGTGGTCGCGGAGCCGGGGTTCGACCCGGCATTAATGCACGGGCTGTCGGGGAGCAGGGAATAGGTGGCTGTCGGGCCGCCGTGATCGCCGAGCGGCCCCAGTTTCAGATTCGTCCCGGCCGGAAGGTTGCCGCCGAGGTTGGTGTAGGCCGGAATGCCGACGTAAGAGCCGATGGCGGAGTTTTTTAAGGACAGAAAGCCGCCACCCCGAATGTCGGGAAACTTTCCGTAGTTTTTGGCTACGATGCAGCTCTCGAGCCTTGAACTACCTTCGAGTCCCCCCGCGCCGTTGCCAGCCGAGTTGCCCACAATTGTTGAATTGCGAATGTTCACAAAATTTGTTTCGCCAATCAGAAATGGCAGCCGAATTGCGCCGGCTGATCCATACGCGAGGTTGCCTGTAAATGTCGAGTTTTCAACATAGATGGTGCCGCCCGAAGTAGTCCCAAACGACAAAGCACCGGCGGTCTGAGACGAATTGCCTGTGAACAGCGATCGTCGAATGACCAGCGAAGAATTGGAACTGGAAACTGAGACGGCACCGGCCGCATAGTCAGCTGTGTTTTCGGCAAAAGTGCAATTAGTGATGTTCGTGTTTCCCATCCAGTAGACAGCCCCACCTACTCCGGCCGCGCTGTTGCCGGCAAATACACAGCCGTCAAGTATCAAATTACTACTGCCGCTACTTCCTCCAGTGATGGCGCCTCCCGAATTTGTCGTGGAATCAACATTCGCGCTGTTGCCTTGAAATCGCGAATTATTGATCTTGATACCGTTGAAGGAACTGGCCTTGATGGCTCCGCCGGAGTCAAGGGCCGAGTTGTCGACGAATGTACAGCCGTCTATCAGCGTGTATCCGGTGGTCTGGATCGCCCCGCCCGCTCGTGCGGAGTTGTCGCGAAATGTGCAGTTGTTCATAGTCGGCGTCGTCGCACTGATCGCGCCGCCTTCCAGGTCGGCCACGCAATTCGTGATTGTCATATCGTTGAGCGTTAGAAGGGTTGCCGAGATCGCGCCGCCATAGTCTGCCGCGGCCCGGCCGTTGGTCAGCGTGAGGCCGGACATCGTCAGCCGGCCTGCGGTGAAGTGTCGGCTCTGAGACATCGCGTCGATTGTCAATTTGCCCGCGCCGGGGCCGGTCACCGTTACCTCTTCGGTGAATCGCAAGCCCCCTCCGGTAAGCGTTATGGTCTGTGAACCGGCGAATACACCCGGGTCGAATGCGATCGTGTCCTTTGTCAGGAAGCTGTCGTTGGCGTCGAGCACCGCCTGGCGGAGGCTACCCGGACCGGAATCGGCGACGGTCGTGACCAGAAATGTCCTCGGGATTGTAACCCGAGTCAATCCGACGGCTCCCGGGAGCGCGGCATGACCGGAAGCATCGAACACAGAACCTGCCTGAAGCACGTGCCGATAGTTTCCGTAGTCACTGCCGTCCCAACTTCCCCCCGGCGGCGTGTATGTGTATCGAGCCACGACCGTCGGCGCGTTGGAAGATTGATCGATGCTGACCAGTTTGGCCGGCACATCGAAGCCGCCCGGGCCGACGACACGGATGTCGTTGTCGCCGAGGCTGGAGATGTCAATGGCGGCGTCGTCGCTGTAGGTGACGCTGAAACTCGTCGACGTTCCCCCGCCGGCCAACACGTTGAGCGCAGTTTCGACCACACCGAGCGCTACCGGAACACCAGTCGGGTCGGTGGATTCGATGCTCCCGACATCGGATCGGGTACCCAGCAATCGCACGAATCCGGAGCCGCGTTGATCGAATGCCGTCGTTGTGGAGGTAAGGCCGCGGTCGCGAACGGGGCTACCAGGCAACGGCAGCATCGTCGGAGTGGGCCCACCGTTGTCGGCCAGTGGCCCGAGCCGCGGGTCGATCCCGACGGCATTACTATTGGTCGAGGTGAAGTAACCGAGGGCCGTGCCGATCATGGTGTCGGTAAGCAGGCCGGCTCCCAGAGTCAGGATGTCCGGCCCGAGCGGGGCCGAGTTGAACACGATGCAGCCGTTCAAGGTGACGGATGGCGACTGAAACGCGGGACTGGCGAACCCACCGCCGCCGGCCGCCGAGTTGTCGACAATGGTGCATTGCGTGGCCGTGACGTGGCCCTTGGCCGCCGTCAGGAAGACCGCCCCGCCGCGGCCGGTCGCCGTATTGCGTGTAACGGTCGTTTGCTGGATTGTGAACTGTCGGGCGCCCGAGGCGATCGCGCCGCCGTCGGCCGCGATGTTGTCAGCCAGCGTGCAGCCTGCGAATGCCAACCCGGAGATTGCCGTGTCGGGAGGCAACACTGCCACCGCGCCGCCCCGTCCTCCTGCGAAGTTGTTCTGGAATAGGGAATCGGTCAGATTCACACCCAGGACGGACGTCGCGAAGAGCGCACCCCCGTTGCCGGCTGAGCGGTTGTCGCGGAACCTCCCGCGGACGACGGTCAGTGGCCCGGCACTGGCGACCGCGCCGCCGTCACCGGCTGCGGTGTTGCCGGCAAACGTCACGTCGGTTAGCGTGACGGACTCATCTTGAATGAACAGGCCGCCGGGCCCGGACACGCTGCGGCCGTCCGCAATGGTAACACCGGAAATGGAGATCACCGCCATGTCCGCCGCGCTGATTTCGAGCGGTCGTACCAGACCGCCACCGGAAATTGTCAGCAGGCCCGCGCCGGGCCCGAGGATCGTGAGCGAGTCGGCAATCGTCATGGGCGACGAAAGCGAAATGGTCGCCGGGCCGGAGAGATTGAAGACGATGGTATCAGCCGCCAGACCAGCGTTCGTATCCAGAATGGCCTGACGCAGAGAGCCCGGACCCGTGTCGTTCGCATTCGAAACGACCGCCGTCATCGGGACCCGGACGCTGAACCGTCCGAGAGACGATTCGGGAATTGTGTTGCCCGCAAGGTCAGACACCTGCGCCGCCTCGACCGTAACGCGATAGTGACCGGAGTCGCCGGCATCCCACGACCCGCCCGGCCCCGCCAGCGAGTAGGTGGCGACTCGCGGAGTTCCCGGACCCGGCTGGTTGATCGATACAAGCTGAGGGAATGCGTCGAAGCCGTTCGGCCCGATGACGCGCAGGTCGAGGCTATCGATGGTGGCCGTGTCGATCAGCGAGCCGCCGGCAAACGTGACGGTGATGGAAGCCGCCGATGTGGGCGCAGTGATATCGGCGAACTGCGCGATGGCGTACGGCTTGCCCGCGGGGATGTACTCAAATGCTCCGATGTCGGGGAGGCCGTAAGCCCGCGGTCGGCCCCGTTGGTCCATCGTCAGATCGGCCGGGTTCGCGCCGGCATCAATGCACGGACTGCCGGGCAGCAGGGCGTGAGTCGCCGTCGGGCCGCCGTTGTCGGCCAAAGGGCCGATGAACAGCAGCGCGCCGATGAGGTTCTGGCCGGCATCCACGAAATTGGTGACCCCGGCCGTGTTGCCGATAGCGCTGGCATGCGATTGAACTTGCACAGCGGACAGGTCCGGCCCGGTCGGGGCGGAGTTGTTGCTGACGATGCTGCTTTCGATGAGGAGATTCGGGGCCGGCACGCCAGTCAAGGCAACGCCACCGCCGGACCCGTTAGCCGAATTGCTGAAGAGAGTCGAGTTTTCGATCCGCACAGCTGCGGGGGGACCTGCTGAGGACACGCGGATCGCGCCGCCGGACCCGTATGTCGAATTGCCGGAGAACGTGGAGTTCCGGATCAACACGTTGAGGGGTAGGAAGCGGGTACTGACATCGATGGCACCGCCGCCCGAACTGGCGTAGTTACCCGCAAACAGACTGTTTTCGATCGTGAGGGATTGCGCGTCCCCGAGCGAGACTGCGCCCCCCAGCCCCTCGGCCCTAAAACCTGAAAAGGAACTGTCACGAATTGTAACACTGGCGGCTGCGGTCATTGAGATGCCAACGCCCGGGTACACGCCGGACGCATTGGCGAACCTGCAACCTTCGATCGAAAGTGTGCCGGACACGAGTGCCGTTTGGACTATTCCCTGTCCGCCGCCGTAATAGCCCCAAAAGTCGAAGAAGTTGCAATCCCTGACGGATACACGGTCGCTTGCGATTCGAATTCCGGAGCAGTCCTGTCCGCCGCGAAACGAGAGCCCGGACAGGTTCACGTCCAGGCTGCGCATGTTCCCGGTGCGGATCACCGACCTCGACCACCCGATAGTGACGGTCAACGCGCAAAGACCACTACCCGGCCCTATGAGAGTGATATCGTCGCGGACCTCCCATCCATCGGTCGTGTTGATCGTTCGCGGTGTGGAGAAGTAGTTCGGATCGAAAACTACGGTATCTGGCCCAATCGCATTGTTCGCCGATGTGATCGCGGCCGTCAGCGACCCGACGCCGCTCTCCGCATTGTTGGTGACTGTAAATACGGCAGGTGCGTATCGCGACTCCAACCGCTCGAGGCGGAGCCACCTGCGACGAAATTGCGCGGACACTGCGATCTCCCATGAAGACGAGACGGATAACCCGATAATCGCCCACCGCACGACGTGATGATAAAGATGAGAAAGTCGTGAGGACTGGACCCGGGGGCAATTGTAGCGCGGGGTGTGCCAATGTGCAAGGGATGAACCGGCGACACCCGGTGGGCGTCCCGCAATCCCAATCCCCAGTCCAGTTCTAACGATTGTCGGGACCGTGCTCGTCGGGCAATCCGGGGGCGGGGGATCTGCCCGCTTTTCCCCGCGTGCCTAGTTATGTTAGAAGTGAAGCTCCTCCCAACCGGCATAGCTTACCGCGAGGCACGATGTATTCCCGATCGATCGCGCTCGTCCTGATGGTGACGGGCCTGTCCTTCCTGACCGGCGACATGCGCGGCCAGGAGAAAACCGACGTCCCCAAAGCCGACCTGTCGCAGTTGCGACGCAGCATGACCAAGGGCGGCGGCGGCCCCGGCGAACTCAAGAAGTACGACGACGTCATCACGAAGTCGGCCAAGAGTTACCCCGGCGTCTTCCTCGTCCACCGTATCGATGACAAGGTCTACTTCGAAATCCCGAAGGAAGGCCTCGACCGACTGATGCTCTGGCAGTCGGAAGTCGCCAAGGGCCCGGCCGGCGTGAGCTGGGGTGGCCAGTCGATCGGCAGTGTGTTTCTCCGCTGGGAGCGGCGCGGCAACAAAGTCGTGCTGTGGAAAGCCTCCTTCGCCAAGCGCGGCGACGGCAAGGCCCTGCAGACTGCCGTCGACTCCGCCAACATGGACGCGATCGTGGCCGCCTTTCCCGTCGAGTGCGAAGGCAAGGACCGCTCGTCCGTCATCAACGTCACCAACATGTACCTCGGCGACCTCACCGACCTTTCAGGCCGGGGCGGCGGGTCGAGCATCGATGCCGAGCGTTCGTTCCTGGAAGAGATCAAGGCGTTTCCGACGAACATTGAAGTCCGCTCGCTGCTCACCTCGCGGGGCTCGCCGGCCGGTGCCGGTGGAAATCTGCCGCAGATCCCGGGGCTGACTCCACGCGGCGGGCGGGGCGGCAACACCCAGCTCGTTCACTTCAGCCTGACCATGTTGCCCGAAAAGCCGATGATGCCCCGGCTGTTCGACCCGCGGGTCGGCTACTTCACCGAGGGCTTCGAGAGCTTCGGCTCGGACAAGAAATGGACCGAGACGAAGGAGTACATCGCCCGCTTCCGCCTCGAAAAGAAGGACCCCTCGGCCGACGTTTCGGAAGTGGTCAAGCCGATCACGTTCTACATCAGCCGGGAGGTGCCGGAGAAGTGGCGCCCGTACATCATGAAGGGCGTCGAAGACTGGAAGGGCGCGTTCGAGAAGGCCGGCTTCAAGAACGCCATCGTGGCGAAGGAAGCCCCGGACGCCCGGCAGGACCCGACGTGGGATCCGGAAGACGCCCGCTACTCCGTGATTCGCTGGGTGGCCGAGCCGATCGCGAACGCGATGGGTCCGAACGTCCACGACCCGCGGTCCGGCGAGATCATCTCGGCGCACATCATCTTCTGGCATGACATTCAGCGGCTCGCGCAGGAATGGTACTTCGTGCAGTGCTCCGCCCAGGACGAGCGGGCCCGTAAGTTGCCGTTCCCCGATGAGCTGACCGGCGACCTGATCCGGTACGTCGCCTGCCACGAGGTCGGCCACACGCTCGGCCTCCGGCACAATCACCGGGCCAGCTCCGCGTACACCATCGAACAACTCCGCGACCCCGCTTTCGCCGAGAAGTTCGGCACCGTGGCATCGATCATGGCTTACGGGCGGAACAACTACGTCGCACAGCCCGAGGACAAGGTCAAACGGCTGATTCCGGTCGTCGGGCCGTATGATTATTTCGCCATCGAATGGGGCTACCGCCCGATCCCGGATGCGAAGACACCCGAGGCCGAGATCCCGACGCTCGACAAGTGGGCGGCCCGGCAGATGGACGAGCCGCTCCTGCGGTTCGGCGGCGAGGACGGCCCGGCCTCGGTTGACCCGACCGTGAAGACCGAGAACATCGGCTCCGACTCGCTCAAGGCGACGGAACTCGGGCTGAAGAACGTCGACCGCGTCCTCGACTACCTGCTGAAGGCGACGACGACGACGGGCGAAGATTACTCGCTGCTGCAGAGCACCTACGGTGTCATCCTGTCGCAGCGAGCGGGCTGGCTCCGGGCCGTGGCTTTGAACGTGGGCGGCGTCGTCGAGAGCCGGACACTCGCCGGCCGCGGCGGGGAAACTTTCAAACGCGTGCCGAAGGATCGGCAGAAGGAGGCGGTCGCCTTCTTGCTCAAGCACGCATTCACCACGCCGACGAAGCTCATGAACCCGGAGATCATCAACCGGTTCAAGTACACCAACGTCTCCAGTGACATCACCAGCTTCCAGAATTCGCTGCTCCGCAGCCTGCTCTCGGCCGGCCGGCTCAAACGGCTCCAGGACGGCGAAATCCAGGAAGGCGATAAGGCGTACACGCCTTCGGATCTGGTGGACGACCTGCAGGCCGGGATCTGGAGCGAGCTGAGCACGGATGGTGCCAAGATCGACCCGCTGCGGCGGAACCTTCAGCGGACGTATCTCGATATCATGAAGAATGCGATTTCGCCGAAGCCGGAAGAGCCGGCCCCGGCCACCCTGCCGACCGCGCCCGGCCCCCGCCGGGGCGGCCCCGGCGGCGAAAGCTCCAGTGGGCCGGAAGACCTGAAGGCCATCGGCCGCGACGCGCTCGGCCGGCTGCGGGAGAAGCTCACGGCGGCCAAGGCCGGCGACGCGATCACTCGCGTCCACATCAAGGACTGCCTGGCCGAGGTCGACGCGATCCTGAAAGAGAAGAAGTAACAAGAGGTTGAATGAGAATCGGGTGCCGGATCGGCTGAGAGGCCGGTCCTGCACCCGATTGTTGTTTGTCTACACCGACTGCAGGAACCGCAACCGGAACTGGAGTAGGTCACCGGCATCGACCTGACCGTTGTTGTCGAAGTCAAACACGGGGCTCGCACTCAGGAACGCCAGGCGGAATGCGAGGAAGTCAGTTGCCGTGACGGTCCCATCGCCGTCGGCGTCGCCGAACAGGCGGAACAGGCCATTGGTTGGAGTGCCGGTCAGGACGTAGTCGTCGCCAGGCGTCCCGTCACCATTTCCGTCGAGCGGCGTACCGCCGGCTGTCACCTGGGAGGCCAGGACTTTCAGGGTGTATCGACCATCGACGAGCGAATTTGCGACGGTCGATGTTCCGCTGAACGTCAGTCTTGCGGAATTTCCAGTCCAGGTGACGCCGGCGATGGTAACCGTGCCGCCGCCTTGACGGGCGAGCACGAAAGCATCGGCCGGGTTACCCGCCAGCGTGACGGGCATGTCGAAGTCGACGGTCAGGCTCGTGACGCGTGACCGCTGAGACGCTCCTTCGTTGACATGAACGGCCGCGACCCGCGGGGGTACTGGTGCCACGATGCTGAAGGTCTCCCCCGCGAACGGCAGCCCCGTAATTGCATTGCCGGCCGCGTCGCCGACGCCGGCCGAATTGACCAGATCGAGTCGAACCGTTCCTGTGCCCGTACCGCGATTCACGCGAACGGTGTATTGCGTCGGCCCCCCAATCACGCCAACGATTCCAGCTCCGGTCAGTCCTGTTGCCTGGATCGCGAAATGGCTCGCCGCGAGACCGGGGGCCGGCTGGCTGAGAGTGACCAGATAATCAACCGTGGCTGCGGCTGTCGGATTCGGGCCGACACGGACGATGGAGGCGACCGTCGGGTTATGTGTGTCAATGTCGAGGAGATCGCCGATCACAATGGCCGATTGCGGATTGCCGACCGCGTCCTGCGCGCCGGAAACCGATACATCGATATCAGCAAGTTCGATTCCGAGGTCGGCGACGGAGAAGGTTGCACTGAACGTGCGGGCATCGATCCACTGCGCCATGGCCAAGGACAACGTCGCCCCGGGGTTCTCTACGGGGAACGCGACAGCCGGCAGGACTGCCTGGTTCATGGGCTCGTTGTAGGTCACCGTCAGCGTCAGGCCGGCGGGTCCGACCACGGCATCATTGAGCAACAGGTTATCCGCGGCGAGTTTCGCCACCGATGGCGCGACATGATCAATCGTGTAGGCGGGTCCGGTGACCGGGAGCGCGGCCAGCAGGTTGCCGGCCGAGTCTGTGATTCCCACGGGGCTGATCACATACAGCGCGAGAGTGCCGGTGCCCGCTCCGGTTGTCGCCTCCACTACCCAGGTCGTCCCCGATCCGGTCACACTGGTGATCGCGGGCGTGCCGCCGAGCGATCCGTTGAATAGCTGAAAATTCCCCGCAGCAGCGCCAATGACCGGTTCTGAGAATGTCACAGTCCAGGACACGTTTGTGAGGTTGTTTGCCGTGGCCTGATCGCGGACGATGGACGGTATGATCGGGTTCTGCGTGTCGATGGAAAACACATCGGCCGCAGTGGTCTGACCATGGACGTTGCCCGCGAGGTCTTTTCCGCCGGCAACGCGCACATCGATAGCTGGTAGCGACTGGTTCAGGTCGTAAGCGTTGAACTTCGCGCGGTACTCGGTCGCACTAATCCACTGCCCGCCGGTGAAATGCAACGCGGCACCCGGAGTTTCCACCGGGAACGTGATAACCGGAGCGACGCCAATGTTCATCGGTTCGGAAAACTGCGCCGTCAGCGAAAACGATTCGGAGCCGGTGTTGTAATCGAAGATCATTCCGGTACTGGCCAAAATGGCGACGGTCGGCGCGGATCGATCCACCTGAAATACTTCTCCGGCATACGGCACATTCGACACTTCCAGATCGAGGCCTGTCGAGTTCGCCGGTTGCAGCCCCAACGGTCCGTCGGCACCGACGCTGGCGGTAACGGTGTAGGAGGTTCCCGACCCGATGATCCCGGTCACGACCGCACCGGCCGCGCCCGCACCGACGAGCGTGAAATTCGCGGTCGACAGACCGACTACAGGGGAAGCGAGAACCACGCTCCACGAAACACTGGCGGCGTTTGTGTATTCGGCCCCCTGGCGCGTCACCCCGGTGATTGAGGTGATCGCGATTTCGACGGCCCCGATGTCCACGTTCGCGCCGACAATGCGGGCGTAGCCGCGCTGGTCCGTCGTCAACGAGCCGGGGTTGCTGCCGGCGTCGATCAGAGGGCTGCCGAAGAGCGGCTTGTGACTCGGGGTCGGGCCACCGTGAGCGCCCAGAGGGCTCAACTTGAGGTCCGCGCCGAACGGAAGATTGCCGGTGCCGGAAAAGGAGAAGCCCGCGGAACTGCCAACCGCGCTGGCATTCAACGTGATCGTCCCCGGCACCGAGATATCGCCACCCCCGTTCCCGCTAACAACGGAACTGTTGATGGTCACGGTCGGCGACCCGGACATGAAGACAATTCCCGACGGACCGGTAGTCGAAGTATTGCCGGCAATTGTGGAGTTGTTGATGTTTAGCACGCCGTTGAAGAGCGACGTGGTTGACGTACCTAATGCTATTCCGGCCGCGGCCGGGGCAGCGTTACCGGAAAGTGTCGTGTTCTCCAGCAGCACCGTCAGCGGAATCGAAGAACTGGAGAGCATGGCCAATCCGCCGCCGACGATTCCGGCCGTATTCCCTGCGACAGTCGTACGGCGCAATACCAGATTGGAATTCGGGAACACGACAATTCCGCCGCCCCATGTTGACGCGGTGTTATCCTCGATCGTGGAATCCGTGATTGTTGTCGGACCGAATGCCCCGACACCACCCCCGCCGAATCCCTTTGCACTGTTCCCGGAGATCACAGTCCGGGCGATCGATATGTTTCCATGATTGACCACGCCGCCGCCCGAACTTCCTGACGTGTTGTTGGCAATCCGGGAATCCGAAATGGTCACGGTTCCATACGAGACGTAGATGCCACTCCCACCATAAGTCGAACTGCAATCGGAGACGTCGAGGTCGGTCAGCACAATAACTCCATTGCTGATCTTGATTCCGCCGCCATCGTCAAAACTCCGGGCATTTCTGATTGACATGCCCGAGATAGTGACGCTGTCCGTCGCACCTAACTGAATTTCAAACATTCGACCGTAGTATGTCGTTCCATACTGTACGGTCAGCAGCTTCGAGCCGGGGCCGACAATGGCAAGGGAACTGTAAATCGTCGGAAGCTGCGTCGTGGTCAGGGTAATTGATTGGGGCGTAGAGAATACTGCGGGGTCGAAGACGATCGTATCCGTTCCTGGCACATAGTTCACATCGTACATCGCCTGCTGCAGCGATCCCGGCCCGGATTGATTGGCGTTCGTGACCGTGAATGTGTGCTGATCTTCGTACGCGCCGATGTCGGAGGCCGCTTCGTCGATTCGCGTGAATCCGACACCACGTTGATCGTAAGTCAGGCCGGCGGGGTTTGAGCCCGCATTGCGGAGCGGGCTGTCGGATGCGAAGGCGTATGTCTGCGTCAGGCCGCCGTAACTTCCGAGCGCGGTCAACTTCAGGTTCGTGCCGATCGGCAGGTTGTTGGTCCCGTTGAGCGTGAATCCGCTCGTCGAGCCAATCGCGCTGAAGTTGACGGCGACCGACTTGCCGCCCGCCGCGATATCCGGTTGGGAACCGGCCGAGTTGCCCGAGATTATGCTACTGTCGACCGATACGCTCCCGGTGCCGAACCGGAAATAGACGCCCGCTCCGACGCCAGAGGTCAGCGTGTTTTGGGTGATCGTACTGTTCTGGATGACGAGTGGGGCGTTGAACGGCTGACCGGAATCCCAACCGACCAGAAGGGCTCCGCCGCCCGCGCCGCCGGCGGTGTTTCTGGCCAATGTGGAATTCCGGATGACATACGGAGTCGTCGTCGATGTGGTCGTCAGGAACAAGCCGCCCGTGTCGAGACTCGAAGTGTTGTTGACAATGGCGGACCGCTCCAGCAGGAGCCCGCCGGCGACCCGGCCGACCGCCTGCACCTGGGCCGTGTTGTTGGATATCTGCGAATCAGTAATGGTGAGCGAGGCAGTCGTGTAAAGAGCTCCATAGCCGCTCGCCGCGGAGTTGGACGAGATCGTTGTACGCTCGATCGTGGCGGGTCCGTAGCTGGTGACGGCTCCGACATTGACGCTTGCGCTATTCGATTGGATGGTCGAATCACGGATCGTCAGGGCGGTGCTTGCGAAATGCGCGATCCCGCCGACGTAACTTCCCGTACTGAGACTGATCGTGGAATGGTCGATTGACAAGGCACCGCCGACAGAGTAGATGGCTCCGCCACTGCCGCGTGTCCAGGCATCGGACACCCTCAGGTAGGAAAGGCTCACCGAAGTCGATGAGGACCCTCCTACCACAAAGACACGGTCCAAGTAATTTCCGCTGATCACGGGGCGGGGATAACTCGCGCCCTGAATTGCCACGTCGCTCGTAACTGTCAGAGCACCGGAGTTAAGAGTGATCGTCGGGGTGACGGCAAAGTCAAACGTGATCGTGTCTGCGCCGTTGACGGCGTTCGCCTCGACGATTGCTTGTCGCAGTGTGTTTGGCCCGCGGTCTTCCCGAGACGTGACGACCCACTGTCGCTCCACCGCTCCGATGTCGGCGGCCTTGCCGTTGACTCGGGCATAATCACCGCCACGTTGATCCGCGGTACTGCCGGCCGAGTTTGAACCTGCGTCGATGAGCGGACTGCCGGGTTGGGGGGCCAAGCTCAGGGCGAAGGTCGAACCGCCGTTCGAGGACAAGGACGGTCCCAACTTGAGGTCGATCCCATACGCCAGATTGCCTCCTTTGTCCGTCTGAACATACCCCGCCGCTGAACCGATTGCGCTGGTACCCACGGCGACCGCGTTTGCCGAGAAGATGTCTGGGCCCGACGGTGCGACATTGGCTGCGACGATGCTGCTTTCGACGGTGAGCTGCACCGAGCCCGCTTGCACATTGATTCCGCCGCCCGAGCTCGTGGCGGTATTGAGATACACAGTGCTGTTTTGAATCAAGACGGAGTCCACCGTGCCTCCGACAAGGATGGCTCCACCGACTCCTGCGACTGAGTTGCCGTAAAAGGTGCTGTTGCGAACAATCGCCGTGGTGCCGACGCTCCCGGCAACGGTTATGGCGGCGCCAAAGCCCGCCCCATTCGTGACTCGGTTGAACTGGAAGTTGCTCTCGCTAACCACAAGACTGCCGCCGCCAAATCTCATGCCGCCACCACTGTTGGCTGCCGTATTGTTTTGGAAAGAAACTCCTGTCAGCGTGACAGTTGAAGCGTTCGTGATTCCAAGCCCGCCGCCATTAACCGTCGAGGTATTACCGAAGAAAAGGACGTTGCGCAGATCGAGTACCGCGCCCGTGCCCGCAACGTGAATGCCGCCGCCGTAGCCCGCCGTCGCCGAACTACTGCGAATTTGCGAGTCGAGAATGATCAGCCGCTCGTCATCAACAAGCAGCGCACCTCCAGTGCTCGCTTTTCCATTAGCTAACCGGATGTTGCGCAGCGTGATGGGAGTGCCAGCCGCAGCCGACGATGTATTGAAGACACGTCCTGCAAGATTGCCGGACACCGACAGAGCGCCTATGCTCGGTCCCTCGATAGTGACTTGGTCCGAAATCGCGAGTTCGCCCGTCGTCAGGGCGATCGTCTTTGCCACCCCGTAAAACGTGGCGTCGAACGTGATCGTGTCGGGACCGGGCGCGGCATTGGCATCGAGCACAGCCTGCCGCAGTGAGCCCGCGCCGCTATCGCCAGTATTGGTGACGAGAAAGCTGTACTGTGATTCGAACGCTCCCATGTCGGCTATCCCACCGACGACCCGCGGCAGGCCTCGCTGGTCTGTGGTCGCCCCCGTCGGATTCGAGCCGGCGTTGACATAAATACTGCCCGGCCGGAGGCGGTGTGTTTTCGTCGGTCCGCCGTTGTCGGCCAGTGGCTCGAGCGAGCCTAGCCCGGCCGTGACGTTGCCGCTACCCGACATCGTGAAACCGCCGACGTTACCGATAGCAGATTGATTGACCGTGACCTGCTGCTGAGAAAACACGTCAGGCCCTGACACGCTGTCGTAGGCCGAGTTGAATGCGATGATCGAGCTGGCAATGTCCAGGCTCGTCGTCGCACCGGCAGGGATACGAATGCCGCCACCTTGACCGTTCGCAACATTGCTGACAATGGTGGTGTTGCGCACCGAAAGAGCTGCTGTATTGTAAAGCTCGATGCCGGCCGCATCGCGAGCGCGATTGCCCGAAAGCGTACTTCGGACAATCGTGCCGCCGTCTGATGCGTAAAAGGAAATGGCGCCGCCCTGTCCCTTAGTCGCATAGTTCGCCTCGAAGGTGCAGCCATCGATGACCAGCCCTTTGGCGACACGCGTATAGATCGCGCCACCCGCACCTTCAGATCCGTTATTGGTGAACGAACAATTGAGGAAACTGACTGGCGCGGGATTCTGGCTGATATACACGGCGCCACCACCCGTTCGGTTCGCCCGATTGTCGGCAAATGTGCACCGGACGAACGACGCGTTACTCTTGCTGACGTAAACAGCGCCAGCACCGACGAATCCGCTATCGTCCCAAGCTACATTTCCTGCTAGCTTGCAATCCGTCATGCTCAACGAGCTTGACTCGTAAACGTACAGGGCGCCGCCGGTACGAGCATTGTTGTCGATGAATGTGCAGCGTTCGAGGGTCACATCTGACTGATACGCCTGGATCGCGCCGCCGAAGCTATTAAAAGTTCCTTCGTTTTCCTTGAAGACGCAATCGGTCGCAACCAGATCGTTGCTAATGGCGACGACACCGCTGCCGCCGGGGAAGTACCCGTTCTTCAACGTCAGATTGCGGAGCGTTACTGGACCGCCGTCGGCCACGTTCGTTGTCAGAACACGCATTTGGCCCGAGAACTCGTCGCGCTCGATGGTCACATTGGCCGCAGACGTTCCGACGATCTCTACCTGGGCCGTGATCGTGGGGAGGGTGGAATAAATACGCACGACTTGCGGAGTCGCGAACGCGGTGGCATCGAAGAGAATCTGATCGAAATCGGCGGACACGTTCGCCGCCGTGATCGCTTCACGCAGGCTGCCTGGCCCAGTGTCGGCTGTGGTCGTGACCGGAAACACGGCCGGGGCAACACGGGATTCCAACGCTCGCAGCCATAGGCGCGTGCGACGACGGGTGGGGAACATGGGGCGGGCCCTCGATTTCGGATTTCCCGCCATCGTAGCCGAAATGCCGGCCGTCGCAAGAAAAAAAATAGAAATCGAGGCTGCCAGAGAACGACTGGCAAACTACTCCTTCGTCACGAATGGCAGCGTGAGGCCCGGCTGGTTCTGGTATTTGCCTTTCTTGTCGGCGTAGCTCAGCTTGCAGGGTTGGCTCGCTTCCAGGAACAGCACCTGGGCGATGCCTTCACCGGCGTACACCTTCGCGGGCAGCGGCGTCGTGTTGCTGATCTCGATCGTGACCTTGCCCTTCCACTCGGGTTCCAGCGGCGTCACGTTTACGATGATCCCGATCCGGGCGTAGGTGCTCTTGCCCACGCACACGCCGATCACGTCACGCGGGATCTCGAGGTACTCCACCGTCTCCGCGAGAGCAAAGCTGTTCGGCGGGATCAGGCAGGTGTCGGCCTCGATGTCGACGAACGACTTGGGGTCGAACGACTTGGGGTCGACGATCGAGCAGTGGGCGTTCGTAAACACCTTAAACGACCGGCCCAGCCGGAGATCGTACCCATAGCTGGTCACGCCGTACGACAGCACGCCCGGCCGCGATTGCATGTCGGCGAACGGCTCGATCTTTACGCGTTCCTTAATCTGCCAGTCGGCCAAGACACCCATGATGTGTCACTCGATGTGGTGCGGTAATCCAAGGGTGTTGATAGCAACGGGGCCGGTCACTGTCACGGCCATGGCTTGCTAGAATATCAGCATGGCACTTATCCACATGCGCAAAGACTATCAGAGCGGCGGTCTGTTGGAGGCCGATGCAGGTGCGGATCCGTTCGCGCTGTTTCACCGCTGGTTCGACGAGGCTGTCGCGGCGCAAGTCCCGGAGCCGAACGCGATGACGCTGGCGACCGCCACGCGCGACGGCGTGCCCTCGGCCCGGATCGTATTGCTCAAAGGACTCGATGCGCGAGGCTTCGACTTCTTCACGAACTACGAAAGCCGCAAAGGCCGGGAACTGGCCGCGAACCCGAAAGCCTCGCTTGTGTTTTTCTGGGCCCCGCTGGAACGGCAGGTGCGCATCGACGGGACCGTGGAGCGGGTCACGCCCCTGGAATCCGACGAGTACTTCGCAGTCCGGCCGCGGGGCAGCCGGATCGGTGCGTGGGCCAGTCCGCAGAGCCAGGTGATCCCCGACCGCTCCTTAATCGAATCGAATGCCGAGCGGTTTGCCGCGATGTACCCGGGCGAAGCAATCCCCCGGCCGACGAACTGGGGAGGCTTCCGGCTCGTGCCGTCGGTGATGGAGTTCTGGCAGGGCCGGGCGAGCCGGCTGCACGACCGGCTTCAATACACCCGACTGCCGGACGGCCCGTGGTCACGCGTTCGGCTCGGGCCATGAAAAAACCCGCCGGGGGGGCTCCCGCCGGCGGGCCGTCGCAACGGAATCAGATGGATGCGAGGAAGTGCAGCCGGAAGGCGAGGAAGTCGCCCGAATCCACGTTGCCGTTGTTGTCGTAGTCGAATGAAGTAACGACCGGGTTCAGGAACGCGATCCGGAATGCCAGTAGGTCGTTGGCCTCGACCGTGCCGCTGCCGTCCGAATCGCCAAACAACCGGAGGAAATTGTTGGTCACGTTCGCCGCCATTGGCTGGCTGCCCGCGCCGATGACCTGACTGCCGATCACGGTGAGCGTGTACCGGCCGTCCGCCAGCGAGGTGAACTCGGTGACCGCTCCGGTAAAGGTCAGCGTCACGGTCGTCTGTGTCGCCGAGTTGGAGACCGCGGCGTTCAGCGTCACCGTGTCGTTAGTCGGGCTGGTGCGCACGAGTTGGAACGCGTCGGCCGGGTTGGTCGGCAGTGTCACGATCTGGTCGAACGTGACAGCCACGGAGCGGACCCGCGACCGCTGGATGGTGCCGTCATCGACGACGATCGTCGACACCTGCGGGGCCGGGAACGCGGCGACGGACATGCCGAGCGTGTACTCGCCGGAGGTCCCGCCCATGTTGCGGACGCGGACGCGGTAGTTGCCGGTGGCCGTGGCCGACGTGGACAGGACGGCATTCCGGCCATCGGGGGCCGAGTTGTCGTTACTGCCGACCAACACATTGCTCGGGTCGTACACCTCGATCGCGGGATCGAGATTGTTCGTGAACTCGCCGGCCGCGTCGCCCGGGGTGGTCGTGGTGAATGTCAGCGCCTGCCCGGCCGTCACGGGCACCTGATACCAGTCGTCGCTGCCCGAGATCGAGCCGACCGCCCGGTTGTTCAGCATGATCTGAGCCGTGGCGAACGAGTCGTTTGTCTCGGCGTCCTGGGCCAGCCCGCGGGTGATCGCGAGTTGATAATCGACATTGGCCGCCCCGGTGACCCGGGCGTACAGCGTGCCGGTCGCGGCCGGCAGATAGGTCATCACCTTGTCGAAGTTACTCGTCCCGGCCGTGGCCGAGAGAAGAACCGTGTTCGACGCGTCGACGAGGTCGACATTGAGCGTGCCGGCCGAGAGGCCGTCGATACCGAGGGCGAACGGCTGGCCGGCCGTGACGGCGAACGCGAAATAGTCGAGCCCCGTGGCCGGCGCGGGCGGCGTCACCGTACTCGAAAGATCGACGTTCAGCGTGTAACTGCCAGTGGTGCTGTTGATGCCCGACACACGGACGAAGTAGTCGCCCGCGGTCGCCACCCGGTAGCCGTAGAGGCCCGAGTTGAGGCCGTAGGCATCGCTGAGGCCCTTCTCGTCGAAGAGCAGCGTGCCGGCCGAGTTGAAGAGAGCAAATGCAAGATCTGCAGAGCCGCCTGACGTGGCCGTCGCGGTGAACATGTCGCCGGCCGCGAGCGTGTATTTCACGAAGTCGACATCGCCGACTGACCCGATGGAGCCCGTCGAGGTCGCATTGTAGTTCACGCGCTTCCAGACCGAGGAAGCGTTTTCGCTGGAAGCCAGAGTGCCGTTGGCGGCTGCCGTCTCGACATAGATGCCGGAACCCTGATTCGGTGCGGTGCCGGTGTTCTCGAGGTGAATGCCGATGGTATAGGTACCGCCCGAACCCGAGGCCGGGTTGCACCGGATCGAATAGTTGTCGGCAACAGTCACTGAGAAGCGATAGATCACCGAGTCGAAGTAGATGGAGGTCGAGGCAACGCGGTCGTCATTGGCAGCGACCGCCGTAGTCGAGCCCGCACGATAAAGTCGAGCCCACGGGTCGGTATGCGTGCCCAGGCCCATGTCGACGCCGGAGATCGTGACAGTGATGATATCACCGACCTGCATCGCTCCGATGTTGAAGTAGTCGCTGTCGTTGCTCGCGCTGTTGGAGCCGGTGATGGTCATGGTGTAGTTCTGACTGGTCACCGAGGTGAAGTCGCCGGCCGCGTCGTTGGCGGTGCCTGTCGTATTGTTGGGTTCGACTTCATTGGTGAGCGCTCCGATGCCGAGGTCGGTCCGACCGCGGACGCTGGCGACCGACGCGCCGCTGCCGAGGTCGTATCCCGTGCCGACGCTTTGGGCCGTGGCCGGCGTGTCGTTGGCCGCGGTGGATTCCATCAGGGCGTTGAGGTCGAGCCGGGCCGAGTACGCGCCGGTCGTCGAGGCCAGCGAGCTGACGGTGAGCGTATACAGCCCGGCGGAGGTCACCGGCGTGGCCTGCAACTGGGCGATGGCCCCGGCCGACGCGGCCGATACGGTCTGATTGAACCCGCCGGGCCCGGCCAGATTGAAACTGCCACGCAGGGCGGCATCACCGGTCAGAAGAACGGAAACGGTCTGTCCCGCTTCCAGGTTGATGGTGAATGCGTCGGTATCACTGGCGGACTGAACGTTGCCGCTTGCCGTGCCGGAATAGTACAGCGTGCCGGCCGCACCAGTGGCCGCGAGGGCCCCGAACGAGGTCGTTCCAATATCAACGGCATAATTGGCGACGAACGAATTCACGCCGTTGCCCAGCGTGTCGCTGATGGCGTTGGAGGGGATGGTGGCCGAGACGTTGCCCTCGGCCGTCAGGCCGCTGACCGTGAAGCGAACGACGTTGGGCGCGATCAACTGATTGGCCGTCACGCTGCCTGCGCTCAGCACGAGGTCACTGTTGGCCAGCGTTGCGGCATTCACCGGGTCGCTGAACGTGACGTCGATCTGCGTGAGCGGCGCGGTGACCAGCGAACCGGATACCGGCGCGACGGAGGTCACATTGAAGCTGCTGCCGCTGACAATCGTGAAATTGGCATCCGAAACGTCGAAGAAGATGTTGCCCACAGGCCGGACCATGATCCGGGCCGTCGAGGTCGGCGTGTTCGGCAGGGCGATCGACTCGCTGCCGTCGTTGGGCGTGTTGCCGAGCAGAAGAGTCGGGAACGAGTTACCGCCGTCGGTGCTCAGGTAGATGTCGACGTTGGCGGCGTTGATGCCATTGGCGGTCGTCCCGGCCACGTCCCAGGTGACAGTATTGTTGCCACCGCCGGTCCACGTGACGGCCGTGTTCGGAGACGTAACGCGGAACGGCGCGCCGGTCACGACCGTCTTAACGGTGGTGTCGGCCATGGAGTACGCGCCGCCGCCCGCCTTGTTGTCGCGAACCGTCAGGCGGAAGTTCATCGTGCGAGCCGTAGTCGGAAGTATCTCGCCGACATTTGCTACCGTACTGTCGAGTACCTTGGCCAGTCGGGGAAAATAGCGGGTCGGGCTCGCTGTCGGGGTCCACATCCGGAAGATCGGCGAGGAGCCGTTGTCGACCTGGCCGACAATACCTTGGGCCGCACCGAGGTCGCGCTCTTCCCAGAGGTAAGTGAGCGGGTCGTTGTCGGCATCGGTGCCGCTGCCGGTGAGGGCGAACGGCGTCTGGGCCGGGATGGTGTAGCTCGCGCCGGCGTTGGCGACGGGGATGGCGTTGCCCGTGGCGGTCTGCGTGAAACCCGCGCCGACGCCCGCGGCGACATAGTTGGTGATCTCGTCGAGGCTGCTGAGGTTGAAGTACGGGTCCGAGTTGGTTTGGAGATTGTCGGTACCGCAGATGCCGGCATAGCCCATGATGCTACTGGCAGAGCCAGGTTCGTAAGCAGTGCCGGCGTTTCGGTTGCCGGCCGCGCTGCCCTGAGTGCCGTTGAACGTATGGTTGGCACCGAACTGGTGACCCATTTCGTGGGCCACATAGTCGATCCAGAAGGCGTCCCCCGTGGGAGCCGGGCTTCCGGTGACGCCGCGGGCCTTGTTCGTTAAATTGCCGACGCAACCGAGGAAGGCGACGCCGCCGCCGCCGGTGCTGAACACGTGGCCAATATCGTAGTTGGCAGTGCCGATCACCGCGTCGATATTGGTCTGATTCTCGCCCAGCATCGTCGAGCCATTGGCGTTCGTATAGGGGTCAGTAGCGGAATTGGTGTAGACGATGTTTGCGTTGTCGACCAGAACCATGCGGATGGCGAGTTCGGTCTCATACACGCCGCTGACACGGTTCATGGCAGTAACAATTGCCGCCTGACCGGCCGAGACCGTACCACCAAAGAACGCTGTGTACTCGCCCGTCGCGGCGACGGCAGCACGGTAGGTCTTCAGCGTGGTGCCGTTGGTGGTCTTGTTGGCAGTAACCGAAGATGATGTCACCGCCTGACAGACGGCGCAATTGCAGCCTTTGGTGTGCCCGTCGAGCGTGATGCTGTCGCTGCCCGAATCGTCGACCGTCGGATCGACTACCGTGCATGCCCAATTGGTGTCGTTTCGCTGTAGGTCTTTCCGGTAGTAGGCGACGTAAACGCTCTGGTCGAGGTGAAAGTACGGGTCAACGTAATAATGGCCGTCGGTCGACCGGACCTGAGCATGGAAGCCAAGTTCGGTCACGTCGGCAGCGAGCGTCGCACTCGGGTCGTCGATGCCCTGGCCTCGGAAGGTGTGCCAGTCGGGGTACTGGTCGGCCAGGCCCTGCTCCATCATGGCCACTTCCCAGACGCGGAATCGCTGGAAGGTGCCGTCCGGCCGGGGAAGCGAAACGGTAAACGACCCCGTGTTGTAGCCCGGGGTGTATTCAAACGGCGACTGATTGAGCTTCTTGACGATCTCGGTGCGGTCCAGATTGAAATACCACGAATTTGCGGCGGAAATGTACGAGGATTGTCCCGGACCGGCGGTCGGGGCGGTGACCAGCGGCGTCCAGACCGTCGCGGCCGTCTGAGCCAGAATCTGCAGGTCGGCGGCCGAGTGCGGCCCCATGATACTGACGGCCGGCGTCAGTCGGTCTTCGAGGCGGAGAAGCTGGCTGAGCAGCGAGCGACGACGCAAGGGGTTATTTGCACGGCTGTTGCGACGAAACGACATCGACAAACCTCGAAACAGGAAGAGTAAACGGGCCGGTAGCTCGGGCGTGGCGCGAAGGGGTTGTTATGGGTAGCGTCGGAACCGCCCGCCACCCGCCACGGCGAGTGGCCAACTCTAGCAAATTCCCGAACGGAATCCAGAAAAAGTCGCGGCCACTCGAGTGCCGGTTGCAACGGGCCGGGCCAGTCGAAAACAGCCGGTCGGGCGGACCTGTCCTTTTCGTCCCTCGAATCGCCCCGATATTATCGGGGTGTGTGGCTGGCGGACACGGTGACTCGAACCTCCCCGGCCGCCGGTCTCCGCTCCGAGAAAGCAGCCGCGATCATGCCAGCGAATCCGGCTTCCGCCGCGAATAGCCCGCCCCGGCGGGCCTATCGATCATTCGACGAGCTTTATGCACAGGGCAAGGCCCTGCGCGAGTCGTCCCCCCGGCAGGACCACGCCATGTGGAGTCCTCCGGCCGACCGCCTCGAGCCGATCACACACCTGGAGCGGTCGAGCGAGGGGCGGATTCCGGAGCTGATCCCCATCCGCCACGGCCGCATGTTGAAGTCGCCGTTCACCTTCTACCGCGGTGCGGCCCAGAACATGGCGGCCGACCTAGCCGGCACACCGGTCTCCGGGCTCCGGGTACAGGCGTGTGGCGACTGCCACCTGCTCAACTTCGGAGCGTATGCCACACCCGAGCGCCGCCTCGTCTTCGACATCAACGACCTCGACGAGACTCTGCCCGCACCTTGGGAATGGGATGTCAAGCGTCTGGCCGTCAGCTTCGTCCTCGCCTGCCGCGATAACGGCTTTGACGAGGACGACGCCCGAGACGCTGCCCGTGCCTGCGTGGGATCCTACCGCGAACGGATGGGAGAATACGCACGCATGTCCGCGCTGGATGTCTGGTATGCCAGCATCTCTGTCGACGATCTCCTCGAAAACGTCCGGGACGAACAGGCGAGGAAGCGCGGCCGCAAACGCGTTGCCCAGGCCCGCGAACGGAGCGTGCTGGAACACGAGTTTCCGGAGATGGTCGTTCATACGACCATGGGACCGGTCATCCGGGAGCAGCTGCCTCTCATTTTCCACCAGCAGGAGCAAACCCGCGAAGAATTCGAAGCCGCCATCCGCGTTGCGTTCGCAGGCTACCGTGAGACGCTTCCCGAACACCGCCGGGTGCTGCTCGACCGATACCAACTGATGGATATCGCCGTGAAGGTGGTCGGCGTCGGCAGCGTCGGGACGGTGTGCTCGGTC
>JAIBBI010000109.1 GCA_019694755.1 Gemmataceae bacterium
ACACGCCGCCGGTGAAGCTGGCCGCATAGGCGAAGAACTCGGCGACGAGGGAGCCGGTCGCGCCGTCGAAGACCTTGATGTGGGGGCCGCCGCCGAAGCCGGGGGCTGTGATGATGTCGGGGATACCGTCGCCGGTCACGTCGCCCACCGCCGTGCGAACGCCGCCCTGGAATCCGCTGTACGCCGTGATGGTGTACTTGGTGGTGCCGGTGCCGAAGTCGAACACGCGGACGATCGGGGCGGACCCGGCATCGGGCGAGGTGACCACGTACTGCGGGATGGCGGGGTCGTAGAGCTTCGTCGACGCCACAGCGTTGCCGTAGGTCGGGTTAGCCGGCATTGCTGCGGCCTGGCCGTTGAGCCGGGGGGTGGTGTTGGTGGTCGATGCGAGCAGCTCGCGCTTGCTCATGTCGTCGATGCCGCCGATCAGTTCGCCGAAGTCGTAGTTGATCGCGACCACCCCTTGCGTGATCGGGATGTTGGAGACCATGTCGTTGGTCACGTCGCCGCCCTGCGAGCCGGCGCGGTCCTTGCCGTCGAGCCAGTTCGGCGGCTGAGTCTCGGTCACCTTGTAGGTGCCGGGCCGCAGGCCGGTGAAGATGTACGTACCGTCGGGGCCGGAGTAGAGGGTCCGGGTGACATTGTTCCCGCGATCATCCACGCCGGTCAGCGTGAGGACCGCGCCCGCGATGCCCGGTTCGCCGGGGTCGGGTATGCCGTTGTTGTTGAAGTCGCCGTAGACCTTGCCCTGCAGGCTGGCGGGCAGGAGTTCGCCGAAGTTGTAGTTCATGCCGAAGATGTTCTGGTTGTCGCAGTCGACGATGATGTTGCTGATGACATCGTTGCCCACGACTCCCGGGAACGGGGTGCCGAGCGTGTCCTTGCCGTCGAGGTAGCCCTTCGGCTGTTTTTCAGTGATCGTGTAAGTGCCGGGGCGGATGCTGGCGAACACATACTGCCCGTTGGCGTCGGTCGTGCCGGAGAGCATGACGGGGTTGCCGAGATCGTTGGTTCCCGTCAGCATGATGCTGACGTTGGCGATAGGCGTCTCGCCGGGATCGAAGACCCCGTTGTCATTGGCGTCGACATAAACGAAGCCGGAAATGTTCTTGAGGACCACCAAGCCGGCATCGACGGTCAGGTTGTCGGCGTTCAGTGCAAAGGTGCCGGTCCGGCCGGTGACAGGATTGGCGTCGCTGTCCACCACGTCGTTACCGCCCGCGTTGGCCTGCGTGAACGCCAGGCCCTGCGGGGCCACAAACTGGACTTCATAGGTGCCGGCCGGGAGATTGCTGAACATGTACATGCCGGTCGGGTCGGTCGTGGTCGTACCGATCACGTTGCCGTTCGCATCGAGCAGGTTGACGGTCACGTTGGCGACGCCCGACTCGCCAGCATCCTGAATGCCGTTGCAATTCGTGTCGAGGAACACTCGGTCGCCCAGTTTGTACAGGTTCGGACCCGGCTGGTAGATACCGGCGTCGACCGTGAGGTTGGTCTCGTTCGGCATGAGTGTGTACTGGCCGGTCTTGCCGGTGAGCGGGTTGGCGTCGCTGTCGATCGCGTCGTCGCCGCCCTGGTTCTGAAGGGTGAACACGAAGCCGGCCGGGAGCGTGAACATCACCGAGTACGTGCCGGGGGCCAGATTGGTAAACAGGTACTTGCCGTTGGCGTCGGTCTGCTGCGTGCTGAGAGTGTTGCCGCCGCTGTCGAGCAGCATGACGGTGACGTTGGCCACGCCCGGCTCGCCCGCGTCCTGGATGCCGTTCTGGTTCAGGTCGTTCCACACGAAGTCGCCGAGGGCGGCCACTGCACAGAGCCCGGCGTCGAGCGTGAGGTCGGATGCGCCCGGGGCCAGTGTAACGACCTGGGTCCGGCCGGTGGTCTGGTTGGCGTCGCTGTCGACGGTGTCATCGCCACCTTGGTTCGGTGCGGTAAAGACGAAGCCGGTCGGGAGGATGAACTCGACCTGATACGAGCCGGCCGCGAGGCCGAGGAAGTTGTACTTGCCCGAGCCGTCGGTCGTGGTCGTCGTGACGAAGTTGCCCGCGCCGTCGTAGAGGTTGACGGTCACGTTGCCGACGCCGGGTTCGCCGACGTCCTGGATGCCGTTGCAGTTCAGGTCGTTCCACACGAAGTCGCCGAGGACGACCGTCTGCACCTTGGTCAATCCGGCGTCGACATCGAGATTGACTTGGCCGGCCGACAGGGTGATGACGCTGGTTTGGCCGGTGGCCGGGTTGATGTCGCTGTCGACCTTGTCGTCGCCGCCCTGGTTCTGCGGGCTGACGCCGACGCCGGCCGGCACGATCACCTCGACGATGTAGTTACCCGCCGCGAGGCCTGTGAAGAGATAATTGCCCGCGGCGTTCGTCGTGGTCGTGGAGATGAAGTTGCCCGAGCCGTCGAGCAGGTTGACGACGATGTTCGGCAGGCCGAAGTCCTGCGGGTCCTGAATGCCGTTGTTGTTCGCGTCGATGAAGACGAGGTCGCCGATGGTGCCCAGAACCGGAATGGTGCAAACGCCGGCGTCGCGGCCGGCATCGATCTGGCCCGCGGCGATGGTGAACAGTACGGTCCGACCCGTGACCGGATCCACATCGCTGTCGAGGTTCGGGTCCGCGCCCTGATTCTGCGGGCTGAACATCAGGCCCGGCGGCAGGATCACTTCGACCTGGTAGCTCCCGGCCGGCACATTCGTGAACGTGTACAGACCGCCCGCGTCGGTGGTGGTCGTGGCGACGACGTCGCCGAGGTTGTCGAGCAGGTTGACCGTGACGTTGCCGACTCCGAGTTCGCCCGCGTCCTGAATGCCGTTGCAGTTCGTGTCGTCCCAAACGAAGTTGCCGACGAGGCCGCTCAGCGGCTTGACCAGGGCACAGTCGATGTTGTTGTTGACTTCGCCGGCCGCCAGCGTGATGACAGCGGTCCGGCCGGTGACCGGGTTCGGGTCGCTGTCGATCTTGGGATCGCTACCCTGGTTCTGCTTGCCGATGAAGAAGAACGCCGCGGTCGAGACAAACTCGACGATGTACTGCCCGGCCGCCAGGCCCGAGAACTGGTAGAAGCCAACATTGTTCGGGGTGGTCGAGGCGATCACGTTGCCCGCGCCGTCGAGGAGGTTGACCTTGGCGTTCGGCACGCCGAACTCGCCGGGATCCTGAATGCCGTTGTTGTTGGAGTCGAGCCAGACGAAGTCGCCGATCGAGCCGGTGCCGGCCGCGGCCGCGCTGAACCCGGCATCGATATCCACGTCGAGGGCGCCCGAGTTGAACGTGATGAGGGCGGTCCGCCCGGTGACCGGGTCGGGATCGCTGTTGTTGGTCGCGTTGCTGCCGGGGGCGTTCTGCGGGCTGATGTTCCGGCCCGGCGGCGCGACGAACTCGATCCGGTACTGGCCCGGCGCCACGTTAAACAGGTAGAGCCCCGTGGCGTCGGTGGTCTGCGTCGCCACGATGGTGCCGACGCTGTTCAACAGGTTGACGACGACACCCGCTTCGCCGCCTTCGCCGCTGTCCTGGATGCCGTTGGCGTTCAGGTCGTTCCAGGCGAAGTCGCCGATGATGACGGGCACGTACGCGCCGGCATCGATGTTGGCGGCCACGTCGCCCATCGCGAGCGTGAGTTGGGCGGTCTGGCCGGTGGCAGGGTCGGCATCGCTGTTGTCGGCGGCCGTGCTGCCCGGCGCGTTCTGCGTGGTGAACACGCTGCCCGGCGGCAGGCTCAGCGAATCGAAGCGGATGCTGTAAGTCCCGGGCGGGATCATGATGAACGAGTACGTGCCGTCGCCCGCGGTCACCCGGGCATCGAGGACCACGTTGGTCGAATCGAGCAGGAAGACCGTCACGCCGCCGACGAGCGTGTCACCGGCGTCGAACCGGCCGTTGCCGTTGGTGTCGGTCCAGACCTTGCCGCTGATGTCGGCCGTGGCACCGCCGAACACGACGTCGGTAGCCGTCTTGGGTGCGGGATCGGAAGTGACAGCGAGATTGCCGGTCGGCGACTGGTTGGCAGCGACGCGGAGCTGATAGGTCGCGCCGGGAACGAGGCTCAGGTTGTAGGCCGAGTTCGCGTTCGAGGATCCGGCCGACGAGCCGAAGAAGAAGTTGCCGTTGGTGTCGGTCGTGACCGTACCCAACACGGTGTTGGACGAATCGACGAGCTGGACGACAACATTGCCCGCGGCCGGCTCGCCAACGTCCTGCGAACCGTTGCCGTTGATGTCCTGGAAGAGCCGGTTCGGCGTTTCCGTAATGTCCGGGCCTGTGAAGAAGACGTACGGCGAAGTCACCGCGGCAGTGCTGATCCCCGCCGGGGCGGCGGCCGTGTTGCCGGCCACGATGTCGAACACCCCCGTGGTGGTCAGCGTCGGCACCGTCAGCGTGGCGGCCGTGGTGCTCGGCATCGCCTTGTCTTCCAGCAGCGTCAGCCGGGGGCGGAACGGCTCGTCCTTGGCCCGGGCGTGCAGGGCCGATTCACGGGACGACAGGAGATAACTCGTGCGGACTTTCCAACGGCGAAAAAGGTCGCGCAGGGAGTAGCTCATGGTGCGGTAACTCTTTGGCGTTCTGTGGGTGCGGCGTTGACAAGTCGAGTTGTCGCCGAGGCGGGACGGGGAGTCGCGCGCCGTATCCCCTAGGATAAGCGAATTTAGCCCCGACGGAACCCCTTTCCCCGAAAACCCAATCCGCGCAACCGGTACAAGTTCCCTCCTTGCGGGATGTTCCGGCGACACCGGTGCGGACGGTGCGATCGGTTCGGGGCGTGCGGATTTCGCAGCCTGTACCATCGAGGAGATTTACGCGTGCTTCGATAGGACAGTTCACCGAAGATGGGGCTCGATCCAGGCGGCGTGTGCTCCCCGCGCCGGGCCCGGACACTGTAATTCCAGCGTGAGAATCGCCACCCCATTGACATTCACATCGCACCGGTCGCGGTCGGGCCGGTTCTGGATCGGCCGCGAACGCCAGAGCAGCCGACCGTCACCGTAAACGGCAAAGACCAAAGGTGTTGCGCAATCGGTCGGCCCGTCGTTCAGGGCGACATCGACGTGAAACGCCCGGTGCCGCGGCTCGAGCCGGTAGCTGACCCGGGTCGTGCCGCCGCCCGGCCCGTGAGGCGCGTGCATGAACAGCCCGTGGGGCGAGTGCCGACCCTGCACGGACACGCCACCGAACGGACCCATCTCCGGTCGCCGGGGCGGCTCCCGGATCCAATCCTGCACCTCGACCGGTTCGAGCATGGCCAGGTGAGTAATAGGCGGACGCGGCCAGCATAGATAGCCGAGCAGCAGTGCGACCGGGATTATCCCTGCCGCTAGTGCCTGAACAGTGCCGCGCCGCCAGAGTGGCTGCCGCTTCCCGGATTCAATGTCGCGCAGTTCGGCCAGAACGTCCTCTGCCGACCCGGGCCGGCGATCCGCATCCTTGTCGAGCAGGCGCATGATCAGCCGCGACAAGTTGGCGGGCACGACCGGGTTCACGGATCGCGGGGCGGTCGGCGTCGACACCGCGAGGGCCGTCAGCACCGCCATCGTGTTGGCCTTGCCGAACGGTTGCTGGCCCGTGGCCAGACAATACAGCACTGCGCCGAAGCTAAACAGATCGCTCCGCGCGTCGAGCGGCTCGCCCCGGGCTTGTTCCGGCGACATGAAGCCGGGCGTGCCGACCACCATCCCCGTCTGCGTCATCTGAGCGTCGTCGTCCATGAACCGCGCGAGGCCGAAGTCGAGCAACTTCACTCGCTCGCCGGGCGACTCCAGCCACAGGTTTGATGGCTTGAGATCGCGGTGGATGATTCCCTGCCGGTGCAGCACGTCGAGCCCGGTCGCAATCTCACGGGCGATCCGCAGCATTGTCGACACCTCGGGCGGGCCGGCGCGGGCCAGCCGCTTCTCCAGCGTTTCTCCTTCGAGCCGCTCCATCGCCAGATAGACGGTCCCGCTCTCGACCGCCGCCGCGAAGACCGTAACAAGGTGCTCGTGCGGTGTGGCGGCCATGAGCCGGGCTTCGCGCAGAAACCGCTCTTCTGCGTGCGGGTCGCGGAGCCCCTCGGGCCGCATGACCTTGAGCGCGATCTCCCGGCGAAGTTGCGTGTCCTCCGCAAGAAACACGTACGCCATGCCGCCGTGGCCAAGCAATCGCAACACGCGGTACGGCCCGAGCCAGCCCAGTTCCCCCGGCCCGCGCGCCGGCGCGAGAAACGGATACGAACCTACAGGAACGGGTCTTACCGACGGCTGATCACCGCGGATGAGTTGGGTCGGAGCCAAGCTGTTCGGCGATGAATCACCAAGAGACAAGTCGGTCGACGAGCCGGCACGGGCTTCGGCAATTGGCTCACGGCTCGTAGAGGAATCGGTCATCACCGGGCAACCTAACACGCATTCCTGAAGGTGACGTGAAGTTCGCCTTCAACCCGGCCATGACCGAGTCGTTCTGCCGGCGCAAAGTCCCGATCAGTTTCATCGCGGGGCCACGAAGACCCCCGCGCCCCGGGGGACGTAGCCGAGTTGGCCGGCCGACTCTCCCTGAGGGTCCGTGGTGTAAAAGAACAGGAGGTTTTGCGGATGGACCCACAGGTACAGCGGCACGAGGCCGTTCGCCAGCCGGCCGGACACGAACCCGAGAATGGACTCGCACCGCGCGGTGACATCCACCGTCGACGGGGACTGCACGTCCAGGAAGTGCCGACCGCCGGCAGAGACAAAACGGTACAAAGGCAGCGATCCGGGCACCTGACTGCCGAGGACCCGAAACACCGGGCCGTCGTATTGATGCGTACCCTGTCGGGTCAGAACGTCGGCCTCGTTCCCGTCGGTGGTGTAGACGTGGTCATTGGTGTTGCAATCGACAAGCCGATGCACCTCGATCAGATTGATGCCCGGTGCCAGGAATTGCGGGTTCATCGCGAAAGCCCTTGAATGTGTTGGACTGCGTCAGGCACGGGGCATTGTAGTGCAGTATCCGCGTGCCGGGCTCCGCGCCTACTCCGTGATTTCCCGGATGACGCGGCAAGGGTTGCCGGCGGCGAGGACCCCGTCCGGGATGTCTCGCGTCACGACGCTCCCCGCGCCGATGACACACCGCGAGCCGATCGCCACGCCGGGGCAGATGATCGCGCCGCCGCCGACCCAGACATCCGACCCGATCACGACAGGTTTGCCGGACTCCCGCTCGCGTCGCAGCGCGTCGTTGAGCGGGTGCGTCGCCGTGTAGATCTGCACGGCCGGACCGAACAGCGAGTAGTCTCCGATCGTAACCCGGCACACGTCCAGCACGACGCAGTTGAAGTTGAAGTAGCACTTTCTTCCGAGCAGGATGTTCGACCCGTAGTCGCAGTAAAAGGGCGGTTGAATCCAGACGTCGTCGCCCCCGGCCCCGAGCAACTCCCGGAGGATACGGCGGCGCCCGTCCTGGTCGGCCTCGCGTGTGGCGTTGAGATCCCGGCACAGGTCCCGCGCCCGCTCGCGGCCGCGGACCAACTCGGGGTCGAGCGGGTTGTACAGCTCCCCCGCCAGCATTTTCTCGCGCTCGCCGGACACGTCCGCGGCCTCCACTGGTCACGCCGGCATGGCCCGGCCCGGAGTGCAATCCCTGCGAATGAGCTGGGTCGGCGCCAGACTATTCGGCGAAGAGTACCCGACGGAAACGTCGGAAATCGCCCCGTCTCTCGGCTCGGCAAGGGGCTCACAACTCGTGGATGGATCCGTCATCACCGGGCAATCTAGCATCTCCAATTGAAGTAAAGGTGAAGCCGCGATCCGCTATCCGCCAACTCGGCTTCTTAAATCTGCAATCTAAAATCTGCAATCCCCTCACGGTCCCCACTGTCCCGCCGCCGACGCTGCATGAAGGTCTTCCGCGACGGCCTGGGCGGCGCGCCACCCGCTGTGCATCGCGCCGTTGATCGAGGCGTCGTCGCGGTGGTCGCCGCAGACGTACAAGCCGGGCGACACCCGCACCGGTCGGCGGGCCGGGTCGAGCGCGGGGGCGGTCTGGTCGGGCAGGGCATAGCGCACGCGGTAGGTCCGCAGGTGCTTCCAGCCCGCGACATCGGCACCGAACCAGCCGGTGAGTTGCTCGCGGACTTTGTGTTCCAACTCGTCGTCGCCGTCGGCCGGGTCGCCGAGCACCGTCACGCTGACGAGCGACTTCCCCGTCGGGGCGTACCCGGGCGCGACGTCGCTCATCACGGCTAAGTTGTGGACCGGGCCAGTCTCATCGGCATTGAGGACGAGGATCGGCTCGCCGACGGGCGACTTGTCGGCCGCGAAGTAGAGGCAGGTGACGGCGCGCGCGGGTTTGAGCGGTTCCAGCCCCAGGAGCCGGGCGGCCGTCGGCGCTTCGGTGGCCACAACCACGGCCTTGGCGGTCATCGTCTCACCGGTCGCCAGCGTGACCTTGCCCTCGGCGACGGATTGCACCGACGAGTTCAGCCGGACGGAGCCGACCGGCAGGCCCGCGGCCAGTTGCGCGGGCATCGCACCCATCCCCTCGTTCGGCACCGCGGCATCACCCTCGGCCATCATCCGGAACACGAAGCGGAACATCCGCGACGACGTGACCAGGTCCTTCTCCAGGAAGATGCCGCCGAAGAACGGTCGGAAGAACGCGTCGATCATTGAGTCGGAGAAACCGTGCCAGCGCAGCAGGTCGAGCGTCAGGCCCTCGGGCTGCTCGAAGAGTTGGTCGGGCAGCCCGGCCGCGAGTTTCGACTCGAGCATCAGCAGCTTCCACTTGTCGCCGATGACGCCGATCGGGCCAAATAGAGTCGAGAAACCGCGGAGCGGATCGCGCCGCGGGTCGGCGAGCCGGTGAAACTGCCCGCCGAGGCGGATCAGAGCGCCGCGATGAAACGTCTTGAGTTGCAGGGCGTCGTAGTCGAGCAGTCGCCGGGTCTCGGGGTACGCGGTCAGGAGAATCTGGAAGCCACGGTCGAGCCGGAATCCGTCGGCGGTGTCGGTGCGGACCCGACCGCCGACGGCGTCGGACGCCTCGAGAACGGTAAAGCTCCGGCCGATCTCCGTGAGCCGACGGGCACACGCCAGCCCTGCCAATCCGGCCCCCACGATGACGACGTCACTCATGCCCTCAGGATAGTATGGAGCCCGGCCGAGTCACGAGGGCCGTAGTCAGCCCGTTGCAGCCGCACATTATCGCCGAAGTCACCGGGCTCCGTGTTAGAAAATTCCCGCGACCCCGGCACATTTCTCCGGCGATCCGTGCTTATGCGTCCGAGGCGGTTCGAATCGGGCCGCCGGCGTCTATTCCGAAAGGGCCCTTCCGTGCGCACCAAGCTCTGGCTGAACAGCCTCGAACGTCGCGAACTTCCCGCGGTCCTGACCGTGACGAACATCCTCGACGCCGGCCCGGGCAGCCTCCGGCAAGCGGTTTTGACCGCGAACGCGACGCCGGGCGCGGACAGCATCAACTTCGACCCCGCGGTATTCGGCGTACCACGCACGATCGCCCTGAAGACCCGCATTCCAGTGACGGATGCCCTGTCCGTCGTCGGGGCCGGCGCGAACAAGACGGAGATCAGCGGGAACTTCCTCGACAACTGCTTCGAGCTGAAAGCCGGCAACGTCCCCATCAGCTTCAGCGACATGGCGATCACCCGCGGCTACGGAGCAACGTCGGGCATTGTCTCGTTCGGCGCGAACCTGACCATCACCAATTGCCTGTTTGCCGAACATTTCGGGGGTTACGGGGCCATCGCCGCGACAGGCGGCACGGTCAGCATCACAGGCACGACCTTCCGCGACAATCGGGCCAGCCTGAACGGCGGCGCGCTCAACACCATCTCCCCGACGACCATCGACAATTGCACGTTCATCGACAACTCGGCCGGCGGCTACGCCGGCGCGCTCTACGCCATCGGCGCGCCGGTCAACATCACCAACAGCCGGTTCCTCGACAACCGCGCCCTGGGCACCCACGGCGGCGCGATCTTCGCCGAGTCAGCCGCCAGCATCACCCTGACCCGCACCAACGTGCAGGGCAATTTCGCGAAAGGCTCCGGTGGCGGCATCTACCTCGATGACACCACGACCCTCAAGTTGCAGGAGTCCGCGATCGTCGAAAACACCGCACTGGCCGACGGCGGTGGCGTCTTCATGCGACGCTGGACCGATGCGCCGGACGACGTGCTGAGCCTTCGCAATGTCACCATGGCCGGCAACTCGGCCGGCGGGTTCGGCGGCGGCATCCGGATTACGGAAACCACCGCGACCGGCGCGCACGCTTTGCGGATTCGGGCCGCGACCATCGCCAACAACACGGCCGGTGGCGGCGGCGGTGGCATTTCGCTCGCGGCTAATGCCGCGATCGCGGTCGAACTCGAAAGCAGCATCCTCGCCGGGAACCAGCACCCTGCCACGCCGGATGCGCAATCGCCCACCGGCCTCAAGCTGACCAACAGCGCGCTCGGAAGCAGCCTGGGCGTCGGCACCGTCACCGGCACGGGGGCGCTCGCCAATCTGGATGTGAAGCTCTCGCCCCTCGCCTTCAACGGCGGCATGACACCGACGATGTTCCCGAGGCCGGACAGCCCCGTCCGCTCCGCAGGCTCGTTGGCGGCCGGGGTGAGCTACGACCAGCGCGGCCCCGGGTTTCCCCGGCTCCTCGGCGTCGCCGTCGACATGGGCGCGGTCGAAACCGAACAGGCCTTCCCGCAGGCGCACGCGAGCTTCGTCGACATTCACGCACCGACGACCGCTTTCACGGAGTTCAACGTCACGTTCCGCGACGACTACGGAATCGTCGTCAACACGATCGCTACCGGCGACATCGCCGTCATCGGACCGAGCGGATTCACCGTTGCGGTGCCGACGCTGATCTCTGTCAACGATCTGTCCGACGGGACACCGCGGATCGCGACCTTCAGCTTCGCCCCGCCCGGCGGCGCGTGGGACTCCAGCGACAACGGGCAGTACACGGTGGTGCTGAAGGCCGGCTCGGTCTACGACACCAGCGAATACTCGCCCTTGACGCTGGGACCGCTCGGTACGTTTGAGGTCGCGATCACCGGACAGTATGTTGTGACCAACGCGAATGACGCCGGCCCCGGCTCGTTGCGGAACGCGCTCGCCCTCGCCAACGCCTACCCCGGCACCCCCGACACGATCACCTTCGACCCGGCGTACTTCGCGTCCGAGCGAGTGATCTCCCTGGATTCCGGGTCGCTCCTCGTCGGTGACGGCGTGACCATCGTCGGACCGGGATCCCAACTGCTTACGATCGACGGCCAGGCGACCACGCGGATCTTCTACGTCGATTCGCGCCAGGACGGCGACAAGGTGACAGTCTCGGGGATCGGCTTTGTCAACGGCCAATCAGCCGACCCGTACGAACCGACCTCCGGCCAGGCTCGCGGCGGCTCGGCCATCTTCGCCGCCGACGGTGATCTTGCCGTGTCGCATTGCAAGTTTCTCGGCAACAACAGCTTCGGCCCCGGCGGCGCGATCGGTATGGGTGTCGGTTCAGGATTCCTCACGCTGAGCAGTAGTTCCTTCGTCGGTAACTCGGCCTACGGCAAGACCAACGACACCTACTATCACGGCCGGGGCGGCGCGGTCGGCGGCAACGGCACCGGGGCGACCATCGATGCCTGCAGCTTTACACTCAATACCGCCCTCGTCGGCGGTGGCGCGGTCATGCTCTCCGGCAACGTGACCATTACCAACAGCAACTTCGCGTCGAATTCCACTCTCCCGGCCAACACCGGCGCGTGGGGCGGCGCGGTGGCAAGTCAGTTCGGCTCACTCACCATCGCCAACTCTACGCTCTCTCAAAACACTGCCGGCCGCGGCGGAGCCGTGTTTGCGACTACTGCGCCTCTGACTATCATCGGAAGCCTGCTCAATGGCAACACGGCGACGTCTCATGACGGCGGTGGCGGGGCGGTCGGCGGTCTCGCCTCGAAACTGACGATCGAGCACAGTGCGATCTCCGACAATACAACCGGCTCCCGCGGCGCGGGCGTCGCTGTCGATGGCGGTAGCCTGCTCGTGACCAACACCAGCATCACTACCAACACCTCCGGCTACTCCGGCGGCGGTATCTACGTCATCGGCGCGATCACCCCGGACGGCATCAATCTCCGCAACGTAACCCTCGGCCATAATCGTGGCGCGCACAACGGTGGCGGACTGTTCGTCGCCTCGCCGCAGGCCACCGTCAACATCGACAACAGCACCATCGTTTGGAACACCGGCAGCCCGGCCTTCTTCGCTCAGGCGGGCGGCGGCGGCGTCTGCGTTATCGACGGGGCATCGACCGTCACGCTGCGAAGCACGATCGTCTCGAGCAACATCGGCAAGTACGGCCCGGACATTTTTGCCAACTCGGCTGCCGTGTTGATTGATCACTCGGCCATCGGCAACACCTCGGACATCGCCAACCTGATTGACCTCGGTTCCAACCTGATCGGCGTGGACCTCAAGCTGGGACCAGCCGCGTCAAACGGCGGGATCGGCCAGACCTATCTGCCCGGACCCGGCAGCCCGCTCATCGATGCGGGGGTCAACCCGCTCGCCCTCCCCACCGACCAGCGCGGCGCGTACTACTTCCGCACCCAGGGCCCCGCCACGGACATCGGTGCGGTCGAACTGCAACTTCCGACGACCGTGTCGGCCGTCCAGATCAACGACGGCGCCGCTCAACGATCCATGGTCCGCAGCCTGACGGTCACTTTCAGCCGCCCGGTTACGTTCATCGGCGGGCCGTCGTCGGCTTTCGTACTGACTCACTCCAACGGCACGGCCGTGGGTCTGGATGTTCAACCCGTGGATGGCGACCCGACCAGTTACCGTATGCGGTTCAACGGGCCGAGCACCCATGCCAATTCGCTCATGGACGGCCGGTACAACCTTCGTGTCAACGCCGGCGCGGTGAGCTCCCTCGGCACCGCACTCGACGGCAACGGCGATGGTGCAACGGGTGACGACTACGTAATGGTGGGCAACCCGGCCACCAACGGCCTCTTCCGTCTCTTCGGCGATGCCGACGGCGACGGGACAGTCTCCTCAAGCGACTTCATGGCCTTCCGGCTCGCCTTTCTCGGCACCAAGTCCGACTTCGACTACGAAGGCGACGGAACCGTCGATGCCGGCGACTTCATCCAATTCCGGCTGAGATTCCTGTCGAGCGTGTGACGCCCGATCAGCCGGCTTTCGGCCCCGGCCTTCGCTTGGCCGGGGCTTCGCCGGTGCGCAGGATCTTCTCCATCGGCCGGCCTTTCGCCAGCTCGTCGATCAGCTTGTCCAGATACCGGGCCTGCTGCGTGAGCGGGTTCTCGATTTCCTCGACCCGGTAACCGCAGATTGTGCCGGTGATGAACCGCGCGTTGGGATTCAGCTTGGCTTTCTTGAAGAACTGCTCGAAGGTTACTTCGTCTGCGATGAGTTTCATCAGCGTCTTCTCGTTGAAACCCGTCAGCCACTTGATGACCTCGTGCAGTTCCTCCTTCGTCCGGCCCTTCGACTCGACCTTCCTGACGTAATGCGGATACACCGACGCGAAGACCATTGCCGCGATCCGTTCGTCGTGCTGACTTGTATTCTTCATGTCGCACTCAAAAAGGGGACAGGCACCATTTTTGCCCGGGTTGTCGTCGCTCCCGCCGGCCACCGCGCCTCTCCGGGATGATACGCGGAGGAACCGCGAAAAGCCCGGGTCGCCGGCAGGAACCGGGGGTGAGCACAGATTCTCGATTCCCGATCCTCGTCGACCTGTCGAATTGGCAGTCTTCTCGATCCCCGATTCGCGACTCCCGACCCTCGAAATCACCGCAACAGTCTACCGATTAACACCTTAAGCTCCCGCGCATTACGGTGTTCCAACTGGTGAACACGAAACGGGGGTGTGTGAAATGAAATGAAATGAAACGGAACGGCCGCCCGACCGCGGACGGGATCAGGCCACCGGCCGGGCGACTTCGCAGTAGTCGGGTCGGTCAGCGACGTGGCGGTTGCGGAACTCCCTGACCACCCGGCCGCGGTCGATCAGAAAGCTGCCGCCCATCCGCAGGCCGTCGCCCTGCGGGATCATCCGGTTTACGAAGCCGCGACGGGCCGCGTGGAAGCCGAGGCGCATCACGTCGAGGTTGAGTACGTCGCGCCAGCCCGCCCTGCGAAGTTGGAACGCCCGATACAGCGTCTGGTCCGGGTCGGCCACGCGGGCCACGTCGGAGAGGCCGTACTTCGCGAGATACTTCGCGGCCGTCGGTTCATCGGAAAGGTGGGCCAACGCCAACTGCGTGCCCGAGGCCTCGATCTCCCGCCGGCGTGCTGCCAGGTCGGAAAGCGCCTCCCGGCAGAAGGTTCACCCGAAGTGCCGGAGGAAGACGAGTAGCACCGGCGACACGTGCGACATTTCCTTGAGGGTCTTGCCAGCGGAGGTCGTGGCCCGGGCCAGCGCGGTCTCGACCGACTCGGCCGGTGGTTCGCCGGCATCGTGAAAGTAGTCGCGCCACACCCGCCCGAGGATCAGGCCGAACGGAATCCACCAGATCATGTCGTTGCAGGCGATCGTCGCAAAGCCGGTCCAGGGAATGGTGCCGGCCATTGCGTTTGCGATGAAGCCGATCGGACCGAACACCTTGCCGAGCAGGCCGACGAGGACGATGGGCCAGTGCCGCAGCGGGTTGATCGAAGCGATGAGGTAGCCGATGCCGTAGACGCCGATCACCATGCCGAGACACTGCCAGACCGGCACGTTGACGAGCGGCGAGGCCGGCGTGTCGAGCCCGCCGTACCGGTAACTCGCATACGGGGCGGCCAGGAGCCAGAAGCCCCACGCGAGGTTGTACACCCCGGCGAGGCGGAGGACCCACTTCATCCAGGTCGGCGACGATGTCACGGGAGGTCATTCCTCGAATGTGTCTAAGACAATAACCGGCAGGGGCTCCCCGGCGCAACCGTCTACTGCTTGTCCGTCGGCGATTCGGGCAGGTACTTCTTCCGGTATTCGACGATCGCACTCGTCACCTTGGCGGCGGTGTCCTCGGTCTTCTCCTTGGCCCGGTACTGGGCTCCGAACTCGAGCTGCATCGCGTCGATGCCGAACGAGCCGTGGCTGCCGTAGGTTTGGACGATGTAGCCGCCCGTGAAGCCCGCCTGCTCCTTCGCGCCGTCGTGCGGGAAGGTCTTGCAGCCGGCCTTGTCGAGTAGGCCGAAGAAGCTGTCGGGCCCGTTGTGGGCTTTGTCGCCAAACCGCTTGACCAGCAGTTCGACAGTCCGGCCGTTCTGGGTGCCGCGGAAGATGGTGTCGGCCGCGGTGCCCTGGCCGTGAACGTCGATCAGCAACCCCCGGCCGTACACCTTCTGCACGGCCCGGCAGTAATGGGCGAGGTGGCTGTGGTACGCGTCGTACACCGGGCGGGCTTTCGGGCCCTCGACGCCGACCTCGACCGGCCGGTTCATATCGGCATACTTGCGGTGCGACCGGGCCACGACGTAGTACGGCTTGGCCTTCAGTTGCGCCTCGACGGCTTTGGCGATGGCGAGGGCCAGTTCTTCCGTGCCACCGTCCCGGCCGGTGAAGAAGCCGGACGGTCCTTTCACGAACCCCTCGCCGGTCCGCGGCGTCGCACCCGGCACGTCCTTCGACCCACCGTGTGGCGCGGAGATGATGATCGGCAGCGTCCCCTCCTGCACCGCGACGAGGGGATGCGTGGAGAGCTTGGCCGGGGGTGGCGTGTCCGCGGCAACGAGCGCCGCGCCGGCCAGCCCCAGAAGTATGAGTGTAAGGAAACGCATACCGCGAATGTAGCCGACGCGCCCCCGACGTGCCAAGGGCGCGGCCCGGCGATTACGGCTTCAGGTCGGTGCCGGCTTGCATCACTACGCGCTCGCGAAACTTCTTCCGCCGCAATTCCCGGCGGTCGACGCCGAGCTTGGTCACGACCGGGATGTACACCTGCTTGACGAACATCTCCTCGGTGAAGATCTTCAGGTCCTGCACGTCGTGCATGCGCTTCATGGAGTCGGCCAACATATGCACGGCCGGCATCTTGAAGGTGTTGATCACTTCGCGAAGCTGCTCCACGGCGGCGTCGCGGTCGTGGCGGAGGTAGATCTCGAACAGCCGGCGGAAGAAGTCGGCATGGGCCGCCTCGTCGGTCGCGATCAGCGTCAGGGCCTTCTCGAGCGCGGGGCAGCCGCCGGCCCGCTTCACTTCGTCGCGGAGACGGGTGTAGTGGATACGCGTGGCCAGCTCCTGGAGCGTGGTGTACGCCAGCATGCCCATCGCGTTGTCGTAGGGCAGGTTCCACTCGTGGTCGAACACGCGGGCGTGCATGTCCGTGATCTGCTCTTCGGACCGCTGGCCGGACTTAAGCAGCCAGTCTTCGAGGGCCATCGAGTGCTTGCACTCTTCGTAGCCCCAGTTGGCCAGCATCCACGCCCGGCCGCGGTTCTTGCGGACCTGCGGGATCAGCTTGCTGAGGTAGTCGGGCAGGTACAGCTCGACGGCGACAAACGTCTCGACGACGTCGGCCAGGGCCGGCGGCAGCGACTTGTTGCAATTGTCCCAGGGAATGTCTTCGGTGATCGACCACCGCCGCTTGCGCTCCGCCATATCGAAGTATTCGCGGAAGTGGCGATAGATCGCGCTGAGCAGCTCGGGAGATTCCTGCATTGTCATCCTTGTCTGGGCCGGTCGGCCGATCCTACAGGTCGTCGTAGGGCACTTCGAACAACATCTTCAATTTGCTCAGGTCGCCCGTCTTCAGCCCTTCGCTGAACCAGCGCATCCGCTGCTTCGAGGTGCCGTGAGTGAAAGCGTCGGGGACGACGTAGCCCTGGGCCTGCTTCTGGAGCCGGTCGTCGCCGATCTGGTTGGCCGCGTTCATGGCCGATTCGACGTCGCCCTTCTCGAGAAAGTTGAACTTCTTCTGGGCGTGGTGGGCCCACACTCCGGCGAGGAAGTCGGCCTGCAGTTCGAGCCGAACCGACATCTTGTTCGCCTCGGGTTTGCTGAGCGTCTGGCGGGCCTGCTGCACCTTGTCGGAGTAGCCGAGCAGGTTCTGCACGTGGTGCCCGACTTCGTGAGCCAGCACGTAGGCGCGGGCGAATTCGCCGGGCGCGTTGAGCTTCTTCTGCATGTCCTGGTAGAAGGACAGGTCGATATACACCTTGCGGTCGCCGGGGCAGTAGAACGGGCCGACCGCCGAGTTGGCCAGACCGCACGCGCTCTCGACCCGGCCGCTGAACAGCACGAGGACCGGCTTCTCATACCGCAAGTTGTTGCGTTTGAAAAGGTCCTCCCAGACGTCTTCGCAGTCGGCGAAGATGGTGCGGGAGAACTTGGCGAGTTGCTCCTCCGCGGGGTCGATCTGCCGCTTCTCGACCGGGCCGGGCCCGCCGCCCCCGCCGACGAGCGGCGCGATCTTGTTGGGATCGATGCCCAGGAAATAGGCGATGAGCAGGATGATGAGGCCGCCGCCGCCCATCACCGCACCGGCCTTGACGGCCGTGCCGCGACGGTCCTCGACGTTGTCACTCTCCCGGCGACCTTCCCACTTCATGGCGTAGTCTCTCGAAGCTGACTTTTAGTC
>JAIBBI010000267.1 GCA_019694755.1 Gemmataceae bacterium
CGCCGCACTACTCACGGTCGGGATGCTCCTGGGCCAGCAGGATCCGCGACCCGGTGCGGCGTCACTGGAATCCCGCTTCCAGCAACTCGACCGGAACGGCGACGGCAAGATCGACGCCGAGGAGTTGCCCGGCCCGCTGCTCAAGCAGATGGACAGGGACGCCGACGGATTCGTGACGATGGCGGAGGCCCAGTCGTTCTATTCGAGCCAGCGAACTCCGCAACGCGCCACGGAGCCGTCCGCAACCACGCCGCCGCGTGCTGGAGCAGGAACAGAGAGTGTAATCGTGTCCCTCTCCAGGCCCTCTCTGGAAGTCTGCCTGAACTCGAGCAACGCCGAGGGGGCTGCGCGGTTCTTTGCGGACGGCATCGGGCTGGCAAGGCGATCCGAACCGCGCGGCAACGCGATGGGCCCGGCGATGCGGATGTTGATGTTCGATGCGGGTCCATCCAACATCAAGGTCCGGGTCTACGACGAGACGCCCCCAAAGCTGCCGCGAGACATCGCCGCCCGCAACGGCCTGCGCGTGCTGACGATTCACGTCGAGCGGCTCGACGACATTGTCGCGCGATTGAAACGGCTCGGCTTCGAGGCCGCCGACGTGGCGCAAGATGGCTCGACACGCTGGTCGCTCGCTCGCAACACCGACGGCACGGCGTTCGATCTCGTTGAGTCGGAACCAGGGGCGGAACGACAGCTGGAACTCGGCCTCGTTGTCCCGGACCTGGACAGGGCAAGGGAGTTCTTCACGACCGTCTACGGCGCGAAGGAGCTGCCGGAAGGGAAGAGCCGCGTGTTACCTGGCGAGCAGGAACTGCGGTTCACCACAGGCGCAACGGTCTTCAAGTGCTGGGCGCCGAGGGGCGAACGCGAATCGGACACCCAGAAGATCCCGGACGTGCTCGGCTTCCGCTACGTCACCCACAACGTCCGCGACACTCAGGCGCTCCACGATGCGCTCATGGCGGAAGACGTCAAGCTCGAGTCGCCCCTGGGGAGCTATCGGGGGGTCGTGAGCCTCTTCATGGTCCGAGGCCCGGGAGGACTGATCCTGGAGTTCGTCGGCCCACCCTCGGAGGCCAGGGCCGAGGTCGCCGTGGCGGCTCGTCCCAATGGGACACAGATTCCCCAGCAAATGCAGGACCTTTTCCGACGCATTGACCGCGACGGTGACGGCAAGCTGACGCCGCGTGAGATTCCAAATGCAGATCGTTTCAAGGCCATGGACTCCAACGGCGAAGGCACCGTGACCATCGAGGAAGCGACGAGGTCCTTGATTCAGGCCGGAGCCGCGGGTGGTCGATCTCGACCGGTCACCGGCAAGGAACCGGAACTGCACCCGGCGGCCGACCGCGCGTTCCTCGATTTCCAGTTTGCAACCGATTACTTCGCGGCTCGTCAGCCAGTGGACAGCCCGCTCGCGAAGGCCACCGAGGCCAACGCACTCGAAGTTCACGGCGGCAAGATTTTCTGTGCCACGAGCTACATGCCGGAGTCGAAGCGCATTGGCGACACGCAACCGATGATTCTTGTGAAGCAGTCCGCCAGCGCGTCGTGGACGGTGGATTATCAGGGACCGCCCGAGTTCAACCGGATTGCAATTCTTCGCTCGGTCCGCTTCACCACGGATGGCAGCGGCAAGAAGCTCGCTCAGCCGGTGAGCGTGCTCGTGGCCGGCACGGGCGCCTGGCGTTCGCTCCAGCCGAAGGGCGTGATGGTGCTCTCGCGCAACGACGTCACCGGCAAGTGGGTCACTTCGGTGCTTTCGACCGACGTCTGGAACCCGGAGAAGGTGAATCACTCGCAGGAGACGCGCATGTTGTTCGACCACGTGGACCGCGTGACCGGCGTGCACCACGTCTTCGCCGGCTCGGCCACGGGGCGGCTCTATCGCGGCGTGTATGACGCCCGCGAACCGGGCCTGATCAAGTGGGACGCCAAACCGGAACTCGAAGGGCTGGTTGGTAATTTCCTCTGCGCTGCAGAGGCGAATGGCATCGCGTATTTCGGCGTCGCCTACGGCCCGATCGCGAGTAACGAGCGCATGACCACCGAGCGCCCGGTCAAGGATCACGGCCTCTTCCGCCGCGTGGACGGCCCGAAGGCACACTGGGAGTGGGTGCCGATCAAGGAATGGGAAGACCCGGCGAACCCGGGTCGCTCGCTGCGCACGGCCCAGCTGCGTGGCATGACCGCCGTACCCGCACCGGATGGCAAGGGAGACGTGCTGCTCGTCGCCTGGGACACGCGCGACGCCGTCATCGAACGCATCGACCCGCGCGACGGTTTCAAGGCGACCGTTGAGCTCAATGTGCGCGACTTCATGACGAAGCAATGGGGCCGGCCCGTCGGCGTCTCCACCTTCGCCTACAACGATATGCTGCCGGTCACGCACCCCGACACCGGCGAGAAGGCCCACCTGATCGGCCTCTGGCTCGTCGACCCCAGCGGCGAGAACAACGAGATCGGCAAGAGCTCCTGGTACCTCGTTCGCTACGCCGACGGATCTTATCGCTACCAGCGCATCTGGGACGAGAAGAACCCGCTGACGAACGCTCCATATGGCCTGCGCGGCTGCCGCAGCATCCGCCCCTCGCCTTTCCCCGAGGAAGCCGGGCGTGTCTGGTACTTCTGTGGCTTTGACCAGACCGGCGCCCGTGGCGCCGGTGCCACCGGCCCAGCCGCTTGGATTTTCAAAGGAAGCATGGAGAGCAAACCGTGAATGCCTCCATCGTCAGCCTCTTCGTGATTCTTGGCTCCCTGACTCTCGTCACGCAGGACACCCAAGGTCCCCGGGGTGCTCTCGCGGAGCGGTTCAAGCAACTTGACCGCAATGGCGACGGCAAACTCTCACGCGAGGAGGCCGGTTCGGCGCCGTTCTTCGAGGCGGCGGACAAGGATGGCGATGGTTTCCTGACGTTCGCCGAGGCGGAGGCCCACGCGCGGCAGAGTGCCGCCCCGGCTCGCAACCGCACGGCCGGCATGGAAGGCGACGGCGCGGGGCCGATGACCTCGCGGGTGAAGCCCGTGGAGATTCCGGAGACCCAGAGCCCCATCCAGGCGATCAACGCGAAGGCCGCCGATGGTCGGGCCGTGCGGGCGTTCTGGCGGAAGCCAGGACAGGAGGGGACTTTTCCCGCGATCGTGTTCATCCACGGGGGCCTGACGCGGTTCCCGGACGACGTGCTGCGGCGGCAGCTGCTGGTGAATCCCGTCATCACGAGGATGCTGGCAGCCGGTTACGCGGTGGCACAGGCCACGTTCCGCACCTACGAGCAGGACGTGCAGTCCCGCGGTCCGATCGAGGACGTCCGTGCGGTGGTTCAGGCGCTGGCGAAGACGCCGGGGATCGACGCAGAGCGCATCGCGCTCTTCGGCGGAAGCGGGGGCGGAAGCATCGCGCTGGAACTC
>JAIBBI010000268.1 GCA_019694755.1 Gemmataceae bacterium
CAGTCGGCTCACTCCAAGTGCATTGAGAGCAGCCAGTTCCTCGACACTGTTGTTGCTCATATCGCGGATCAGACCTTCTCCAATCTGTACGTATGTGTTGCTCAGTGACGTGGCCAGGCTGGGCAGCGCCTTGATGTTGTTCGTGTCGTCAAGCGACAGTGTCACATTCACCACGGGGCTGTTGATCATGGGCGCAACGATTGCGCTGGTCGGGCCGTACTCCACAGCTCCCGCCGCAGCCGCATTCGCAAGGCGCAGATGCTGCAGCCCAAACGTCGACACGCGCACGGTTTCCGAGAATGACAAGCTCACTACGCCAGTGTCCATATCCAGCACAAAGCTTCGCAAACTTGGCCGCACCACATCCGCCGTAAACTCCAGAGCCTGCAGCGCCTCAGTGGCCCCAATGCTGACAACCGCATTGCCGCTCATGTCCGACGCCATGGATGCGTTGAAGAAGATCGGAGCCGACATCTTACGGGTAGATGCAGGCGGATCGTTCGCGGTGGTTCGTGATCCCGACGGGCACGAAATCGCGCTCAGAAGCGCCTCGACAGCGGACGCGACATGACGCCGCCCAACAAGTCTAAGGTGCAGACCATCCCGCTTCCCCCAACCGCTGCTCGCGACACTCGCGGCGGCGGCAGAGCCGTAGGCCGTTAGCCGGAAAGGAGCGAGCCCTTTGACGATGAGCGACCACGAAACAACCCCGGTGACCTGGGTGCTCGAAGCCGAGGTGTTTCCCGAGACCCACACCGCGATGCGTGACGCTGTACTGGCGGCTCAGCATCAAGTGGTGCTCTGGAAAGATGAATGGCTTCAGGGTGAGCGTTGGCCGTCTCTGAATGACCGTGCCGTCGTCTTCCATGGAAGCCTCGGCAACGCAGACGCGGTCGCTCGGCGCGGACTCTGGCGGCCTGGTGCCTTCTGCAACACAGACGAGTTCCGTTGCGCGTCGTGGTATCCGCACGCGGCGCGTTGGTTGTTGCATCGGCGTTGGGAAGTCGTGTCAGCGATGGAGCTCGTCTCGCATCCCGATAGGGTTCTGGCCTCGCTCGGCTCAGCGGATTCCGTCTTCGTGCGGCCTGACAGTCCTCTAAAGCCCTTCAGCGGTCGCGTGCTGCGTCGCGACGCGATCTCGCTTCGCGCGCTCGACCATGGTTTCTACTACGATGACGAGAGTCTGGCGGTCGTGGTCGCGCCGGTGCGGCGAATTACCAGGGAGTGGCGGTACGTCGTCGTCGACGGTGAGGTCGTTGCGGGCAGCGCATACGTCGCGGAGCGGAGAGCGTCGTTGATGGACGCGCCAGACGGTGCGCCCTGGCGTTTCGCGGCAGAGGTCGCGCGGGAGTTGAACCCGCCCGAGGCCGTCTATGTGCTCGATGTATGCGAGTCCGATGGTGACCTGCACGTGCTCGAACTGAATCCATTCAGCGGCGCCGACCTCTACGCGTGTGACAGAAGGAAGGTGGTCGACACGGTGTCACATGTCACGGTGGTCCGATGACCAACACAAGATTCGATCAGACCTTCTGGGAACAACTGTGGTCGAAGACACTGCGCGAGGACGCCGACAAGGTCGCGCGCCGTCCGCCCAACGCGCATCTGATGGCCGAAGCCGCGGACATTCCACCGGGCCGCGCGCTGGATGCCGGTTGTGGGCATGGCGCCGACACACTCTGGCTGGCCGCGCACGGCTGGCAGGTCACGGCGGTAGACTTCTCCCCGGCGGCGCTGGCGCAGGGGCGATCGATGGCCGAGGCCGCGGGGGCCGACGTTGCCGCGCGCATCGACTGGTTCGAGGGCGACATCGCAACCTGGACGGTGGAGACAGGTCGTTACGACCTCGTCGTGTGCTTGTACGTGCACGTGGCCGGATCGGTGGAGGCCATGGTGCGTCGGCTGGCCGACGGCGTCGCGCCGGGAGGGACGCTGTTGCTGATTGGACATCGGCCGATCGATCCCGCTACGGGCGCTGTCACCGCCGCGGCAAAGCAGTCGCAGGTGTCGGTTGAAGCGGCGGTTGCGGCGCTCAACCCCGAGGTGTGGGAGATGGTCGTCGCAGAGGAGCGTCCGCGTAAGGTCGCGGGCAGCGGCGTCGATGCCGTGATTCGTGCGCATCGTCGGACATAAGGCGCACGCAAGTGCGGCGGGGCCTTGCTGCAGCGCCCACCGGCGAGTTGGGGCAATGTTGGGCCCGCAAGACGGTGCCGCGGGGCGTGATGAGGGCTTGCGGCATGGGACCTTCCGGCGTAAGAGTCACCCGAGGAGTATTGTCATGTCACTGGTCGAACTCCTGCCGAACATCCACTCGCTACCTCGGGCGGATAAGCTCCGGCTGATCCAGTTTCTGGCGCAGGAAATAGCGGAAGCTGAGGCTTCTCCTCCGCTTGAGGCGGGGAGGGAGTATGCCGTATGGTCACCAGACCAGGCCTTCACAGCGGCTGAGACGCTTCTGGAGGCGCTGCGCTCGGAGTAGCGGCAGCCGAGGGGACAATGCCGGGACAGCAGTATCCATTCGTTGCGCGAGAGGCCGAGCGGGGTGCCGCGAGTCTCTCCCCGATGTTGCCATTGACGCTTGTGGGGGCGCAATCCGTGGCGGTGGCCGGACTGCTCGACACCGGTGCCGCGGTCAACGTGCTGCCGTATGCGGTCGGCGTCCAACTCGGATTCGTGTGGGAGCGACAGACCACCTCGGTGAAACTCAGCGGGAATCTCGCCATCGCTGATGCGCGGGCAGTTCTGGTCTCGGCGGTTGTGGGCTCTTTCGCCCCTGTTCGTCTGGCTTTTGCCTGGGCCAGCGTAGACACCGTCCCCGTCATTCTCGGCCAGACCAACTTCTTCCTGGAGTTCGACGTCTGCTTCTACCGTACGCGCCAGTGCTTCGAGATTCGACCGGCGCAGCGAACACAGTAGGTGGCGTGACGCCAAACCCGAATGGGATTGCCGATGTGCAATGACCACCTCAAGGCGACAGACCTGCAGCTGCTCGTCGACAAGCTCTCGACGGAGGAGCGTCTCCGGCTGGCCAGCTACGCGCTGCGCGTCGCCTATCAAATCAGGGTTCAGGGGCCATCCGAGGCGGCGAATGCGTCTACGCCGCCGGGCCGTACCGGTCGTCGACCGGGGCTCCACAGTGGGGCCGCGACGACCCGTGATGATTTCGACGCTCCGCTGCCCGAAGACGGCTAAGGCCTGCCCGTCAACGCGCAGGTCCGACCCTCCTCGGGATATCCCCCAAAGCCCCCTGATTCGCCCCGGAGGGCGAACCAGGGGGTAGGCCGCGCGCGGTCAGCGGATGGCTTCGAAGAGGCCCGCGGCGCCCATGCCGCCGCCGATGCACATGGTGACCACGGCGTAGCGGCCGCCGCGGCGGCGG
>JAIBBI010000269.1 GCA_019694755.1 Gemmataceae bacterium
GGGTGGTCCAACAAGTTTCGGGCGAGTTCTTCCTTGAGCCAGCCTCGCCAGTTGAGGGCCCAGAGTGCTTCGAGAGCGCCGGCCTCGTTGCGATTGGCCGTCGAGACCAGGGTCTGCCGCGACTCCTCGTTGGCCCGCTCGCCGAGGAGACGCACGGCGGTGAATCGCTGCCACTTATTGGGATGCGTCAGCAGCAGGATCAGCTCCTTGTCATTCGCTTTTGAGAGATCGGTCGGTCCTGGACCGAGGTCTTTGCCGCGGAGACGGTAGATGCGGCCGCTTGTTTTGTGCCAGTTGTCGCGCGGGTCAACGTGCGTCAGGCGAGTGTCGTACCAATCGGCGAGGTAGACGGCGCCGTCGGGACCGACCTTCACATCGACGGGCCGGAACCACTTATCGGGAGTGGTGATCGGCGGAGGAAGATCGCGGGTGCGATAGGTCGAGCCATCGGACATCAGATCGCTGGCCCAGACCCTGTTGAAAAGTGCGTTGGCGGCGATAATGCGTCCGCGATAGGGCTCCGGCAGCGAGGTTCCCTCGTTGATGCAGAAAGTCTGCGGGAATCGCACATCGTCGCCCTCGTGACGCATGTGCTGGAAGAAGCCGAACGCATATGGATTCGTCAGCGGGCCGTGCTTGGCCCAGTTTTTCACACCGTAGCTCCCCTGCGGGTAGAACATGCCGCGGGTGCCGCCGCCGTTCGTGCCCGAGAACAGCCGGCCTTTGGAATCGAACTCCGTCGAGAACGTGTTGCCGCCGCCTTCGGCAAAGATTTCGAACACCCTGGTAACGGGATGGTACCGCCAGATGCATTGCCCCTGAAACGCGACATTTTTTGAGACAGCGGACGAGACGCGGCCGGTGGTGGTGCTGCCGTTGGCGGCATAGAGCCAGCCATCAGGACCCCAGGCCATGCTGTTGGCGACGGAGTGCGTGTCTTCAAGGCCGAAGCCGGAGAGGTGGACCTCGGGAGCAGCATCGGGGACGTCGTCGCCGTTGGTATCCGGATAGAAGAGAAGGTACGGCGGATTGAGGACCCAGATGCCTCCGCGTCCCGTCACGACTGCGGTCGCAATGTTCAGTCCTGTAATGACATCCTTATGCGCGTCATATCGGCCGTCGCCGTTGGTGTCCTCAAAGACTGTGATCCTGTCGGCGCCGGGCGTGCCATGCGGCGGCGGCTCGGGAACCTTGTCGAAGACGGCTCGCAGGTACTGGTCGTAGCGGACGACTTTCAAACCCGCGGGAAATGGATACTGCAGGTACTGCACGACCCACATGCGGCCCCGAGCATCGAAGCTCATGTACAGTGGCTGGGCGACATCGGGCTCCGACGCGATGAGATCGATGGCCAGCCCGTCGGCGACCTGAAACTTTTCGATGGCTTCGGAAGCGGGCGTCGGCGATGAGTCGTCGCCGATGGCTCCTTTGCCTTCGAAGGAGCGGATGAACTTTTCGACCTCCTCCGAGCCGGCGAGGTCCTGCTTGAACCGGTTGCGACTCGCCGGAGGCTCGTCGGCCGACGCGAAGGAAAAAAGGCCGAACAGCGCAGCGACAGCGAGAGCGACCCGCATAGCGGCTCCTGAGGCAATCGTCCGACAAACCCGGTCGCTCGCGACTGCCTGTGCCCGTCAGTCGCGAGAGCCCATTCCCGAGACAGCGTTACTTTTTGGCCAGCTCTGACTCAATGGCGGTGACCACCTGCTCGTCGCTCGGCTCAGTCCGGGGATTGAAGCGAGCCACAACCTGTCCATCACGGCCGATCAGGAACTTCTCGAAGTTCCAGCTGATCTTGCCCGGGCCAGCCGGTTTGGTCGCCGTCGCGGTGAGAGTCTTGTACAGCGGGGCCGCGTTGTCGCCGTTGACGTCGACCTTGGAGAACATGTCAAAGGTCACACCGTAATTCTTTGTGCAGAAGGTCTTGATCTCTTCGGCGCTGCCGGGTTCCTGGCTTCCGAACTGATTACAGGGAAATCCGAGCACGACGAAGCCCTGGTCCTTGTACTTCTCGTGCAGCCGCTGCAGGGGCTTGTACTGGCCGGTGAGTCCGCATTCGCTGGCGACGTTGACGACGAGGACCACCTTCCCCTTGTACTTGGAGAGATCGACGTCTTGCCCATCGAGGGACTTCATGGTGTAGCTGAGCGGCGATGGCATCTGGCTTTTGATCTGGGGCTTGGCCTCATCGGCGACGGCGGCGAAAGAGGCGGCGGCGACGGCCGCAAGAACGAGAATTGTGCGAAGCATGGCAGGAAGGTCCAGTGGGCAGGTCGAGTCTGACAGGCGTGTGGCGGCCCGATCGCTGTGGTCGGGGCCGGGCCTGAGGTGTGCAACATGATTCTACGCCTCGGGAAGTCGGTTTCCTACTGTCCCTGCCGCTTGCGGGCCGCCTCTGGAACCCCAATCCTGAGCAGATGCCTGAATTGCCGAATCACAGTCTGTTCCGCATTGCCGTCGTCGGCGGCGGCTTCAGCGGTCTGGCGGCCGCCATTCGGGCGGGCGACCTTGCGAAACAGGCCGGGCTGCCCATCGGACTCACGGTGTTTGAGAGCACCTCGTTGACCGGCGGATTGGTGTCGACGCAGCGGATCGGCGACTACGTCGTAGAACGCGGAGCCGATTCCTTCATCACAAACAAGCCGGCTGGTGTGGCGCTGTGCCGGAGGCTGGGGCTGGAACAGCGTCTGATTTCAACGGATGCAAGGTTTCGCCAGTCATTCGTGCTCCAGAACGGTCGACCGGTTCCCACGCCGGCGGGATTTCAACTTATTGCGCCGACGCGGATCGGTCCGTTCCTGAAAACGCCGCTGCTGACCTGGCGGGGGAAGAAGCGGGTGCTCGCGGAGCCCAGGATTGCCGCCCGTCAGGATGGCAATGAGGAATCGGTGGCAGCGTTCGCGCGGCGGCGGTTTGGCGAGGAGGCGTACGAGCGGATCATTCAGCCGATGGTGGGCGGGATTTATACGGGCGACCTGGATCGCCTCAGCCTCCGGGCGACGTTTCCTCGCTTCGAAGAGATGGAGCGACGACATGGCAGCATACTCAAGGCCCTGCGCCGGCAGCGGACGGGAGACACGAGCGGCGCTCGGTATGGGCTGTTTGTGTCATTGCCGGGAGGAATGTCGGAACTGCTTGGTTCGATGGCCTCGGAGGTCGGTTCGTCTCGAATCGAGATGAATCGGCCCGTCGAGCGTCTGAGTCGAACTTCGACTGGAAAGTGGAATGTCGTCGTCGCCGGGAGGTCGGTTGAGTTCGATGCGGTGATTCTGGCGCTGCCTGCGTATCACGCGGCGTCGCTTCTGCAGGCCGTGGAACCCGAGTTGGCCCGGCAACTGGCCGGTATTGAGTACTCGTCGTCGGCGACCAC
>JAIBBI010000270.1 GCA_019694755.1 Gemmataceae bacterium
CGGGGCCGCCGCCTACCATCACCGACGTCGCCGCGATCCTGTTCTCGACGGAAGGCCCGGCAAAGCCTGCCCGGTGAGGCCTCCACAACCGGCGCATTCTTCCGCAAGCCTCGGCTGTAGCTCCTGATTTCATTGATGTTTCGGCTGGCACCCCGCTTGCGCCGGGGATGGCATTCATTCGTGCGTTTCCGCTCCGGGTTGCCGGGGCTCCATCCAGAAGGATGTCTTGTCCATGTCGATTTTCAACGCGCTCACAAATGCGGTGACGGGTCTGCAGGCGCAGTCGGCCGCCCTCGGCAACATCTCCTCCAACGTCGCGAATGCGCAGACCGTCGGGTACAAGCGGGTCGACACGGGATTTGCCGACATGGTGTCGACGGCGCCGCTGCGGCAACAGAACGGCGGCTCCGTCGCGGCGTTCTCCCGGGGCACGAACGGTGTCGCCGGAACGCTCACGGAGACACGCGTGCCGACGCATTTCGGGCTGAGCGGGGACGGGTTCATCGCTGTGCGGGAGCGGATCGAGAGCAGCGCGGCCGAGCCGGCCTTTTCCGCCTCGACGCTCTTCACCCGCCGGGGCGACTTCACGCTCGACCGGAGCGGCTATCTCGTGAACGGCGCTGGCCAGTATCTGGTCGGACATCCTCTCGATCCGGCGACGGGGTCGGTCATCGGCGGCCGGCCGGAGGTCATCAAGGTCGCGGCCGGGCGGATGCCGGCGCAGGAGACGACCTCCCTCTCGTTCACCGGGAACGTGCCGGCGCGTCCTGCGACCTCCCGCGCCGTGTCGGGCGACCCGGGCTCCGACGTGTGGACCGAGGCCGGCGGCACTCCGCCCGCGACCGTGTCGCCCACGACGATTCCCTCCGCCGCGACGCTCGCGACGAACTCGATCGCAGGTCCGTCCGTCACCCTCTTCGACACGCGCGGCAACCCGGTGGATGTTTCCTTCCGATGGACGAAGACGCAGGAGGATGGATCCGGCTCCACCTGGGGCCTCTACGCCCAGACGGCACCGGCTGACGCGGTGGACCTCGCGGGCTGGACACGCGCGGCAACCGTCACCTTCGACGCGGCCGGACGGATGACGTCGCCCGCCGGGCGGGTCGGCGTCGATCTGTCGTCCCGCGGGCTCGCCTCCTCGGTCAGCCTCGACCTTGTCGGGAAGGTCACGCAGTTCGCCGACGCGTCGGGGGAGATGAAGCTCGACCGGATCGAGCAGAACGGCGCGGCGATGGGCGATTTCGACAACCTCTACGTCAGCGACGACGGGCGGATCATGGCCCGGTACACCAACGGCCTGGCGCGCGGCCTCGCCCAGATCGGCGTCGCCCGGTTCCGTGCCCCCGAAATGCTGGAACGCGGCAGCGGCGGGACCTTCGCCGCCACCATCGACTCGGGCGACCCGCTGTGGGGGGCGGGCACGACGTCCATCAAGTCAGGCTCGCTGGAAGGCTCGAACACGGACATCGCCGAGGAATTCTCGAAGATGATCGTGACCCAGCAGGCCTATGCCGCGAATACGCGGGTGATCTCGACGAGCCAGCAGATGCTGCAGGACACGCTGAACGTGGTTCGCTGAACGCCGCCTTTCGCGGCCGGCAATTCTTGCCGGCTCGCCGGACGAGACGGGCCGAAAGTTCCGGAATCGCGTGGTGAATCGGATGTTAATTCATTGTTATTGCACGGAAATTTTGCTGGCACACCTCTTGCGGTTGCAACATCGAATTCTTGCGAGCCCGGCGCGTGTGCTGCGCCGGCCCGCCGAACGAGGAAAGGTTCGCCGCATGGGTATCTTCGGTGCGATGATCACGGCCGTGACCGGGCTCAGGGCCCAGTCCTACGCGCTCGAGAACATCTCGGGCAACATCGCCAACTCGCAGACGACGGGCTTCAAGCGCGTCGACACGAGCTTCGAGGACCTCGTCCCCGACCTGCCGGTGCGCCAGCAGTCGAGCGGCGCGGTGTCGGCCTTCTCACGCGGGACGAACACGATCGACGGCCCGCTCAACTCGACGGGCGTCGGCACCAACATCGCGCTCAGCGGCGAGGGGTTCATCGTCGTGCGCGACCGCGCCGACTATGTCGGCGGGCTGCCGACGTTCACGGCCTCCAACCTGTACACCCGCCGTGGCGACTTCGAGCTCGACAAGAACGGCTTCCTCGTCAACGGGGCGGGCAACTACCTTGTGGGCTACCAGGTGGATCCGACCACCGACACCATCGTCGGCGGCGCGCCGGACGTGCTGCGATTCACCAACGACCAGGTGCCGGCGCGCGCCTCGACGACCATCACCTATCGCGCCAACCTTCCGGCCCTGCCGCAGACCGCCAACTACGACAGCACGGTGCCGAATTCCGAACTCATCACGGCGACCGGATTCGCGGTCGACCCGCGCGGCAACGCCGGCACGGTGACGGCGGCCGAGGAGACCTCCTTCCTCAACCAGACGATCTCGGGCGGCAGCGTCACCATGTTCGACCCGCTTGGAAACGCCATCACGGCGCAGCTGCGCTGGGGCAAGTCGGCGAGCGTCGCCAGCGGCGGCACCGACACCTGGGAGTTGTTCTACATGACCAACTCCAACGCCACGGGCACGCAGGTGAAGTGGGCCAACGCCGGCTCCAACTTCACCTTCAACTCCTCGGGCCAGCTCACCTCGGCGACGAGCGTCAACATCTCCGCCATGACCATCGACGGCACCAACCTCGGCACGATCGCCTTCGCGCCGGGCGCCGGCGGCCTGACGCAGTTCGCCGACATCAGCGGGCAGTACAAGCCGACGGCGCTGAACCAGGATGGCTATGCGGCAGGCTCGCTGCTGCGGCTGAACATCAACGATGCGGGGCGCGTCCAGGCGATCTACTCGAACGGCCAGACCTCCTCGATCGCCCAGATCGCCGTGGCCCAGTTCAATGCCGACAACATGCTCAAGCGGCGTGACGGCGGCACCTTCGAGGAGACGCTGGAATCGGGTCAGCCGCTCTATGCGCCGTCTTCGACGTCCGTCATCAGCGGCACGGTGGAGGGCTCGAACACCGACATCGCGGAGGAGTTCTCCAAGATGATCGTCACCCAGCAGGCCTATTCGGCGAACACCCGCGTGGTCACGACCTCGCAGCAGATGCTGCAGGATGTCCTCAACATCATCCGGTGAACCCGGGCTCGGCTGAAGGGCCGACGGTGTCGTCATGAGTCTGAGTAGCGCCCTCACGAATGCCCTGTCCGGCCTGCGCACCACGCAGGCCCAGATCCAGGTCATCTCGAACAACGTGTCGAACGTCGACACGCCCGGCTACACCCGCCGCCAGGCGACGGTGCAGGAAGTCGCGGTCGACGGCTTCGGCG
>JAIBBI010000271.1 GCA_019694755.1 Gemmataceae bacterium
GGCCGTCAGCGCGACGACGAAGAGACCCTCTACCTGACGTCCTGATCGTCGCCCGCAACTGAAAAGAAGAGAGGTCCGGCGCATCCCGCGCCGGGCCTCTTGCATCACTTCATCCGGTCCGGGCCCTCGTCTCAAGTTGTCCCGCGTTGCACCGCGAGACGGTTTTCGACGGCTCCCACCCCCTCCACCGCGCGTGCCACCTCTGTTGCTGCGGCGATCTCGGCCTCGCTTCCCACATCACCCGACAACACCACGCGATCGCCGGTCACGGCGACGGAAATGCGGCTCGAATCGATAAAACCCGCCCGGGCGAGAGCCGCGGCGATGTCGGATTCCAGCACCGCTTCGGTGGGGTCGTCCATCTCCGACTGCGGCGGAATTTCATGAAATGTCTGGGGCTTGAACACCATCGAATGCTCCTTTCGAAATAGTGCCGGAAAGCACTGACAGGCGAAAAGTTCCAATGAAATGGTCTTTCTCCGGCCGGAACCACGGGGCTTCGGACCCGTTTACCGCGGGTGTGCCAACGAAGGAGTAGTGGACATGCAGAACTTCGAAACGCTCGTTCATCCGGAAATGGGTGGCAAGCAGGGCTTCACCGTGGAGTTCATCGGCAAGTCGGGCGACGTCATTTCCGTCATGCTGCGCCAGGATGAGGACAGCATGCTCAACCGCGTCAACGCGGTCGAAAAGGCCCGCGAGCTGTTGGGAGAAGTCGCCTCGCTCGAGGGCGGGGAAGCGGAGCCCGGCAGCGAGGCCTATGAACAGGCGGTCCACCGCCGAAGCGCCCGCTCCCTCGGAGATGCCGAGGTAATGGAGGAACAGCTCGATGCCGGCCTCTACGATTCCTTCCCGGCGAGCGATCCGGTCTCGATCACCATCACGACGGTGACCGGCTGCCACAAGCCGCCGTCGAACGCTCATTGACATGGGCTAGGCGGGCGAGATCGAAGCCCTCCGCCCCCGGCGGGGGGCTTGTTGCATGGGTCACCCCCAGATAGCGGGCCTCACGCGCTTGACGGGCGGCCCCTCACGCCGAAAGCCACTTCATCACGCGACGCTCGTCATCGTCCATCCAGTTTGCCGCCCCCGCCCGTGGCGACAGGCGGAGCGACCGAAGGCTGCCCAGCATACCGCTCTCGAAATCCTCGAAGACCCGCGGGTGGATATAGGAAGCCCGGCAAACGGCGCGCGTGTTCATCAAGCGCCCCGCGACGTCGTCGATCACTGCATTCACCTGCAGCTTGCGGCCCCGAACCGAAGCTTCCGGCTCGAGCCGGGCGAGAGCGGCGGCGGCGAGCCGGGTGGCGGCCCAGGTGCGGAACTGTCGTGACGTGAAGGTGCCGCCGCTCGCGTTCCGGATATAGGCATTGACGTCTTGCGACCGGACGGCTTGAAGACGGCCTTCCTCGTCGAGATACTGGAAAAGGTGCTGACCGGGAAGTTCCTGGAGCCGGCGAATCGCATTGGCGATCCGACGGTCACGGTAGTCGAGACGCCATTCCTTGCCCGACTTGCCCTTGAAGCGGAAATGGATTGCCGACCCCTCGAAGCGGACATGGCGATTGCGAAGCGTGGTGAGCCCGTAGGATCCGTTCTCGATCGCATAGGTCTCGTTGCCGACGCGGATGAAGAGATTGTCGAGCAGCCAGACGACGGTGGCCAGTGCCTTCGCCCGCTCCGGATTGCGACGCCGCAGGTCGGCGTCGACAGTCTCGCGGATGGATGGCAGCGCGGCCGCGAACTCCGAGAGCAACGAGAACTTCGTCTCGCCGCGATGGGTGGCCCAGTCCGGGTGGTAGCGGTACTGCTTGCGCCCGCGCGCATCGCGGCCGACCGCCTGGAGGTGGGCGTTCGGGTCGCGGGCGATCAGCACGTCCTCGTAAGCGGGAGGAATGGCGAGCGCCGCGATCCGCGCGAGATCGCGGGGATTGGCGAGTGTTCGACCAGCGGCGGTGACATAGGCGAAGCCGTCCTCGGTGCGGACGCGACGGATCCCGCTTTCGATATCAGCGGCGTAGACGAGGCCCGCCGGCAGTGTGTCGGAAGGGGGGACCGGCATGGGGCTCTATTCGGCCGCGCGCGCTTCGGTCACCGCGTGCAGCTTGTCCCGCGCGTCCCGAAGGCTGGAATTGAGATCGTCGTCGCTGCCTTCGTCACAGGCCTTCTCGTCGAGCAATCGGCGCAGTTCCCTGAGTTCGTCCTCGTCGAGACGCTCGATGCCGATGAACTTGTTCTGGGCGTCGCGGTTGGTGAGGATCAGTTCGTCGAGCTTGGCCTGCAGCGCCTTGCCGTCGCGATTCTGGCTGTTCTGCAGCACGAAGATCATCAGGAATGTGATGATCGTGGTGCTGGTATTGATCACCAGCTGCCAGACTTCGGAGAAGCCGAAGAAGGGTCCCGATACCGCCCAGACAAGCACGAGGAGGACGGCGACGACGAAGGTCACGGGCTTGCCCGTCGCGGTTGCGACGGCATTGGAGAATTTCGAGAAGAGGGCGTTCATGGCGGCAACTCCGGGGGGCGGCTGGCTGGAACGCGCGCCGCCCGCCCGGAGTTCCTTCAACCGTCAGCGCTTGTGGGCGGCGTCGGCGCGGGCCCTGAGGTCGCGCAGCGTCGAGAGCTCGAGCTCGGTCGGCGCCGGGGTCTCCGCCAACGTCTCGGCATATTTCACCGGCCAGCCGCAGGTCTCCTGGACCTGTTCGCGGGTGACGCCGGGATGGAGCGAGACGACCGTGAATTCCCTGGTGACCGGATCGGGCTTCCAGATCGCGAGGTCGGTGATCAGGAGCGTCGGTCCCTTGGTGGTGATGCCGAGCCGCTCGCGGTGATCGCCGCCATCGCCGTGGCCGAAGGAGGTGAAGAAGTCGATCTTGTCGACCATTCCACGCTTCGACTGCACCATGGTGATGTAGATCTCGCCGCAGGACGTGGCGATCTCCGGCGCGCCGCCGCCGCCCGGAAGGCGGGTCTTTGGATGGTGGTAGTCGCCGATGACCGTGGTGTTGATGTTGCCGAAGCGATCGAGCTGGGCGGCGCCCAAAAAGCCGATGGTGATGCGGCCGCCCTGCAGCCAGTATCGGAACATCTCGGGCACCGAGACGGTGGTCACCGCGGTCTCGCAGAGTTCGCCGTCGCCGATCGAGAGCGGCAGCACGTCCGGCTTGGTTCCGATCGTTCCGCTCTCGTAGATCAGGGTGATGTCGGGCGCATGCGTCAGGCGGGCGACGTTGCAGGCAGCCGAGGGCGCGCCGATGCCGACGAAGCAGACGTCGCTGTTGGAGAGCGCGCGGGCGGCGGCAATGGTCATCATCTCGTTGGAGGAGAAA
>JAIBBI010000110.1 GCA_019694755.1 Gemmataceae bacterium
GGCAGATCGACGACTTCTACGTGTTCGAGGTCGACCGCGACGTGGTGGCGTGCGTCGCGCTGCACCGGTATCCGGAAGACGAGAAGGCGGAGCTGGCGTGCCTGTTTGTCGACCCGCGGCACGAGCGCCAGGCGATCGGCGGCAAGCTGGCTCAGTATGTCGAGACGATCGCCCGGGGGTTGGGGTACCGGGAGCTGTTCTGCCTGAGCACGCAGGCGTTCAATTTCTTCCAGCAGAAGTGCGGCTACCGGGCCGGGCAGCCGGAAGACCTGCCGGCCGAGCGGCGGGAGAAGTACGAGAAGGGCGGCCGAAAGTCGCAGGTGATGGCGAAGTCGCTGGCGGGCCCGGGCCCCGACGCGCGGCCCGCGGCGTGACAAACCGTGTGCCGGGCTGCCAGCTTGGCAGGTCGTCCAACGGGGTGTTGTTGGTGTAACGCATTGCAGTAGATCATTTTACGATTGTGATATCGGCGGCACGGCCTTTGCTACAGTGGGTGGTCAGACGCACGAATGTCATGCGCCCCGGGTGGCGCACTCGCATATCCGAGTTGAACTCACAAGGAGTCCGGGAATGGGATCGAAGCAACTGGCCTACGCCGACGAGGCCCGTCAGAAGCTGTTGTCCGGTGTCAGCAAGTTGGCCCGAGCGGTGCGGAGCACGTTGGGGCCGCGGGGCCGGAACGCGGTGCTCGATAAGGGCTGGGGCAGCCCGACGGTGACCAAGGACGGCGTGAGCGTTGCGGAAGAGATCGAGTTGAAGTGCCCCTATGAGAACATGGGCGCACAACTCGTGAAGGAAGCGGCCAGCAAGACGAGCGACGTGGCCGGCGACGGCACCACGACCGCGACCGTGCTGGCCGAGTTCGTCTACCGGGAGGGGCTGAAGGCCTTGGCCGCCGGCGCGGACCCGATGGCCGTGGCCCGCGGGATCTCCGCCGGCGTCGAGGCGATGGTCGGCGAGCTGAAGAAGCTGGCCGACAAGATCGACCCGACCGACTCCAAGCAGATCGCCGAAGTCGCCACCATCGCCGCCAACAACGACCCGGAGATCGGCAAGAAGCTGGCCGAGGCGATGAAGAAGGTCGGCGCGACCAACGGCGTGATCACCATCGAGGAAGGCAAGACGGCCGAGACCGACGTAGTGGTCGTGCAGGGCATGCAGTTCGACCGCGGCTTCCTCAGTCCGCACTTCGTCACGAACCCCGAGTCGGTGAAGGCCGAGCTCGATAATCCGTACATCCTCATCTTCGAAGAGAAGATCTCGAACGCGAAAGACCTGATTCCGCTGCTCGAGGAAGTGAGCAAGAAGAAGGTCCCGCTGCTCATCATCGCCGAAGACATCGAGGGCGAGGCGCTGGCGACGCTGGTGCTGAACAAGCTCAAGGGCATCCTGCAGGTCTGTGCGGTGAAGGCGCCGGGCTACGGCGACCGCCGGAAGGCCATGCTGGAAGACATCGCGACGCTGACCGGCGGCCGGGCGATCTTCAAGGACCTCGGCATCCAGATCACCAGCGTGAAGCTGGCCGACCTCGGCCGGGCGAAGAGGGTGATCATCGACAGCGAAAACACCACGATCACCGAAGGCGCGGGCGACAAGAAGGGCGTCGAAGGCCGCTGCGAGATGATCCGCCGCGAGCTCGAGAAGACCGACAGCGACTACGACCGCGAAAAGCTGCAGGAGCGGCTGGCGAAGCTGGCGGGCGGCGTGGCCCAGGTCAAGGTCGGGGCCGCTACCGAAACGGAAATGAAGGAGCGCAAGGCGCTCTATGACGACTCGCTGCACGCGACCCGCGCGGCCATTGCCGAGGGGATCGTCCCCGGCGGCGGCGTGGCCCTGCTGCACGCCCGCAAGGTGCTCGACAAGCTCGAGAAGGACTACGAAGGCGACGAGGCCATCGGCCTGGGCGTCCTCAAGCGGGCCTCCGAAATGCCCTGCCGGATGATCGCCCAGAACGCGGGCGTCGACGGCACCGTGATCGTCAACAAGATCATGAAGCAGAAGGACAAGAACTACGGCTACGACGCCAACACCGGCGAATTCGTCGACCTCCGCAAGGAAGGCATCGTCGACCCGGTGAAGGTGACCCGCTCGGCCCTGCAGAACGGGGCCAGCGTCGCCTGCCTGTTGCTCACCACCGAATCCCTGATCGCCGACATCCCGGAGAAGAAGAAGGCCGGCGGCGCCGACCACCACGACCACGGCGGTGGCATGGGCGGTATGGGTGGCATGGGCGGCATGGGGATGGGCGGAATGGGTGGCATGGAAGGAATGATGTGATTTTTGATTTGCGATTTGCGATTTTGGATTGGCTCGCCAGTCCGAATCGCAGGTCGCGGGTCGGCAATCGCAAATCCAAAATCGAAAATCCAAAATTGAACATTCCGGAGATATCAGGTCATGGCCAAGAACGTTGAACTTAAAGTCCGTCCTCTCGATGACCGTGTCGTGGTGGAGCCGCTGGAAGCGGAAGAGAAGACCACGGGCGGTATCCTGCTCCCCGACACCGCGAAGCAGAAGCCGCAGCGTGGCCGGGTGCTGGCGGCCGGCCCGGGCAAGTTGAAGGACGACGGCGGCCGGCTCACGTTGAACGTGAAGGTCGGCGACGAAGTGCTCTACGGCAAATACAGCGGCAGTGAAGTCGAAGTCGACGGCCGCGAACTCAAGATCCTCCGCGAAGGGGACATCCTGGCGAAAGTGGTCAAGTAACAGCTTTCCGCTATCGGCTATCCGCAATCGGCCAGAATCGGCAGCAGCCATTTTCTGGAGGAGGGCTCGGAGACGGTGGCGGCAGTCAGATTGTGAACTCAAAAAAGACCGGCGACCGCCCGTAGGCCATCGATCATTCTGGCCGATAGCGGATAGCCGATAGCCGAAAGCAGAGGAAACAATGGCTAAGCAATTGATCTATACCGACGACGCCCGCAAGAAGCTGCTGGCCGGTGCGGAGAAACTGGCGAAGGCCGTGGGCGTGACCCTCGGGCCGACCGGTCGCAACGTGATCATCGACAAGTCCTACGGCGGCCCGACGGTCACCAAGGACGGCGTGACGGTGTCCAAGGAAATCGACCTCCAGGACCCGTTTGAAAACATGGGCGCGAAGCTGGTCAATGCCGTCGCGCAGAAGACCAGCGACATTGCCGGCGACGGCACCACTACGGCCACCATCCTCGGCCTGGCGATCTACCAGGAAGGCCTCCGCAGCATCACCGTCGGGGCCAACCCGATGTCGATCAAGCGCGGCATCGACAAGGCCGTCGACGCCGTCAGCGCAAAGCTCGAAGAGATGACCAAGCGGCTGACCAAGAAGGAAGAGATGGAGCAGGTCGCCGCCATCTCGGCGAACAACGACCCGAAGATCGGCAAGCTGATGGCCGACGCCTTCGACAAGGTCGGCAAGGACGGCGTGATCACCGTCGAGGAAGGTAAGACCTCCGAAACCGTGCTCGAGTTCGTCGAAGGCATGCAGTTCGACAAGGGCTACGTCTCGCCGTACTTCGTCACTAACCCGACGGAGATGAAGGCGGAACTCGAAGACGCCTACATCCTGATCCACGAGAAGAAGATCAACAACGTCCGCGACCTGCTGCCCCTCCTCGAGAAGATCGCCGCGGCCTCCAAGCCGCTGCTCATCATCGCCGAGGACGTGGAGAGCGAAGCGCTCGCGATGCTGGTGGTCAACAAGCTCCGCGGCCTGCTCAACGTGTGCGCCGTGAAGGCCCCGGGCTTCGGCGACCGCCGTAAGGCCATGCTGGGCGACATCGCCACGCTGACGGGCGGCACCTTCTTCAGTGAAGACCTGGGCACGAAGCTCGAGAACGTCGAACTGGCACAGCTCGGCCGGGCCAAGGGCATCACAGTCGAGAAGGAAAACACCACGATCGTCAACGGCGCGGGCAAGAAGGGCGACATCGAAAAGCGGATCGCCCAGATTCGCACGCAGATGGACCAGTCCGATAGCGAATACGACCGCGAAAAGTTCAGCGAGCGGCTTGCGAAGCTGACCGGAGGCGTAGCCATCGTCCGCGTCGGGGCGGCCACCGAAGCCGAGATGAAGCAGACCAAGGGCCGGGTCGAAGACGCCCTGCACGCGACCCGCGCGGCCGTGGCCGAGGGGATCGTCCCCGGCGGCGGCGTGGCCCTGCTCCGCTGCATCGACGCGGTGGAAAAGCTCGCCGACAAGCTCAAGGGCGACGAGCGGCTCGGCGCGGAAATCATCGCCCGGGCCCTCGAGAAGCCGATTCGCACGATCGCCGAAAACGGCGGCATCGACGGCGCGGTGGTGGCCGACGAGGTCCGCAACGCCAAGTCCGCCACGATCGGCTACAACGCCGCGACCGGTGAATACGAAGACATGTTCAAAGCCGGCGTGATCGACCCGACCAAGGTCACCCGCTCGGCCCTGACCAACGCGGCCTCCATCGCCGGCCTGATGCTCACCACGGAAGTGATGATCACCAAGCTCGACGACGAAGACGGCAAGAAGGCGGTGACCGGAGCGATCCGGTAAACGGCTTTCCGCCATCCGCTATCGGCTATCGGCCAGATCGTAAGGACGAGGCCGATAGCCGATGGCGTTTCAGCCCCGACCTCGGCGGCTGACGGATCACAATGGTAAGTCTGGTTTCTGATTTTCTGGCCGATAGCCGATAGCCGAAAGCTGAGAGCCGATGTCGGGTAAACGTTGCTACTACGAAGTTCTCGGCGTCGAGAAGACCGCTTCGGTCGAGGTCATCACCAAGGCGTATCGTTCGCTGGCGATGAAGCATCACCCCGACCGCAACGTCGGGGACGAAGAGGCCGAGGTCAAGTTCAAGGAAGCGGCCGAGGCATACGAAGTCCTCCGCGACGACGACAAGCGCGCCCGCTACGACCGTTACGGGCACGCGGGTCTGGAGGGCGGCGGGGGGCCTAACTTCAACTCGGCCCAGGACGTCTTCGACCTGTTCGGCAATTTCTTCGGCGACATGTTCGGCGGGGGCGGCGGAGGCGGGCGCGGCGGGCAGGGCGGCCGGCATATCCAGGTGGCCGTCGAACTCGACCTCGTCGAAGCGTATCGCGGCTGCAAGAAGACCATCACCATCCCGCGCGAAGAAAACTGCGGCGACTGCTCCGGTTCGGGCGCGAAGAAGGGCTCGAAGACCGCCCAGTGCCAGCAGTGCCGGGGTCGCGGCGTCGTCATCATGCAGCAGGGCTTCTTCCGAATGCAGCAGCCCTGCCGGAGCTGCGGCGGCCGGGGCAAGATCATCACCGAGCCCTGCGGCACCTGCCACGGCCAGGGCCGGGTGCAGGTCAAACGCACGCTCGAGATCAACATTCCGCCCGGCGTCGACAACGGCATCAAGGTCCGCCACGGCGGCGAGGGCGAGGCCGGCGCTCCGGGGCAGGCCCGCGGCGACCTGCTCGTCGTGATTCGCGTCCGCGACAACGAGATGTTTCAGCGTGACGGTAACCACCTCATCTGCCGGGTGCCGGTCACGATCAGCCAGGCCGCCCTCGGCGCGGAAATCGATGTGCCCACGCTCGACGGCCCGACGCAGATGCCGCTGCCCCGTGGCACCCAGTCGGGCGACGTCCACCGGATTCCGCGGCGCGGCATGCCGGACGTTCACGGTGGTTCGCGTGGCGATCTGCTTGTTCAGGTGATCATCGAAACGCCCCGCAGCCTGACCAAGCGACAGGAAGAGCTTTACCGCGAACTTGCGGAATTGGACCAGAAGAACGTCTCGCCCGAACGGAAATCGTTTCTCGAGCGCATCAAGAGCTTCTTCGTACCGGAAGAGTCGGAATAAACCTGGCCGCGACGCACCGCGACGCGACCAGCATTGATCGAGGGATCCACCCGTGCAACCCGAACAGCAACCGATTGTGATCGACGATATTGCCGCGAAGCTGGCCGAGGTCGAACGGCAGCGCGACGAATACCTGGCCATGGCGAAGGAGAAGCAGGCCGAGTTCGAGAATTATCAGAAGCGGGCCGCCAAGGAGCGCGCCGAAGAGATGAAGTATTTCAACCGCGCGCTGGTCGGCGACCTGCTGCCCGCGCTCGACAATCTCGACCGCGCATTGGCCGCCGCCGCCGGCGACACCAGCCCGCTGATGCAGGGCGTGGCCGGGACGCAGAAGCAGTTGCTCGACATTCTCCAGCGGCACGGCGTGGCCCGGATCGAAGTCGCGCCGGGGACCGTGCTCAATCCGAATGAGCATGAGGCGGTGGCCCAGCAGCCGCATGCCGAGATCCCGGCCGGGAGCGTGATCCAGGCCTGTGCGGCCGGCTACCGCATCCACGAGCGGATCATCCGCCCTGCAGCCGTGCTCGTCAGCAGCGGCCCCGCGACGTGATCTAACTCTGCGGCACCGGGCCCCGGCTCCGCCAGAGATACCAGCTTGCAATCGTCCGGTACGGCCGCCAGGGCTCGGCGATCTGCGTCAATTCGGCCGCGTCGGGCAGGTCGGGCAGTTCATACAAGTCCCGCACGGCCAGCTTCAGTCCGTAATCGCCGACTGGTAAAACGTCGGGCCGGGCCAGTACGAACATCAACACCATATCCACCGTCCACGGCCCGACGCCCTTGATCGGCAAGAGCGTTGCCGCCACCTCGTCGTCGGGCAGGCGGTGCAACCGGTCGGCCGGGAAACCGCGCGACGAAAATGCCTCGGCCACCGCCCGCATGGCCCGCTGCTTCGGGCCGGACAACCCGCATCCGCGCAGCTTCTCATCCGTCGATTTCAGGATGTTTCGGGGCGTGACGCCCCGCGGGAACGCCGCATCGACCCGGGCCGAGATGGCGTCGGCCGCCTTCGTCGCGATCTGCTGGGAGATGATGATCCGGATCATCGCCGGGAACAGGTCCGGCGCGTTCTTCAAGGTGCAGCGGCCGACGCGCGGCACCAGGCTAGCCATCACCGCGTCGGAGCCCGCGAGGTGCGACTCCGCCGCCTTCAGGTATCGCGGTCGTGGCACGGCTCAATCTCCGAGCAGCAGCGGGACCTTGTCGCGGAGCAACTCGATCTCGCGGTGCGACTCACCCAGGTAGGCGAGCAATCGCAGATCGTCGCGGGTGACTGCGCCGCCCGAAAAGAGCCAGGCCCGGACGCGGAGGAGCTTGTAGAGTTTGACCAGCTTCCGGTCGCTGACGAAGATGTTGTCCTCGCGGACGAGCGTCTTGATCAGCCGTTGAAACTCCCGGAACACGTCGGCGGGGAAGTAGATGGACCGGTCGTTCTGGTCCTCGCCCCGCGGGTCGGACTGCTTGCGGGCGAACAGGAGCGTCATGTAGCGGTGGGCCGTCGTCAGATCGTCGAGCGAGCAGAGCCCCTCGGCCCACGGCTTCTGATTCAGCGTGCGGTATGTCTCGGATTCCAGGCCCTTGTCGATCAACGCGGAGAAGTAGTCGTCGGAGACCGACCGGCTCTCGGCCTTCAGCACGAAGCGGTCGCGCAGCGCGGCCAGTTCGGCCTGTTCGGGGATCTCGTTGGTCGCGGCAAACAGCACCTGCAGACGGACCGGCTGCGGTACGCCATCCTGGTAGAACTTCCGCTCGTTGATGATCGTGAGCAGGATGTTCAGGATGGCCGAGTTGGATTTGAAGATCTCGTCGAGGAACGCCAGCCGGGCGGTCGGCAGCTTGCCCTGCTCCCGGCGGACGTACCGCCCCTCGCGAAGCTGGTTGATGTCGATCGGGCCGACGATCTCGCTCGGCTCGGTGAACCGCGTGAGCATGTACTCGAAGTAGTCGCCCTCGGCGAGGCCGAGCGCGTCTTTGAACTTGAGAACGAGGTCGCTCTTGGCCGTGCCGGGCGGGCCGACGAGGAGCAAAGGCTCCTGGGCGACGGCGGCGACGACCATGAGGTCGATCAATTCCTGCTTGGCCACGAAGAACCGGCCCAGCGCGGTGCGGAATCGGTTGATCCGCGTGCGCAGGGCGTCGGCCTCGCCGGCGAGCTGTTCGAGTGATTTGTCCGAGTCCATGCCGAATGGTTACAGACGCAGGCTGGAACCGCCAGTGGCGCGGGCCTCAGCCCTCGACCCACTTCTCGCCGCCCCGGCCGAGCGGCGCGGGCGGCTTCCAAAGCACGACGTCTTCAATCTGCCGGGCCAGGAAAAAGTCCTTGTCGGTGATCCCCCCGGCCGAGTGGGTCTGGAGCTTGACCCAGAGCTTGGCATAGGTGACGACGAGATCGGGGTGGTGGTCGCCCGCCTCGCAGAGATAGCCGATGGTGTTGACGAGGCAGAGCGTGGCCGGCCAGCCGGCGGTGGTGAACTTCCGCCGGATCCAATTGTCTTCGTAGGTCCAGCTCGTCAGGCCGTGTTCGGCGAGCTTCGCCTGAATCTCCGGCACCGTGTAGGCCTGTTCTTTCGCCATGTCGCCGTTTCCCCCCCGGTCGTATTCTAGCTGCATCCCCGCGAGGTTCCGCGATGGCCGACGCAGTCCGCGACCGACTTCTCGAACTCTTCCGTTCCCGCGCCGTCGCCTTCGGCGACTTCACGCTCGCGTCGGGGAAGAAGAGCAAGTATTACATTAACTCGAAACTCGTACTCTTCCATGCCGAGGCGGTCGCGCTGCTCGGCGAAATGCTGTACCGGGCCACGAGCGACCTCGTATTCGAGGCGGTCGGCGGCCTGGAAGTCGGCGCTCTACCGATGGCTGCCGCCTGTGCATACCGCTACCACCAGGCCGGCAAAACCCTCGAGGGCTTCTTCGTCCGCAAGCAGGCCAAGGAGCACGGCAGCAAGGCCAAGGTCGAGGGTCGGCTGAATGCGGGCGACCGCGTCGTGATCGTGGATGACGTGCTGACCACTGGCGAATCCTGCTTGCAGGCGATCCGGGCGGCCGAGGAGGCCGGGGCGAAAGTCCTGCGGGCCATTTGTATCGTCGACCGCCTGCAAGGCGCACGCGAAAAGCTCGCCGGCTACGATTTCCAGCCACTTTACACGGCCCGCGACCTGAACCTCCCGGCCGAGGGCGCCTGAGATGGCTTTGATCATCAGCGTGTCCGGCGTCCGCGGGATCGTGGGCAGCGAACTGACGCCGGAAGTCGCGAGGCGATACGCCGCGGCCTACCGGATGGGCGTTGCCGGACCGGTGGGAGTTGGCCGCGACAGCCGGCCGTCTGGAGCGGAGTTGTCCCGGGCCGTGATCGAAGGCCTCGGCGGCGACGTCGTTGATTTCGGCATCGTGCCGACACCCACGCTGGGGCTACTCGTACGGGATCGCAAGCTGGCCGGGGGAATTCAAGTCACCGCGAGCCACAATCCATCGCCTTACAACGGCCTGAAACTGTTCGCGGCCGACGGCGCGGTCCTCGACGCGGCCGGTGGGCGGGCAGTCGAACAACGGTACCACTCCAACATGGTGCCGCCCGAAGGGCGGACCAACGTTAATCTCACGAGTGACGATCGCGCCTGGCTGCTGCACCGCGACCGGGTGTTGCAGTTGATCGATGCCGGCCCGATCTGCGCTCGAACATTTGCGGTGGTCCTCGATGCCAACGGCGGCGCGGGCGGCACGCTCGGGCTCGCACTGCTGGAGGCGTTCGGGTGCCGGGTGTCGCAGGTGGGGTGTGTTCCGGACGGCAACTTCGTGCACGAACCCGAGCCACTGCCCAAGCACCTCGGCGGCATCGAGCAACTCGTGAAGGCGCGGCCCGGCGCGATCGGCGCGGTCCTCGACCCGGATGCCGACCGGCTGGTGCTGATCGACGAGACGGGAACGTGCCTGAGCGAAGAGCTGACGCTCGCGCTGGCCGTCCGCGAGCGGCTGGTTCACGACCGGGGGCCGGTGGTGATCAACCTGTCAACGTCGCGGGCCACGGAAGACGTGGCGAAAGCCGCCGGCGTGGTTTGTCACCGCTCGGCTGTCGGCGAAGCCAACGTCGTTGCGAAGATGCGCGAGGTAGACGCGCTCGTCGGGGGCGAGGGCAACGGCGGCGTGATCGACCCCCGAGTCGGCTGGGTCCGCGACCCGTTTATCGGCATCGGCCTGATCCTCAGCGGCATGACGCGGACGGGCAAGTCGCTGCACGAGCTGGCCGGCGAACTTCCTAGGTATGTGATCCGGAAGGACAAGTATCCGCTCGACCGCGAGCGGCTGCCCGCGCTCTTCACGGCCATCGTCGGCCGATGGCCCGAAGCCCACGTAGACCGGGCCGACGGCCTCTGGCTCGGCTGGCCCACCGCCTGGCTGCACGTCCGGGCGAGCAATACCGAGCCCATCGTTCGGGTCATTGCCGAGGCGCGATCTGCCGCGGAAGCCAGCGAACTGTGCGAACAGGTGAAACAATTGATTCAATCGGCACAGTCAGTGTAATCGTTAATATTGTTGTATTTTGACTAATCGCTGTAGCCTGCACTGATTCTGGCGAAGTTTGCCGCCTTTGCATCGTGCGTAAACCGCGCCATCTGGAGGATAAAGGTAGGCTGGGTCAGAATTGCGGGCGGAGATCGTCCGCAACTGCCCTGACACCCCCCTCGGGCTCATTGTGGCTACCGCTTCGGTCAACTGGTCGCCGACGCCGACCAGCCTGACGTTTGTCCGGCCCTGTGCCGACGGTGAATCCCAGGATTCGCCGACGCGGTCGCACCCTGTCGTCCCAGTACAAGACCTTCCCGAGCCCGAGCCGGATCAGATCACACGCTTTCGGCCGATCCGCATGTTTGCCAGCGGCGGCCAGGGCGTCGTGTATGTCGCGCACGACATTCAGATCGGTCGGGATGTCGCTCTGAAAGAGCTGAAGCCTCGTAGCGCGGAGCGGCCACTCGCCCGGTCGCGGTTTATCCGCGAGGCCGAGATTACGGGACGGCTCGAGCACCCCGGCATCGTCCCGGTCTACGCCCTCGGCAAGCATCCCGATGGCAGGCCGTATTACGCCATGCGGCTGATTCAGGGGACCACGCTGCAGGACGCGGTGAACCACTTCTTCAATCCCGAACTCAAGATCACCCCGGCCGAACGACGGCTGCTCTTCCGCAAATTGCTCCAACGGTTCGTCAGCGTCTGCCAGACGGTCGCCTACGCTCACAGCCAGAGCATCGTTCACCGCGACATCAAGCCATCGAACATCCTTCTAGGGTCGTACGGCGAAGCGATGGTGGCCGACTGGGGCCTGGCCCGGACATTTCATCCCAACGACGGCTGTAGCTCCGACCCCGAGATTTCGATCGAGCCGGGACCGGGCGATTCGTCGGTCTCCGACAGCACGCAGATGGGTTCCGCGCTGGGCACCCCGGCGTTCATGAGCCCGGAGCAGGCCAACGGCCAGTGGGACCAGGTCGGCCCGGTCAGCGACGTCTACAGCCTCGGCGCGACGCTCTACGTCATCCTCACCGGCCAGTCGCCGTTACCGAAGCTGACCTGGCCGAACGCGTACAAACGGATCATCGTCGGCGATTTCCCGCCGCCGCGGCAGATCAACCCGCAGACGCCCCGCGCGCTGGCGGCAATCTGCGTCAAGGCGATGAAGTTGGACCGGGCGGATCGGTATCAGTCGGCGCTCGCGCTGGCGGAAGACATCGAGCATTACCTCGCCGACGAGCCGGTCTCGGCCGCGCCGCCGCCGATCGCGGAGCGAGTAGGCCGGTGGGTCCGCCACAACCGCACACTCGTGGCCGCGGCCGCGGGGCTATGGTTCACGTTCTTCGTCGCGCTCGGCATCGGTCTGGTCGTCGTGCAGAAAGAACGGGACCAGAAGGAAAACGCCGTCCGCTACACGCTCGACGCGCTAGACCGCACCACGTCGCAGGCGGTGGACCAGTGGCTCCGCCAGTCGCGGGCTCTGTCTTCGGAACAGAAACAGTTTCTCGGTGATCTGCTCGTCGACTACACGCGATTCACGTCGGAGACGGGTTCCGACCCGGTGACGCAGTTGCGGGTGGCGCGGGCGTTTCGCCGGGTGGGGGAGATTCACCTCCGGCTCGGGCAGCATGCCGAGGCGGAGGGCGCGCTGGCCCAAGCGGAAAGCCGTGGCCGGCATCTGACCTTCGATGACAAGTCGTGGCACGAGTGGGCCCGGATCCGCACGGCCCAAGGGTATCTCGCGAAGGAGCGCGACCGGCTCGACGAGGCCGAGAAGTGCTTCGGCGAAGCGCTGATCGTGCTCGAAAACCGCGCCTTCGCCGACCGCGAGGCCGACGACCCGAGCGCGGAACTGGCCGAGGGTTACAACAACCACGGCGCGTCGCTCAAGGCCCTGGGTCGGGACGCGGAAGCGGTCGCGGCATTCCGCGCGGCATTGCGGCTCCGCAATCACCTCGCGGCCAAGAACCCCGAATCAACAACCGCCCAACTCGCACTGGCGACGGCGTCGGCCAATCTCGGCGGCTGCCTGCTCGCCCTGCACCAATTTGAAGAGGCCGAGAAGAACCTCCAGATGAGCATCGACACGGCATCGCGGCTCGTCGAGAAGTCGCCGGAGGCCGTGCCGCCGCGGGAAGAACTCGCCGCGTCGGCCCAGAAGCTGGGCACGCTGTATTACATGTGGTCGCGGCAAACGCCGGGCGTCCCGAAGTCGACAGCTGAGGCCAGCAAGTGGCTCGACACGGCTGTCGCGCAGTACGAGCGGCTCGCGCTGATGCACCCGGCCGACGCGGGTTACGCTCTCTCGTGGACGGAGTCGATCAACAACCGCATGGCCGTCGGCGGCGCGACCGTGGACATCGCCCTTTTCGATCGGGTCATTCCGCTACTGCAGCGCGTCGAGCACGAAGGTGCGTCGAACCGTGTCGTGGTCGCCATCACGCGGATGCGCATGTGGCGGGCCAAGGCCCTCGACCGGCTCGGCCGGCACATCGAGGCCGCGAACGAATGGCAGTTGATCCCCGACCGCCGGCCCGAGGAGTTCGGCGTCAACCGCACGCACCGGGCGTTGCAGCTCATTCGCGGCGGTCAGGTGGTGCAATCGCTCGACGAGATCGAGGTGGGGCTCTCCGACCCGCGGGTTGCCGCGATGGCGATCTACAATTCGGCATGTATCTATTCACTGGCGGCCGAGCGGGGCGAACGCGAACGCCGATCGGCACGGGCGGTCGAGCTCCTGATCGTCGCCAAAGATCGCGGGTTCTTCGTCGAGCCGAAGTTCGTCGCGAACCTCGACAACGATGCCGACCTCGCCGGGCTCCGCACCCGAGACGACTACAAGGTCTTCCGCGCCGGGCTTCCGCCCGCGCCGCCACGCTCCCCTTGAGCTATGCTTCGGGTGAGGAGCCCCGCGTTTTTCACCCGATGACACCCACCCGTCCCGCTACCGACAGTTCTTTACCGCCGGCCGGCCTCGGTCCTGCCCGCAGTACGGAGCTGTTTCCGGGCTACACCGGTGCGCGGGAGATCTTCCGCGGCACGTTTACCGGATCGCCGCGCGGCTCCTCGGAAACCGTGGTCCTGCGCATCCTCCCGGCCCGCCATTTTGCGGACCCCCGGGCCCATCACCGCTACGGCACCAATCTCGACCGTGCGTCGCACCTGCGCGTACCCGGTGTCGCGCCGGTGTTCGGTCGGGGGACGACCTCCGACGGCCGGGCGTTTCAGGCCCGGGCCCATGTTACCGGCGTGCCGATCGATGTCTACAACCGCGGCGAAGCATTCGGGTTGGCCAAGCCGCCCGAGCTCGGACTAGTTCTGGAGCGACTCGTCGCGGCCGCCCGGGCCGTTCACCGCGCGCACCTGGCCGGCGTCCTGCACGGCGGCATCAAATCTACGAACATCCTGACCCATTCGGACGGCACGACCAACGTCCTCGACTTCGGGTTGAACCTGCCCGCGGTCGGTGAAGTGGCCGATGATGTCGCCGCGCTCGGCCGGCTGACCTTCGAGTTGATCCGTCAGCGACAGGAGCCGCTGAATCCGGAGTTGATTGCGATCGCTGCCCGGGCGACGGCGGCCGATCCCCGGCGGACGTTCGGCACGGCCGGCGCACTCGCCGATGCGCTCGACAACTACCTGCACGGGCGGTCGTCGGCCGCGCCCGAATCCTTCCTGAATGACTCGTTGGGCGCGTGGACCGCCCGACACATCGCCCGCCCCCGCTGGCTCCCGGCCGTCGCCGCCGTCACCGGCTGGCTCGCGGGATTGGCGATCAGCATCGTCGCATTCGGCTCGCCCGCCTGGAGCGTGGCTTTCCTGACGCTTGCCGCGTTGGCCGCGCTCGGCGGCGGTGCGCTGGCGTGTCAGCTCGCCGGCGTACGGACCCGGGCCGGCGTATGGCTGGCTGGCTCTCTGGTCGGCCTGATGGCCGGCCTGTTTGCGTGGGGTGCGGGCGCGGGCGCGACAGTTTCGGCCACGGTCGCTGAGTCCGCGCTGGCGGGACCGAACAAGATGCTCGACGCCTGGCCCAAGCGGCCGGCGTTCACCGTCTCGAAGCACGACATCCCGGCCAATCATCCGCAGGATCGCCTGGTCGAGAAGTTCCCGCAGCTCAGCGACGTGCCCGAGGACCAGCGGCCGGCCGCTCTCGCGGAGATCTGGCGCGGCCGGGTCCGATCGGCTGCGGCACTGGCCGGGCAGGTCGGTTTTGTCGTGCCCGTGTGCCTCGGCCTGCTACTGACGTTGCTCAGCGCGCATGCGTGGAAGAGTTGTCGCGAAGGATCGGGGTATCTGCCCGATCGGGCGGTGTCCTACTTCGAGCTATCGCTGCCCGGGCAACTGGCCGGGCTTTTGACGGCCGCACTGCTCGTGGAATGGGCGGCCGGCCGGCCGGCGCACGACACCTGGCCGGCCGTCGTCGGCCTGATCGCCCTCGCCGTCGGCACCCGCGGGCTGATCCGCGGCGGCGTGCCAACGACGACGCGCCTCGTCTGCTACCTCGCCGGCGTCACGCTTCTCTGCCGGCTGTCGGGCCACGCGCTCCCGGTGTGGGGCGAATGGCCCGCTTACCTCGCGGCGGCGTTCCTGTGCTACCGCTACACGCTCAGCTTCCGCGCGCCGAAGTATCCCCCGGCCGACTGAGTTACAGAGCGACCGTGACCGTCTTCTTCTCCGTGTAAAGCTCGAGCGCGTACTCGCCGAGCTCCCGGCCGATGCCCGAGGTCTTGTAGCCGCCGAACGGGGCGGCCGCATCGAACACGTCGTAGCAGTTGACCCACACGGTCCCCGCCCGCAGGCTGTGAGCGATGTTGTGCGCCTTCTTGATGTCGCTGGTCCAGACGGCGGCGGCGAGGCCGAACTCCGTGCGGTTGCCGCGGGCGATGACTTCGTCAGCGTCCTTGAACCGCATGACCTGCATCACGGGTCCGAAAATCTCCTCTCGGGCGATCTTCATGTTGTCCTGCACGTTGGTGAAGATGGTGGGCTCGACGAAGTAGCCGCGGTCGCCGACGCGCTTGCCGCCGGTCACGCAGTCCGCTCCTTCGGTCTTGCCGGAATCGATGTAGCCGAGGATGCGGTTCATTTGCCCTTCATCCACCTGTGGGCCCTGCGTCGTGGCCGGGTCGAACTGATCGCCGAGCTTTTGCGACTTGGCCATGCCGGCCAGGCGGTCGACGAGCTTGTCGTGGACCTTATCCTCGACGAAGAGCCGGGAGCCGGCACAGCAGCACTGACCCTGATTGAAGAACAGGCCGAGGAACGCCCCGGCGGTGGCGGCATCGAGGTCGGCGTCGGCGAAGATGATGTTGGGCGACTTGCCGCCGAGCTCGAGGCTGACGCGCTTGAGGTTACTGTTGGCCGCCGCCGTCATCACGATCTTGCCGGTGCTGCCTTCACCGGTGAAAGCGACCTTGTCGACGTCCATGTGATTGGAGATGGCGGCCCCGGCCGTCGGGCCGAACCCGGGGATTACGTTGATCACGCCGTCGGGGAACCCGGCCTCCTGGGCCAGCTTCGCGATGGCCAGCGCGGTGAGCGGGGTCTGCTCGGCCGGCTTGAGCACGATGGTGTTGCCGGCGGCCAGCGCGGGGCCCCACTTCCACGCCTGCATCAGCGCGGGGAAGTTCCACGGGATGATCTGCCCGACCACGCCGACCGGTTCGAGCCTGGTGTAGCAGAAGTAGTTGCCGTCGATCGGGACAGTCTTACCGCAGAGCTTGTCGGCCCAGCCGGCGTAGTAGCGGTAACATTTCACGACGAGGTTCAGGTCGGCCGCGCGGGCGATGCTGAACGGTTTGCCGTTGTCGAGGGCTTCGAGGGCGGCGAGCTCATCGGCGTGGCTCTCGATCAGGTCGGCGAACCGGTGCATGAGCCGGGCCCGGTCCGAGCCGTTCATCCGCGACCACGCGCTCGATTCGAACGCCCGGCGGGCGGCGGCGACCGCCTTGTCCACGTCGGCCTTGTCGCCCTCGGCCACCCGGCAGATGACCTCGCCGGTCGCCGGGTTGATCGTCTCAAACGTCTTCCCCGATGCGGCATCGACCCATTTCCCGTCGATCAGCATCTTCTGGTCGGCGACTTTGGGGGCGCGGACGGACTTGGCGGGCTTTTCGGCTACGGCGGCGGCCATGGTCGGTTCTCCTCGTCGTTGTTGTGCTGCTCTTGATTCTGTTCACCCCCGCGCCGCGGTCAAGTCTCCCGGCCGGCGATTGCCCCGCTCCGGGGCCGGGGTTCGCCTTGCACGAATTCAAGGAAGCGGGGTAATCTAGGGCGTCATTCTCACGGCAGGACGCCACCCGTATGCACTCCACCGACGATCAACGCGGCGATTCCGAACTCCAGACACTGCGGGCCCTGGTGGCCGAGAAGGAACAGGCGATCCGGCGGTCGCAGGAGCGGATCAACGACTTCGAGCGCGACTGGCTGTACACCTCGTGCCGCAACTTCCGCGGGACACTCGCCAGGATGAAGTCCGCAAAGGCCTCGCTCATCGGGGCCGGGACCACGCTGATTGCGTTGTTGGTATTCGGCCTGGGGCTGGCCACGGCCCTGCTGCTCATGCTGCTTCGGATGGTGGGGATTGGCCGGAAGAACATCCTCGAGGTCGAGCCGCACCTGTGCCGGGTGCGCGTCGGCTTGACCGACCCGCTCCCCGAATCGGTCGTCGCGGCCAAGGGCAACAGCTTTCTGGTCGGGGGCTGGGCGTATCACCCGAGCAAGCGAA
>JAIBBI010000011.1 GCA_019694755.1 Gemmataceae bacterium
GTTGTGAACCACTTCGACCGTGTGGGGGTCCTGTCAGCCGTGTTCAGCCAGCTCGCGCTCGCGGCGATCAACGTCCAGGAGACGGAAAACGTCGTTTTCGAGGGAGCCGCCGCTGCCGTCGCCCGCATTCACCTCGATAGCGAGCCGCCGAAGGAGGCCCTCGACGCTATGCGGGCCGAATCGGCAGACATCATCGAACTGAGCGTGTTGAAGCTGTAAACGTGCGGCGGATTTCTCAAAGATGTAGGTCTTGCTGCCTCGGTGTGGTAGATTACTGCGAATCAGTTGCAGCCTCCATTCAGGGGTGTTTATGCGATCGCGCCATCCTGCCGGGCTTCGCCGGAATACAGTCCGAATCCGGTTCGATGCCTTGGAGTCCCGAATTGCACCCGCGCTCGCATTCGACCCGGTCGCCCAGGCCGCGCTCCGCGACACACTGCTCAATGGCGTGACGAGTATCGGTGATTTCGGCGCGGAGGGGATTCTCGCCGTCTACGGCAACGATATCACGGGTATCCTCCGCGATGCCGAGTACAGGCCAATCATCGCGGCCGTCGATGCCGGGGCGACTCGGGCGGTGCTGGCGGCGAAGTACGAATTTGCGACATTCAACAACGCGGCCGTCGGCAACACGGCGCAGTTTTACAGCAACGTGATGAACTGGCTGGCACAGGGGAAAGGGACGACCGCCAACATCGTCACGGACCTGTCGGCAGCAAAGACCTGGCTCAACGGGCAGGGCTACTCCAAAGTAACTCTGACATCGAGTTGGGAAAACGCCCTTGGCTCCGCGGACGTGCTCGTGACGTACATGGACAACCCGAGCGCGGCCAAGCAGTCGGCCGCCATCACTTTTCTGACCGGCGGGGGAAATCTCTTCGCCGGGGCGAACGGCTGGTCGAGTGCGACCCCGGGCGGAAACAACGTCCTGCGAACTGTCGGTGCGTCGTGGTCGGGCAACTACTCGGGCTCATTCGACGGCACGATTCTCCGGAGCACCAGTGCGGGCAACGCGGTGATGGCGCCGGACGTACTGATCAACACGGGCAATTACACGACCGCTCAGCAGATCGAGGCCGCCGCCGCAATTCAGGCAGCCGGGCACACGGTGCCGCCCGACGATGCGCAGTTTGCCGCGATTCGGACAAACATTCTCGCGAACGCCCCGGCAATCACACCATCGCTGGCGAATCCCGTCTCGGCGACCAATGACCGCACGAAGCTGCACATTGAGGCGGCGGTGCTGAACACCGTGCCGGTCAATCAGCTATTCGCCCACCGCACGGCGAGCGGGTTCGGCATCATCCCGGCCAACGCGCCGCGTGTCACGGCGACAAAGTCGTATGCCGTATCGTCCGCCAATGCCGCTAGCCAGTGGCTCAGCACGGGTTTGTACGCCGCCCCGGGCGAGGCGGTGACCGTGACCGTACCGGCCGCCCTCGTCAATGCCGGGTGGAAAGTCCGGGTCAGCAGCCATTCCGATGATATCTCGGAGCCGATCACCACGGCGGAATCATACCGGCGCATGCCCGCCAGCATTTCGCGAGACTTTTCGATTGCCGCGACTACCTTGGATGTTGGCAGTGTCTACGGCGGCATGCTGTATCTCGTGAAACCGTCGACGAGCGGGTCGGCGAACCACTCCGTCACTTTTGCCAATGCCGTCGAAGCGCCGACGTTCATTCTCGGAACGACGACCGACACGCAGTGGATTGCCGGAATCCGGGATCAGCCCGCGCCTTACGCGGAGCTCGTCGGCAACAAGGTCATCATCACGCTGCACTCGAGCGATATCCGCACGCTTTCGAATCCGACCAGCGTAGTCCAATACTGGGATGCGCGGATTACCGCCCAGGACTTTCTCGGCAACTCGCCGAACCCACGGACCTACCCGGAGCGGATCAACGACGACATCCAGATCAGCGCGGGATGGATGCACTCGGGTTATCCGGTGATGGCGTACGCCAATAATCTCGCCAACATGGTCGATTCCGATCCGGGCGACGACTGGGGCTTCGTTCACGAATTCGGGCACAACCGCCAGAGTGGTTACTGGACCTTCAGCACGGAAGGGGAAGTGACCAACAACATCTTCGGCATGTATGCGTTCGATTCGATCAGCGGCTTTGGCAACACGGTGCCGACGGATAGCTGGGGCGAGATGTGGTCGAGCGCGGGCCGCAGTAGCCGCATTGCGTCCTTCATTGCCGGCGGGCGGGTGCGCGGCGATGCCGGCAACGACCTGGCGACCTACGCGCAATTGCGCCAGAGCTTCGGCTGGACGCCATTCGAGACGTTCTTCCGGCAGTATCAGACCGATCTGCCGGCCAACCTGCCGACCTCGGATCAGCAGGAGCGTGATCAGTGGGTCACGCGGTTCTCGAACATCGTGGGCCGGGATCTGTCGCACTTCTTTCAAGCGTGGGGCTTCAATCCCAGCGTGGCCGCACTGGCCGCGGTGTCCGGGCTGCCCGACTGGTCGCGCGTCGAGGTCGTCGCCCAGCCGACCTTCAATCGCGACTTGAACGCGGCCGTGACTTTCGATGTCACGGGCAACTTCGCCGACATCATGGCAGGCATGCCGGGCTATTCGGTCAGTTACGTTTCGAATACGCCGGCCAGCGGCACGATCACGAACAACGGCAACGGCTCCTTCAACTACACCCCGAACGCCGGCTACGCGGGCGTCGAGGTCCTGCAGATCACCGCCACCAATAGCTTCGGCGGGACCGCGACCGGCACCGTGACCATCAACTATGCCGCTCCGCTGCCACGGGCGTATTGGAGACTAAACGATGGAGCGGGCACCGCGGCGCTCGACGCCAGCGGAAACAACCACACGGGAACCGTCTCCAACGCGACCTGGACCGCCGGCGTGTTGAACACCGGGGCCCTGCAATTCAACGGGTCGAGCAGCAAAATTACTTTCGGAACCGGACCATCGCTTTCGGGTACGACGGATTTCTCCGTCTCGGCGTGGATCAAGACATCAGCCTCGACCAGCGGGGTCATCATCCAGCAGCGCGATACCAACGGGTTCAACGGCCAGTACAGGTTGCAGGTCAATGCCAATGGCTCGCTTCAGTTCATGATCTACGGCAACAGTGCATACCAGTTCGACTTCAATTCGACGACGACCGTCAACAACGGCGCGTGGCACCTGGTCACGGCGGTGCGTCAGGGTACGACGGGAACGATTTATATCGACGGCGTCCCCCGCGGGACGGCCACCGGGACAGTCCGCTCACTCGCGGGCTCCATCGGGGTCGGGGTGGGTGCGGATATCCGCGACAGCAATAACTATTTCAACGGGACAATTGACGAGGTTCGCATTTACGATTTGGCGCTCTCGGCGGCCCGCGTCGGGCAACTGGCCGCGCTGGCCCCGGTCGGTGTGGCGTCGGTCGCCATCAATGACGGATCGTCGCAGCGATCCCGAGTCACGTCACTCACTGTGACTTTCGGCGGGATCGTGACTCTCCCGGCGAACACCGCCACGGCGTTCGCGCTGGCGGGGCCGGGCGGGGCCGTCCCGCTCAGCGTGGACACTACGGGAAGCACGAGCACTCAGTCGGGGGCCCGACTGACTTTCTCCGGTGCGGGGGTCGAAGCTGGCTCGCTGGCCGACGGTCGTTACACGCTGACCGTCTTGGGCGATTCCATCTTCGACGGCATCGGGGCCCGGATCGATGCCGACGGCAACGGGCAGCCAGGCGGCGTTCGAACCCTGGAGTTTCACCGCTTGTACGGCGACACCAATGGCGACGCGACGGTGAATTCTGCCGACTTTCTCGCGTTCCGACTGGCATTCCTGAGTAATAATGTGGCCTTCGACTGGGACGGCGACGGTACCGTCAGTGCAAACGACCTGCTGCAATTCCGCCTGCGATTCCTGGCGGTGGTTTGACGCAGGTTTCGGATTGTGGAGCGACAAGCCGGACCCTGCCTTCGAGAACATCCCGCCTGCGTGGGACAGACGGCCAAAAGAAAAGGACTCACGCCGGATCGACGTAAGTCCTTGTGCTGCTTGATTGCCGGAGACAGGACTTGAACCTGCACGCCCGTGAAGGGCACCAGGCCCTCAACCTGATCCAACGTGGTTGCATTCACGTTGTGGCGGAATCGGCGTGACGTGGTTTGTCCTGCTTTTGTAGGAGGAAATGCAAGTTGTATGCGGCGGAGTAAAGGTGCAGCGCAGGCAGCGGATGGATCCGCGGGCAATAGTGCAACGCACAACCGTGGACTACTGTAACCTGCGATGATGGGGGAAAGCCTATCATCCGACCGCAGGAGGCGCCGAGGTGTCCGCGGACATGGTACCAAGAAGCGAGTTCCGACGTCAGGTTCTGACCGGCGGGCTCAGCAAGCGTTAGGCATGGGAGCCGTATCGGATTCACTAAAAGATCCAGACGAAAATCCTCACTTGGAGGAACCACCGGGGTATCGTCAGTCAACGCCGAACCGGGCGTCTCACGATCAGGCCGCCAACAGCAATACGAACGCTTGAATGGCGGACTGTGTGGGCGACCCGGTGCGCTGTCGATATCATCGCCCACCGCAGCTTCTTGTTGCCGCTACTCGACCAAGGCATGACCGACAACTGATTCGCCTCCGCTACCTGTCGCCAAACTCGACCTGCTCGTTATCGACGTCATCGCCACCGCCCACGAACGCTCGAACATCGTCTTCACCACCACCCTGGGCTTCGAACAGTGGATCGAGGTTCTCGGTCCCCAACGACTCACCGGCGGAGCCCTCGATAGGCTCACCCACCGCTGCCTCATCGTTGAAACGTCCGGCGAAAGCGACCGCCTGCACGACGCGAAAAGTCGGCGACGGAACGAACCAAAATCCTGAACCCGACCCGATTCCTCTACCCCGGAAGCACCGCTGCCGTGTAATCTTCATCCCACCGGCGCTTCACTTTTCCCTCTCCCCGCGGTGCGATTTGTTCCGCCGCACACAGGAGCCGGCCTCATGGTGTGCTTTTTTGTTTAGAAGGCGAGATTATTACTCTCGGCTCTTCCGGCACTGGGCGCCACGACGAGTCGGTCGCAACCTTCCCCAAGGGCAGCGTGGCCTCCAGCGAGAACGTGCCGATCTTTAGTTCGCCTTTTTCGACTGATTTCAGTGCCGCCTGACGGATGATGAAGGAGATCTCGGTGAGCGTCAGCGATCAGGATCGACCGAGCGTCCGGCGAACGATATCGAGAAGTTCCTCAGGAAGAAACGGCTTCTGCAGGAACGGCTGATCGCCGATCTCGCCACGGGTGTTGCCCGCCCCCGTGTAACCGGACATGAAGACGACTCGGAGGTCGGGGTGCGAGGCCTGGAATCCACGAGCGAGATCGGTCCCGTGCATTCCAGGCATGATTACGTCGGTAAGGAGCAGATCGACACGAGGGCCCGTCTCGGAAAACGCCTGCCGGGCCGACTCGGCGTCGACGGCCTCCAGTACTCGATAGCCCTGCCCGCGCAGGATTCGTCCGGTCAATTCACGCACCGCAGTATTGTCTTCGACAATCACGATGGTTTGGCCGGGTGTGACCTTCGGAGGCTCGGATCTTGGCTGACTCTTGGGTTCCGCATCGCCGACAGTGGATTTTCCGACGGGTAAGTACAGTTCGAAGCGGGTGCCCGAATTCAATTCACTCTCGACTCGGATGAACCCGCCGGCCTGCCGAACGATGCTGTAGACCGTTGCCAGTCCGAGTCCTGTCCCGTGTTCCTGCTTGGTCGAAAAGAAGGGTTCAAAGATGCGGGCGCGGGTTTCGTCGTCCATGCCCACCCCGGTATCGGCGATGGCAAGTCGGATGAACTTTCCCGGTTGAACATCAGGTTCCGCGCCGACGGTACGACGGTCAACATCGACTGCGGAAGTCATCACCGACAGCGTCCCACCGTCGGCCATGGCGTCGCGGGCGTTGACAGCCAGGTTCATGAGGATCTGGGCAAACTGATCGGGGTTGAGCAGAGTCGGGGGCAGATCGGGTGCCAGTGTCGTCTGAATCGTAATGTCTTCGCCGATCAGACGACCGAGGAATTCACGAAGTTTTCCGATCTCGGAATTGATGTGCAACTCCTGGCGTCGGACGGATTGCTGCCGGCTGAGGGAAAGAAGTTGACGGGTCAGCGCGGCTCCGCGGTGGCCGGCTTCGACGATCTGCTCGGCGGCATGGCGGAGCGGGTCGCCGGGTGATAGGGAGGTGCTGACCAGTGACCCGTACCCGATGACAATGGAAAGCAGGTTGTTGAAGTCGTGGGCCACGCCACCTGCCAGCCGGCCGACGGCTTCGAGTTTGGCCGCCTGCCGGACCTGCGATTCGAGGCGGACGCGTTCGGAAATGTCACGGGTGCAAGTGATGATGTCGGCAGATTCGTCGTATTTCGGACCCGCACGGCGGGAGGTGGTCTCGACCCAGACTGGCGAGCCGTCCTTCCGTAGGAGCCGGAGAATGATGGTCACGGTCCGGGCCTCGCCAAACGTCTCTTGATGTCGGGCGTTTCGAAGGTCCCGGTCGTCCGGGTGTACAAAATCGAATTTGGACCGTTGTACCATCTCTTCAGGCTCATAACCCAGAAGAGCCCGGCACGCGGGCGATGCATAGAGGATAATGCCGTCGGAAGATTGGCGGGTAATCAGGTCGCCGGCGTTCTCCGCAATCAGGCGATACCTTGCCTCGCTGTCCTGCAGCCTCGCCGCTGCATCCCGTTGTGCTGTGATGTCCTGAGTCGTGCCCATGATCCGATCGGGCTGAGTTCCCTCACCGGCGACAAACCGGCCGTGCCAGAAGACCCACCGGACTTTTTTGTCTCGGCGGATGATCCGGTATTCGATCGACTGCTCGGCCTTCGTTTCCCTGATCTTGTTCCAGACGGCGAGGAATCGTTCGCAGTCCTCGGGATGGACGACGTTTACTATGAAATTTTCCCAGCGGACGGGCGAGCCGGGAATCAATCCGAAGATGCGGTACGATTCCGGCGACCAGAATGAGTTTTCGCCGTCGACTTCCGATTCCCAACTCCCGATCCGGGCCATCATCTCGGCTTGGTTGAGCAGCGTCTGCATCTTCAGGACGCGTTCGTACGCCTGTTTGCGGTCGGTTATGTCCCGGCTGATTCCGAAAAGGCCGACGATCTTACCAAATGTGTCACGAATCGGTTGCGTGCGTGCGTCGACCCAAATGGGTGTACCGTCCTTACGGTAGTCCATCCATTCGCCAACAAACTCCTCGCCGGACCGAATTGAATGATGGAGGCGAATGACTTCTTCACGGCGAGAACCGGAGTAAGTCTCCCAGATCGGTCGGCCGAGCCGCTCACTAGCGCGGTACCCGAACATCCGCTCAGCGGCCCGATTGTAGAATGTGACAATCCCCTCAGCATCCGTCATGACGACTGCATCGCGTACCTGAGAGAATAGAAACGCGTACCGCTCACGCAGTTCGTCCGTTTGCTGTCGCTGCCAGGTCACGATAACGTCTAGCAGGCTGAATCGGATTGTCTCCGCGGCAATCGCCCGCTCGCCGAGCGTCCACGGCTCGCCGTATCCGCGAACTTCCTCCGGGATCCCTTCGAAGTCCTTGCGCGGATGGAAGACGAGGGTACCGTCGACATGGGAGATGCCGGTTTTCGGATCGCCGCCCCACGTCAGGCGGCGGATTTTTTCCCTCCGCGTCCAGATAAGCCAACTTCGCTCCGATTGCGGGACACGCAGCGCCATTACGCCGCAGATCTGCGGGCTCAGGTGTGCGAACTCTGGTGCTGCTTTCGAGAGGCAGTCAGTGACAAAAAGGCCTCGTTGGGAGTTTGATTCCAGCCAGTCAGCCAGCCGGTGCCACTCCTCTTTGGCCGGCATTTCGCCCTCACAGTACGCCTCCGACGGGGTGACGAGTGTGCAGTCGTCCGCCGCCACCAGAGACCGTAACCCGTGTTCGGTATCCAGAAGTCCAGTCGCCCAATGCGGACCCCGGCCAACGAATGCCGGAATCTTCTGCAGTTTCTCCTGGGCGTGACGTGCTTCCGTGGTTTGCTCGCGGAGTGTCCGATTCTCAATCCGATCTGCAATCATTCGGGCGGCGATGCGGAAGAAGCGGCCTAGTCGTGCCGACGGCCACCTGGGTTCGCGGTGATGACACGACAGCATGCCCCAGAGCCGACCGTCGACGATGATCGACGCCGAAAGTGAAGCGGAGACTCCCATGTTGCAATAAAAGCCCTTGCAGCATTCGTGGAAAGCTCGCAGTCGGGCCCCGGAGAGATCGACTCGAAGGTCTGGGTGTTCCAGAATCAACGGAATGTCAGCATGCTTGGCGTCGCCGAGGGCGTGTACGGCATGAGTTTCGTAGAGTTGGCGGGCCTGAGGGGGAATGTCGGACGCCGGGAACCAGTACTCGAGAAATGGCGTCATTCCCGGCTGGACGACCTCGGCGATGACTTGGCCGTGCCAGTCGTCGTCGAACCGGTAAAGCATCGTGTGGTCGTACCCCAGAACCGGAGCGAGTTCGCGGACGACATGACGCAGGTCGGCGATGGTGTCCGGCAGGGACCGGGTCATTGCGTCAAAAAAAAGTTCGGACTCACATGCCGGGTCGAAACCCGGGCGAATGAACTCGACGATCCGGACACCGCCGGTCCGATGAACGCGCCCTTCGAGATCCCGGTGCCGGAATTCGGCCGAGCCAGTGATGCGATCAAGGGGAGGGCACGAAAACACTTGATCCGAGGCGGTGCCCAAGAGTTCGTCGGGGGTTCGTCCAAGATACTCCGCAGAGTTTGCGCCGCAACCCGTAATCCTCCTGGTATCGTCGAGTACTAGAAGAGCGCCGTGCGGCTGGACGAAACGCGGTGCAGCCACATCAAACCCGGCGCAGAGCTCGAGCGCTTCCTTCGGAACTTCCCAGGCGGCGAGCCGGTCGGTCATGTGCAGACTTCGGTGCCCAAAATCGGGGCGATTTCTACACCACTATAGAACCTCTTCGGGTTTGACCGCAGACGTTTCCCCGGAACCGATCCATGAGCTCCGAAATCGGCAAACAGATCCTCGCGGCCCGCGAACAGGAGCGGGCCCGGCTTGCACGACGATTGCACGATAGCCTCAGCCAATCCATCACGGCCGTGTCGACGGAGGCGTTCTTACTGCAAGGCCACAAAGCGGAATTGGCCCGCCTGCAGGAACGCGTTGCCCATACGATGCGGGAATTCCGGCTTCTGATGTCTGAAATCACGGCATTTGAGGGAGAGAACCTGACCGGGGCCCTGAAGAAGTGGGGGCAGGCCGTCGGTAACCACTTCGGAATTGCGGTCAATCTTGAAGCGCCGGGAGAACCGATCGATCCGCTTCCCGCGATCGGGATCGCGCTTTACCGTATCGCGCAGGAGGCCATTCTTAACGCGGCCCGTCACAGCGGCGCCAAAAGCGTCTGTGTGGCAATCCTGTCAACCGAGGACGAAGTCCGCCTGAGGGTCAGCGATGCAGGTTGCGGATTCAAAACAGATTCCGTCGATCGCGGTTCGGGATTGAGATTCATGAAAACGATGGCTAAGCTAGCAAACATCCAAATCACGATCGATAGCGGACCCCGCTCCGGTACTTCGATAATTGCCTCAATGCGGTCAATTGAGCACGCAGGGTGAAGACGCCGTGACAATTGCCGCGGCACGAAACCGTGGATGAGAATTCATGAATCGAACCCGCCTGCTGCTTGCGGACGATCACATTCTCGTCCGGGAGTCGCTGCGCATGCTCGTCCAGGCACAACCGGATTTTGAAGTCGTTGCCGAGGCCGGGACGATGTCCGAAGCACTGGAAGCCGCCCGGGAGTATCGCCCCGATGTGATTTCCCTCGACATTTCGATGCCGGGCGGGAGCGGCGTGCGACTTACGGAAAAGCTCCTGCGAGAGCGGCCGGGCAGTCGTGTCCTGGTTTTGAGTATGCACGACGAACAGCCGTTCGTTCGCTCTGCGCTAGCTGCGGGTGCGACCGGGTACGTGCTGAAGTCCAGCAGCCCGGCTGTGTTTCTGGAAGGTCTCCGCAAGGTGCGGAACGGTCAGAAGTTCATCGATCCTTCCTTAGACATTCAGGAATCGCCCCGGTCCCGCAAGCCGCCGGGCACCCGTCCGCCATCGGCCAAGCTCAGTGAACGCGAGCGACAGGTTTTGGGATTGCTGGCGCAGGGGCTGAGCTATTTGGAAATCAGCAATCGGCTGTTCGTGAGTATCAAAACGGTCGAAACCTACCGAACCCGTTTGGGCGTTAAACTCGGCTTTTCCACCAAGGCCGACCTCGTTCGCTACGCGATTGAAACGGGTGTGCTGGAAACGCAGCCTGGAAGCGATGCACCGAAGGCCGATTGATCCGTTACGAAGAGACCAAACCGCAGGTTCGTAGAATCCGACAAGTTCAGGGGAAACCCTGACATCGTCACGCTGGAACCCGATGTAGGGTAGTTTCGTTCCCGGAAATACAAGCGAATCGATCGTGCGGGTCGTAGGACGCCCCGACGAACAGACAGGTTCCGCGCCGGGATCAGGGATTGCCCCATGCCCCTGACCTTCACCGACGATCCGCTGCTCGCGATGCTCGTTCGGGAGAAAGTACTGGCCCCGGCCGACGCGGACGCTCTTCGGGCCTGGCACGACGCCGACGGCGGCGCGGGCGAATCGATGGTGGAGTTCCTGACCCGGCAGAACATCCTCGACCGCTCCGCCCGTCGGGCGATCGACCTGAACTTGAAGGGCTACGTCGGCTCGATCGACCTCGCCTCGATCTGGCCGGCCGGCAAACTCGAAGACATCCGACGCCGCTTTGAGCGTGCCGGGACGACCCAGATCGACGCCCCCCGGACGACTCACTCGGCCGTGCCGATCTTTTCGACGATGGAGGCCGGCAGTCTGGACTCCATCGACACGCCGCCGACATTCGAACGCCCATCGATCGGCAGCCGGGTCGGCCGTTGCCTGCTGACAGAACTCCTCGCCGAGGGCGGCGGGGGCATCGTCTATCGGGCGCTCCATCAGGGGTTGAACATCCCTGTGGCCGTCAAGCTGCTGAGCACCGCGCGGGCCCGGACGGACTTCCGCAAGCGGTTGCAGTCCGAGGCACGGTCGCTCGCCCAGTTGGATCACCCCAACGTCGTGCGCGTGCTGGATCACGACGACTCGGATCCGCCGCACCTTGTCCTCGAATACGTGGACGGACCCAATCTCGCGGACCTGATCCGACAGGCTGGCGCGATCCGGTACGACCGGGCCCTTTCCATCATCCGGCAGGCAACGGAGGGTTTGCAGGCGGCCGAGCAAATCGGCATCCTGCACCGCGACGTCAAGCCGGCGAACATCCTGATGACAAGGCGCGGCGTGGCCAAGGTCGCCGACTTCGGCCTCGCCGTGCCCACGACCGGCCAGAACTCGGCCGTCCCCCTCGGGCTGTCCGGCACGCTACCGTTCATGTCCGAAGAGCAACTCGTGTGCTCGCCGACGATCGATAGCCGAGCCGACATCTACTCGCTGGGCGTGACATTCTACCAGGCTGTGACCGGTCGGCTCCCGTTTCGGGCGCGGACCTGCCACGAACTGGTGGCGGAGATCCGGTCGGGACGGTTCGAGCCGCCGCACAACTTCGTGCCCGGCCTGACGCCGGACGTGTCGCACGTGATTCTGCGGATGATGGCCCACGCCCCGGCTGACCGCTACCCGGGCTACGCCGACCTGTTGGCCGACCTGACGGAACTCGCCCATCGTGCAAAGGAAGGGGGGAATCGATGAAGAAGATCTCCCTCGAACCGATCCACGATACGTGTGAAGTCCGGACCGGAACGCCGCTGCTCCAAGCCTTGCAGGCGAAAAAGCTGAACGTTCTGGCCTCCTGCGGCGGACGCGGACTGTGTGCGACCTGCCATGTGCATGTCAGGAAGGGAAGCGAGGCGCTCTCGCCCCGCAACGACCGGGAGTCGCGGACGCTTTCGTTCATCTCCGGAACTTCTCCGGAGAGCCGGCTGGCATGCCAGGTCCGCGTGTACGGTCACGGCGCTGTGGTGGAACTGCCACGCGGCATGTACATCGAACGGGCCGAGGACCTGCTCGACCTGCTCGGCACCCGCGCCCCGGACGACATCCTCCACCCGGTCACCGGCATCGTGCTGGTCGCCCAGGGCAAGATCATCACGCGGGCCCGGATCGAAGAACTGAAGAACCTCGGCAACGAAGTGAAGCAGGCGCTCGGGAACACGACATCGACGGCGATCCCGCGCCCGAAACTGCCTCCGACTACGCCTGCCCCGATTCCGGTGCCGGAGGCTCCGAAGCCGACGCCGGTGGTCGAGCAACCCCGGCCGGTCAAGCCCGCTGTTGAACCGATGCCGGGCAGTTCCACCGTCATGGGTGCCCGGTTGAACGGCTCGACCTCCATCAGCGCGAGGCCCGAAGGTGGCGTACCCCGCCCGCCCGCCGCCGCGAAACTCGAAGTCGGCGCGCAGATCGGAAAATGCCTTCTCACCGAGAAGGTCGGGCAGGGGAGTTCCGGTGTCGTGTTCCGAGCACTGCATAAAGCCCTGAACCTGCCGGTGGCCGTCAAGGCCATCGTGTTGAAGGAACATCAGGAACTGCTCGACAACGAGAATGCCGACATCCGCCTCCGCCTGCGGGATGAGGCCCGGCTGATGGCGCAACTTAATCACCCGAACATCATTCGCGTGTGGGACTTCGATGAAGAGTTCGAGTTCCCTTATGTGGTGCTCGAACTGGTCGAAGGGCTGAGCCTCGCAGAGTTGATCCAGCAGAGCGGCCGGCTCACGCTCGACCGGGCCGCCCCGATCATCCGGCAGGTGGCCGACGGCCTCGCCGCCGCCTGGACAATCGGCATCGTTCACCGCGATGTGAAGCCGGGCAACATCCTGCTCACGAAAGACGGTCGCGCCAAGGTCGCCGATCTCGGCCTCGCTTGGGTCGTCAACCGGGCAGATGCCACCAGCAAAACACCCACGCTGCCGGAAGGCACGATGGCCTACATGGCACCCGAGCAGGCCGTCGGCAGCGACAAGCTCGACTTCCGCAGCGACATCTACGCACTGGGTGCGACCTTCTTCCATGCGATCACCGGGCGGATGCCGTTTCCGGGCCGGTCGTGGCAGGAAGTGATGATGAAGCACGCCCGCGTGCCGCTGGAGCCGCCGCACACGCTGGTCCCCGAACTGAGCCCGGCCGTCTCCGCCGTCATCGGCCGGATGATGGCGAAGGACCCGAATGACCGTTACCCGGATTACACCGCGCTGATGGCAGACATCGACGGTCTGCGAGTACCCCGGAGCGATCCCGCCGCATCCGCTCCCGGGTCGTCGACGGTCGGCAAGTCGTCGAAATGGCTGGGCCTGTTCGGCGGACTCCGCCGGTAGGCTCCGGAAAAACTTTCACCCTGTGAGGAACTCGAACGATGGACATCGCCACCCGCCTTCGCGTCGCCATGGGGGCGACGCATTCCGCGATCGAACAACTGCCGGTGAGCAAAGCGCTCGTCGCGGGCACGGTCGGCCGGGACGAGTACCGGGCTCTCCTGTCCCAACTTCTGCTGGTACATGAGGCACTCGAAGACGAATTGTCCGCCTGCCCCGACGCGGCGGGATTCCTCACTCCGGACATGATGCGGGCCGACGCTCTTCGGGGTGATCTGGTGGCCCTCGGCGCGGAAAGCGTGGATCCCCCGTTCGGCGAAACGCTCCGGCTAGCCGAGCTGATGCACGCCTGGGCGGCCGTCACGCCGTGGAAGCTGATCGGGGCACTCTACATCTTCGAGGGGTCCCGGATGGGATCGATGTTCCTCGTGAAGCCGGTCGCCCGCGCCCTCGGCGTGCCGGTCCAACCGGGCTACGGCGTCGACTATCACCTCGACGGACTGGCGACACGGCCGCAGACCTGGGCCCGTTTCAAGGTCGGGCTCGCGCAACTGCCGTTCACGGCCGAACAGTGGGACGAAGTCGTGTCCGCAGCCGAAGAGACCATGAACGCCCTTTTCGATCTTTACGCCGCGATGGCGGATCACTCGGCATGCGTCCTGACAGCGTGAGGAAGCCATGACGGCACAACTCGGCGAGCCCTGCATCGACGTGACAGCATTGGCCACGCGCACCCACGCGGAACTGCGGGAGTTCGCTCCTGCCCCGCGTTACGTGCCGACGGAGTTGGCGATTGCTGTCGGCCTGAACGGACGGACCCGGCTCCACGCCCAGGCGATCGGTCTGGGACTGGATGATCTGACGGCCGAGTGCCGGCTGGTGACGATCCGCGGACTGACCGCGACGATCTTCAACTGCCTGATCGTGCCCGACCTGCCGGGCCGGACGCCGCTCTTCGTAGCCGACATGCTCGCCAGCCACGACGAATTGCGGATCGGCTTCTTCGACGTGCAGGTGCCCGGCGTGTCCGACGCCCTGCGGGAATGCGTGGCCGCGGAGACTTGGAAGCTGGTTGGCCGATACGCCCACCTCCCGGCCGACGATCCGCCGACCTGGGCGGTCGCCCACTCGACCGGCGCGTACCTGTGCTGCCGGCCCGAGGGCGCGGAGCAGGCGGCCGAGCTGCTCGAGGCCTACTGGGATTACCTGAGTCTCTGGATCCAGATGGCCCGGCACCCCAGTGCGGCCGAAACGGCCCCGCCGGAAGGCGCGGCCCGGGCCCTGGCGGCCATGTTTGAGGAGCACCTGAGTTCCGCACCCAACCGGCCCTACCTCGAAAGACAATTCGGGACGCATTGGGCTCACCGGTTCTGCAACGAGTTTCTGTACCGGGAAGCCGGCGGAGATCGCACATGAAAACCCTGGTCCTCGCACCCATCAACGAGGAAGTCACCGTCCCGACGCAGTCCAGCATCCTCCAGGCCCTTCTGGCGAAGGAACTGGAAGTACCGATGGCCTGCAAGGGGAAAGGCGTCTGTGCCACGTGTCACGTGCACATCCGCGCCGGGCACGACCGCCTGACTCCGCGAACCGATCGCGAGAAGAAGACGCTGGGCTTCATTACCGGGGCGGACCCCAGCAGCCGGCTGGCGTGCCAGTGCCGGATCCTCGGTGAAGGCGTGGTCGTGGAACTGCCCAAGGGCATGTACATCGAGCGTGCCGAAGACCTGATCGACCTCGTCGGTACGCGGGCGGCCCAGAACATCCTGCACCCGATCAACGGCTCGATTCTGATCGCCGAGGGCAAGCTGATCACCCGGAGCCGGATCGAAGAACTCAAGCGACTCAACGTGGAAATGGACGAACTTCACAGCTCGATCGCCAACGATTGACCTACTACCACCCGGAGGAGACCCATGGCCGGACAGAACGGTACCCACACGGCAACGCGGCCGGCAAACCATGCCGGGACCGACCCTCTCCGCTACCTGCGGACCGAGAAGGCGAAAGGCGAAATCCGCGACGCGTTCCAGATCGTCCGCGGACCTCAGCCCGTCAAGCACAACTACTACACCGACGACCGGTTCTTCTCCCACGACAGCAAGGCCGGCATCGTCCGCAACGTGTACGGCCAACGGGTGGTGCGGGTCAGCGAAGACTTCATCACCGGTCTGCTGGGCGGCCTCGAAGAAGAAGTCGGCGATGCCGCCGGCGAGATCATGTACAAGGCCGGCTACCAGTGGGGCCTGGAGGACATGAAGACATTCACTCCCCGCTGCCAGGAGGAGTTCGAAGTCGCCTTCCAGAAGATGGGCATGGGCTTCATGCTCGAGACCTGGTGGTGGCCGCTGCAGATCGAGGGCTGGGGCGGCTGGCGGTACGACTTCCGCCAGGGCAAGCAGGGCCTGATCTTCATCGATCTGTTCGAGTCGGCCGTGGCCCAGTCGCTGGGCGACGTCGGTAAGGTGATGTGCTACTTCTACGCCGGGCTGTTCGCCGCGGTGTTCACCGTGCTGTCGAAGCGTGAACTCGCCTGCATCGAGATCCAGTGCTACTCGATGGGCGAGGACTTCTGCAAGTTCCTGATCTCGACCAACAAGCGCGTCAATGCCGCGGCCTTCTGGCGGAGCGAAGGGGCGACGAGCGCGGACATCATGAAGAAAGTGCGCGACGTCGCGTAACCACCCCGAGGACTCAACCATGTCAGCTCTGTTACTCGATGGGCTCGCCGAAGCCCGCCGCATCGACGACCTGCTCGACGACGTGGTGGCCGAGGCGTTTGAGGAAAAGCCGGTCGCCATCGTTTCGACCAACAGGCAACCGCTGGGCGGCCTGCCGATCGGGCAGATCCTCCGCAATGTCAACTGGACCAACCGGCCGCGATACGACTGGCCGGCCCGCATCGACGCCGAGCCCGACGCGCCGCCTGCCGACGAAAGCGCGTGGGAGCGGTTCGCCACCCCCGTGGGCGCGCTCGGCCTGCGGGCGTTCCTCAACACGTGTCACTGGACCAACGACGGGGTCGCCCCCGCCCGTCCGACTTTCGCGGCCGTCGGCGTCGCCCCCAAGCCGGTGCCGATAGCGACGGTCGAATCCGTGTTTGGCGGATTCGCCTGGGATTGATCGACTTTTACCCTTCGCCGGGAGGCCGGGCCGAAGGGCTGTCCGCACACCCCACACTGGAGCCTTGATCATGAACCCCGCAGTACTGGATGTCATTCGCGAGAGCGAGAGCCGATACCTCAGCGACCAGGAGATGCAGAGCATCCTGGAGTACACCGAATCCCTGCCGGAGCGGTTCCGCGCCGCCCGGGCCATCGAAGACATCGAAGACCAGATCGTCCAGGCAACGATTGATCAGGTCAAGAAACGCTACCCGAGCTTCGAGCGGTATCACCCGTCCGCATGGGACAAGGGCTACCGCGACGTTCAACTCACCCTCCGGTACTGCGTCCAGGCGATGGTCTGGGAAGACCCGATGATGCACGAGGAAAAGCTGCTCGTGTGGCTCGGGACCATCCTGGCCTCGTTCGGCTTCACGCCGCAGTTCAACCGAGACACCTACGTGTTCCTGCGCGACAACGTCAAGCAGCGGGTGTCGGAAGACATCTATTCGCGGCTCGCGCCGTTCCTCGACAAAAACATCGAGGTTCTGGGAGGCATCCCCGAACCGCACCAGCCCCTGGTCTGATTCACCCCGCGGAGCACTTTGCCATGACGACTGCGATGACGACCCCCGCCCGCGGCAACTACTACGCGGAGCGCGACTACCTGAAGACCGACGTGAAGCGGGGCGTGACCCGCAACCGCGCCGGCACCCGCATCCTGACTCTGACCAGCGACTTCCTCATCGGCCTGCGCAACGCGCTCGTCTTCGAGTGCGGCAAGGCGGCCGACGCGGTGATGAAAACCGCCGGGCGGAAGTGGGGCACGAACTTCGCCGCCCGAACAGACAAGGAACTCGGAGCCTTCTACGGCCGGCCCGTCGCCGAGTTCCCCTTGGCTCTGTTCGAAGCCAGCATGGTGATGGCCTTCAGCCATCACGGGTTCGGCAAGCTGAAACTCGATGTCAGCATGTACGACAAAGGTCTGCTGGTCGCGATTGTCGAGAACCCGATCTACTTCGGCCTCGTCGAAAACCCCGCCGGCCCGTCCGACGCGCTGCTCGCCGGTATCTTCGCCGGGATCTTCAGCCACTTCGCCGGCCGGGAGTTGGACTGTGCCCAAACGCAGTGCCAGGCGTGCGGTCTGCCCGACAGCCGGTTCGTGATCTCGCTGAAGTCCCGCCTCGGCGGCGTCGAAGCCTGGCTGAAAGACGGCAAGTCGCATGCGGAGATCCTCGCCGCCCTCGCACAGACGAAAGGAACCGAGTGATGATCCTCGACTTCCTCTGGTTCTTTGTCTGATCGCATGACGGCGGGCCCGACCCGCCGGGGAGAACGCAGCCGTGTTGCTGGTATCGTGTAGTGCAAGTGGGCCCGGCGGGATCGCGCCGCCGGACGATGGGGAAGTGGCCCGCCTCGCGGGCGACCTCGCCGCCGACCTGACTCCGCGCTACCACCTGCTCGGCTACGTCAACCGCGGTGCGTTCGCCACGGTCTGGCGGGCCCTCGACCGCCAGACGATGCAGACCGTCGCCATCAAGCGGTTCGACCCCGACCGCGCAGAGCGGGCCCGCGACTTCTACAGCGAGTTGCGAGCGCTGTTCCGCTTGCGGCATCCGAACGTGGTGCATGCGCTCAACTTCGTCGAAACGCAGGCCGGGCACCGCTGTCTGGTGCTCGAGTTCTGCTCGGGCGGCAGCCTGCGGGCCGTCGTCCGCCGGCAATGCAGTACCGGCCGCGGACTGCCCGCCGAGCAGGTGACCGATTGGCTCCGCCAACTGGCGGACGGTCTGGCCACCGCCCACGCGATCAGCATCGTTCACCGCGACCTGAAACCCGAGAACGTCCTGCTCGCACCGGCACCGACTGTTAGCCGGCACCGGCGGGTCCCCGTCGGGCCGCATCGGACGGAATCGGCCTGGCCTGCTTTGAAGATCGCCGACTTCGGGCTGGCCCGCGGTCGGGCCGAGCGGAGGGGTGACGGTCGCCTCACGGGTCTGACCGGTTCGCCCGCCTACATGGCACCCGAGCAGTTCATCGGCAAGTTCACGCCCGAAAGCGACGTGTACGCCCTGGGTGTGATGACGTGGGAACTGCTGTTCGGCCGCCCGCCGTTCGCCGGGGGCCCCGAAGAACTCGCACGACAACATCTGCACGAACCGCTGCCCGATCTCGTAGCAGATGTGCCCTGGATGACGCTGTTGACCGACATGTTGGCCAAGGATCCCCACCGGCGGCCGAGCGCTGCCGAAGTTGCCCGGCGACTGGCCGGGCGGGAGACACTCATGCACGACCCGGAATCACTTCGGGCTCTGGAAGCCGAGGAAGAATCACTGTGGGGCGAACTGGCCGCGCTCGGAGCCTACTCCGCCGGCCCGCCAACACATGTGGAAGAGCCGTCGTTCGTCCTCAACGACGTGACCGAACTGGCGGCCCGACTGGTTGCCCCGACGGTTCCCCGCGCGGCCCCACCTTCGCCCGCGCTTCCGTCGGTCCGCTTGGCTCCGCCAGCGCCCGCCGCGCCGGTTCTGAAAGAAACGGCCCCGGCCGTGAACGGCTTCTTCGACGGCTTCGGCTGGCAGGCACCCAACGAGGCCGCCAGCCCCGCACCCGCACCCGTAACCGCACCCACCGAGACAAGCCATGACGCCTTTCGAGCATTTCAATGGGACTAAGCACGACGCGGGGATGCGTCGGCCTTATGTCCTGACAGTCGCCAGCCACAAGGGCGGCACCGGGCGGACGACCGTCGCGCTCGCGCTGGCGTGGATCTGGGGCCAACTCGGCCGCCGGGTGTTACTCGCCGACGCCGACCCGAACCGCTCGGCCGCTTTGATCGCCGCCGATGATGCCGGTGCGTGCCGCTGGCCCGGTGTCGACTTCATGGAAGGGATGCCCGCGCTCGATCGATTGCCTCCCCCGGCCGACGTGATCGTCGTCGACTGCCCGGCCCTGACCGAGACCGGCGCGTACGACGTGCTGCGTCACACCGACGGTCTCGTACTGACCTGCCTGGCGGACACGCTCTGCTTGCGGACCCTGCCGACGAGCACGACGGCGATCCGTGAGTCGGTGGCCGTCAACCCCCGGCTTCGGTTGCTGGGGTTGGTCATCAATCTGTTCGACGGCGCGGACCCGGCCCAGGTCCGGCTCGTGAATCGTATCCACAAAGCCGGCAAGCCGCCGCTGATCGGCTTGCCGATCCCCGTGCAAAACGCGGTCAGGGATTGGCCTCTGAACCCCGGGAGTGGATTCCCCGGCGGGACCGCCCGGGCCGCGTGTCTCGAACTGGCGTTCTCACTTCAGCAGGAACTTCGGCTCGGATCCACCAAATCGGCCGGGAGGTTCTGATTCCATGCGACGCATCCTGATTGCCAGTCAGAAAGGCGGAGTCGGTAAGACGACGACTGCCGTCAACCTCGCAGCCGCGGCCGCGCTCGTCGGCCGGCGGACTCTGCTACTCGATGCCGACCCGCTGTCCAGCGTCGGGGCCTGCCTGAAACTCGAGCGGTCGGCATCCAAGCCGGCGTTCCCAGGCAACCCGGCTGCCGCCATCTGGAGCGACGTCCTGCCGGGGCTCGATGTGGTCAGCCCGTACTCGGCCGGTTCGTTTTCCGAAGATGAACTCGCCGACGGTTTGGCCGGTATGAAACGACTCCTCGACCGCGGCGCGTATCAGTTGCTGATCATCGACTCGCCGCCCTCGATGTGGCAGCGGTCGCGCCGGCTGCTCGATGCCGCGGACGAATTGATTCTCGTCATGCGGGCCGAGCCGCTCGCATTCCGGACGCTCCCGAAGTACCTGGAGCAATTGAAGGCCGCACGCACGCCCGGCAGCCCGGGCCGGCTCCGCGGAATCCTGCTGACCGCGCCCCCGGGAGCGAAGCCCAACGGCGCGATGGAAAAGGAGATGAAGGAACGGTTCGGCAATCGCGCTCTGCCGGTGACGGTGCCGTTCGACAGCGAAGTGACGCAAGCTCAACTCATGGGAAAGCCGGTCGTCGCCTATCGACCACACTCGCCCGGGGCGAATGCCCTCCTGGAACTGGCGTTAGCGTTGCAACTGATCGGCAAGAACGACAACGTGGCCCGTGCCGCCGCCCAGCCCGCTCCGGTTTTCAAATTTGCGGAAGAGACGCGCCCGGTCCTTCGCGACGCCGCCGAGGTTCTTCGCGAGCTGAAGCTGCCTCAAGCGGACGACACCGCAGCGATGTTCGATCCGGCCGCCCCGATCGGGGAGCAGCGGGATCGGCCAGTTTCCCGCATCCGCCGATGGCTCGACCGGCTGCGGGTGCTGACGCGATGATCGCGCGCTCAAAGTGTCCAGCCAATGCGGATTTCTTTGTAGCGAGCTTGCTGAGCGGCTCACTGTTGGTGAACAATATGGCTGGGCTGTCCCCGACCAATGACCGTCCGGTCAGGCGAAAGGAGATGTTGCCCGGCACGTTCGTCGCCGTCAGGGCGGCCACACAGACACTTTGCGGCCGCCAAAAAGTCAAATCCTTCGGACAGGAATGCTGCCACCGGCTACATCAAGGTATTGTCCACGCCTGGTCCGAATGGCATTTCAAGCTCCATGGAAGCAGGAAACTGTTCAAAGGCCGTTCGCGGCGTGTAGTGCCGCGAGGGGTGCACGATCGGCCCGCTGACCGCCAAGGCGTCCACACGAGCCTGCAATTGCAGCACTCGGGCCCACCGTCATGGAGTACCGTCGCCCGGAGTACAGGAATAGGACCCGGTAACTGTCGTTCTTTAGCTGGAGCGTTGCCATGGCGGGATCACCAACACGGATGCACTGTGACCGTCTTGAGAGTACCAAAACTGTACCAATCTTGCCGGGGGCAAAAGAAAAGGACTTGCGCCGGATCGACGTAAGTCCTTGTGCTGCTTGATTGCCGGAGACAGGACTTGAACCTGCACGCCCGTGAAGGGCACCAGGCCCTCAACCTGGCGCGTCTGCCAATTCCGCCACTCCGGCTTCTGTGCCTTCTATGATATACGAGATTTTGGTGCCCGGCCGCAAGGTGCCGGGGCGCGTTTTTTGCCCGGATCCCGCGGTCATGGCACGGACAGGAGCAATTGCGCCGGGGTTCGGAGCGAATCACGAACGGACGAAACTCCGGGGCGGAACGGCAGGTATTTTCAAGAGCGAGGGCGAGGCTTGGCCGAGGACGACGACGCCGCCCTGGTGAAGCGGTGCCTGCGAGGCGAGGAGTCCGCCGTCCGCGCACTCGTCGAGCGGTTTCAGGACGCTGTTTTCGGTCTTTGCCTCAAGTTTCTGCACCACCGGCACGATGCCGAGGACGTGGCCCAGGAAGTGTTCCTCCGCATGGTCCGCGGGCTGAAAGGCTGGGACTCCGGGCGACCGCTGAAGCCGTGGGTGCTGGCGATCGCCGCCAACCGTTGCCGGACCCATGCGGCGAAGCGGGGCAGCCGGCCCGAGCCGGTGGACTTTCTGCCCGAGACTCTGCCGGCCGCCGCCCCGGACGACAGCATTGAGATGCGCCGCGAACTCGCCGTGGCGTTGGCCGCCCTGCGACCGGAATACCGGGCCGTTTTTGTGCTTTACCACGAGCAGGGGCAGCCGTATGAGCAGATCGCCCAGGCCGTGGGCCGACCGGTTGGCACGGTGAAAACCTGGTTGCACCGCGCCCGGTTGGAACTTCTGGATAGCCTCCGGCAACGGGGTCTGGTCGAGGTCGAAAATGACGCCTGACAAACTCGACTGTGCGACGGCGATGGATCGGCTGCAGCGACGCCTGGATGGTGATTTCCTGCTAACCGAACCCGCGCTCGATTGGCACCTTGCGGACTGCGACGAGTGCGCCGGGCGGTTTGCTATGGCCGAGAGACTGCTGCGAGCGTATCCCGTTCGACCGTCGCGGGACTTCGCAGCCGAGGTTCAGCGAACGATCCGGGCTGATCGCCGACAGTCGCGGTTGCGATGGGCCGTCGGCGCGACTGCCGCGATGGCGGCAGCGATCATGCTGGCCGTCGGACTGGCCTGGCCGACCGCGACGCCGGCGGCGCGGGAAGTCGTGGCCATTCCGTCGCTCGACGGAGCGGTCGCCGATGCCGCTTCGGTCGTGCGGACCTGGGCGGGCAAAGTGGCCATCCCCGATCTTCCCGATGTGCCGGCCGTCGCGTTCAGCCCCGCGTTCGACCCGGCCGTCACGGCCGTGGCCGATGCGGGGCGAGGAATCGCGGTCAGCGTGTCGCCGATCACCGATTCCGCCCGCCGGGCCGCGACACAGTTCTGGCGCGACCTTCCCACCAACTGATGCCGATCCTGAGTCCCGAGATCGGAACTCTCATATGAATCGCAAGTTCTCGACACTGATCCTCGTCGCGTTAACGTGGTGTTCGGCCGCGACCAACGCCCCGGGTGCAACGCCCCGCGACGAGTTGCTTCGTCTGGTTCCGGCCGACGCGGGGTTTGTCGTGGTCGTCACGGACCTGCGCGGGCACTCGAATCAATTGGCCGCCTCGCCTTTCCTAAAGAAGTGGCGGGAATCGCCGATGGGTCAGCGGGCTTTGGCGTCGCCCGCCTTGCAGCAGTTGAACGAGATCAATCAGTCGCTCCGTCGCGATGTCGGGGCGGATGCCGTGGAGTTGCGGAACGAAGTGCTGGGCGATGCGATCGTCCTGATCTGGCGGCCGGGCCCGCCGGGCAAGCCGGAGATGGACGACTCGCTGATTCTCGTTCGGCCTCGCGACGCCGCGATGGCCGCCCGAGTACTCGCCCAGGTGGAAAAGCAGCAGAGAAAGGCCGGGACATCTGGCGCAGCCCAGACGAGGTCGCACGCCGGACGCGAGTATACGCACCGGACACGGACGGGCGAACCGGACGAATTTCAGTACGTCCGCGGCAACCTGATCGCGCTGGGGTCGGGCGAGCGATTGCTCAAGGAAGTGATCGCAGCCGACACCGATGACCCCGTACGGGAGTCACCCTGGGTCACGCGATTCCGGCAGACGGGAGTCGGCGACGCGGCCGTTCTGTGGTGGATCAACGCACGGACATTTGATGCCCACCTGGAGACCAATCGACCACCCGCCCAATCTCCCGAAGGAGTCGCTTTCACGGCCGTGATGCGGCACTGGCAGGCGTGCGATGCCGTCGCCGCCTACCTGAACCTCGGTGCCGATGCGAAGATGGGGCTGGTCATCGCGGCCCGGCCGGACGCATTGCCCGAATCGACCCGCCGGCTGTTCCGGTCGATGACTGAAACGTCCGACGTGGTCAGCAAGCTACCCGGCGACGCGCTGATGAGCCTGACCGGTCGGCTGGACCTGACCGCGCTGCGGGCGGCGGCTGAGGAATTTCTACCTGACCCGGCCCGTTCCAAGGCGGGCGAGGCGATCGGCCGCACGGCCGGGGCGACCCTCGGCAACGACGCGATGGCCCGGCTACCGGAAGCGCTCGGGCCCGATTGGGGAGTGTGCCTGTCGCCGCCTGTATCGGGAGCGTCGGTGCCGGTGTTGACCATCGCGGTTCGACTGAAGAACCCGGCCGACGCAGAAGTCGTGCCGCGCGTCCTCGAATCACTGCACACGCTCGCGACTCTGGCCGTACTCGGCTACAACACGTCACACCCGAACGCAGTCACGCTGGGAAGCGAACGGCAGGGCGGGGTCGAAGTGCGGTTCGCGGCCAACGAAAAAGTGTTTCCCGCCGGGGTTCGACCGTCGTATGCGTGGAAGCACGGTTATCTTCTGATGACGAGTCACCCCTCGGCCATCTCGCGATTCCCGGCCGAGAGTGGGCCGAAGCCTGCATCCGCGCCGGTGGTGCGGTTCTCCGCGCCGGCATGGGCGGAGTTTCTGAAGACGCAACGATCGCCCGTCGCCGCCCTGATTGCGGCCAACGACAAAGTGTCGTTGGAAGAAGCAAAAAAGCAGGTCGACGGTATCGTGGACCTGCTCGGGTTCATTTCCGGTATCGAATTGACAGTCATTCGAGCCGACAGCAACGCCCGCATCGAGATTACCATCACCACGAGCGCGCCGCTCAAATAACGGCCGGTCAGGCGGACCAGGTTTTTGCCGGAACGCTGCGAACGTCGGGCCCGGTGTATCGGCCGCGCGGCCGGATGAGCCGGTTCTTTGCGAGCTGTTCGTTGATGTGGGCCGCCCAGCCGGTGATCCGGCTCATGACGAAGATCGGAGTGTAGATCGGAATTTCAAGGCCGAGCGCGTGATAGAGCCGACCCGCGGGCCAGTCGAGATTCGGGTACATGTTCTTTTCGCGGGCCATCACTGTCTCGATGATCTCCGCGGTCTCTTCGGCTGCCGACGTGCCGGCGATCCCGGCCATCTGGGCCGAGTAGGCTTTGAGCACGCCGGCCCGCACGTCACCGGACTTGTAGACGCGGTGGCCGAAGCCCATGATCCGCTCTTTTTTGGCAAGCGCGGCCAGAGTCCACGCCTCGGCATTCTTGGGGCCGCCGGCCGCGTTAACCACGTCCATCACCTTTTCATTCGCGCCGCCGTGCAGCCGACCCTTCAGCGCGCCGACCGCGGCGACAACGCCGCTGTGCAAGTCGCTCTCGGTCGAGACGACGACGCGGGCCGTGAAGGTGGACGCGTTGAATTCGTGCTCGGCGTACAGGATCAGCGATACGTCGAAGGCACGAACTTCTTCCGGAGTCGCCTCCTTGCCGCGGACCAGGTACATGAAGTGGGCGGCCGCCCCGAGGTCGCTGCGCGGAGCGACAGGCGTCTTGCCCTTGCTCAGATGGAACTGGTCGGCGACGGCCAGCGGAATTTGGGCGTACAACCGCTCGGCCTTGCGGAGGTTGGCCTCGGGTGAGCTGTCATTGACATCCGGGTCGAAGTGCGAGAGTACGCTGATGGAAGTGCGGATGACGTCCATCGGAGAAACGTTGCGAGGCAGCGCGGCCAACAGTGGCCGAAGGCACTCCGGCAACTTACGGGCCGCCGACACCCGCGATTGGAAGTCGGTCAACTGCTTCGGGGTGGGTAGCTCGCCGTAAAGCATCAGGAATGCGACTTCGTCGAAGTTGCAATACTGGCACAACTCGGTCACCGGGTAGCCGCGATAGCGAAGGCCGCCCTCGACGGTCGAGACGGCCGTCTCTCCCGCGATGACGCCCTCGAGACCGGGCGAGTAGATTTCCGTGGCCGGAGCCGAAGCCGCACTCATCATCTATCTCCCTGAGCCGTGTTCCTGTCAGCGATTGTTCGCTGCGTTGCCGAAGTAGGCGCGGTCGCGCTGTTCGTAACCAGTGTATCCGAGGAGTTCGTACAAATCCGCCCGCGTCATCATTCGCGGCAGGAAATCGCGGGCGTGCCCGGTCTTTGCCAGACCGGTGAAAAGGTCTTCGACCGCTTTCAAAGCGACGCGCAGCGAGGTCACCGGGAAGATGATCATGCGGTATCCCATATCTCCGAGCGTGGGCGCGTCGAGCGGCGGGCTCTTGCCGAACTCGGTAAGGTTGGCCAGGAGCAGGCCCGGGCAGTCTTTCGCGAAGCGGGCAAACTCCTCGGGCGTCTCCAGTGCTTCCGGGAAGATCGCGTCGGCACCGGCCTCGCGGTACATGTTTGCGCGTCGGACGGCGTCGTCGTAGCCGTAAACGCCTCGAGCGTCGGTCCGCGCGATGATGATGAAGTCCGGGTCGGTGCGGGCGGCTGCCGCGGCGCGAATCTTGCCGACCATGGCGTCAGCTTCTACGAGGCCTTTGCCGGAAAGGTGGCCGCATCTTTTGGGCAGGATCTGGTCTTCGAGGTGGAGCCCGGCCGACCCCGCCCGCTCGAACTCGCGGATCGTCCGCTCGACGTTCAGGGCTTCGCCGAACCCCGTGTCGGCATCGCAGATCAGCGGCAGGTCGCAGGCCGCCGTAATTGCCCGAGCGGCGGAAGTGAATTCCGTCAGGGTGACCAGTCCGACGTCCGGCAGGGCCAGCGTGGCCGACAGGGCGGCCCCCGAAAGGTACATGCCGCGGAAGCCGGCCCGCTCGGCCAGTCGGGCGATCAGCGGATGGAAGACACCGGGCAGCACGACGGGACCGGCCGCGAGTTCGGTCCGCAGCCGGGCGCCCGGAGTGGGTTGATTCGGATTCATGCGGACTATTGTAAGACCGAACTGGGAGAGTCGACGGAGCCATGCCGCCTATTCCGCTTCGAGTTTGCCCGCCCGCTCGAGTCGCTTGTAGATCACGAGGGAATACACGACGGGGACCAGACCGGCAACAATGAGCGCGGGAATGCACCACAGCACCGACACGCCGAGCATGACGGCCAGGAACCCGCCGAGGCCCGCAATCACGAACAGCCACGCGGCCAGGCGGTGGGTCCGCTCCCAGACGACGTCGGAAGCGAGGGTCCAGGGCGTCCGCACGCCGACGTAGAAGTTCTTTCGGACCTTACCGAGCACGTTGCCGAGCAGCCCGAAGAACAGGAACAGCCCGCCGAGGAACAGCCGGCCCGGCATTTCGCCTTTCATCTGGCCGTACAGAGTCACCGCCTGCAGGTAGATGAACAGGCCGATCATCAGAAACACGATGTAGTCGTAGATGCCACGGAAATCGTTGATCGAGAACTTGCGCGGCGACAGCCAGGGTAGGGCGAGAAAAATCAGAAACGTAACCGTACTGAGGGCCGGGAAGATCCAGAACACCTCGAACAAGTCGTCGCGGCTGGCGAACCGGTCGGGCTCCATCGCGGCATTCCAATGGACCGCGACCTGCTCGGGAAAATAGTCGGCGCGATTACCGGCGAGATAGGCCGACGCGCCGACGCCGGACAGGAGCAGCAGCAACGAAAGCCACAACCAACGGGACACGGCTAGTTCTCCTTGCGGGGCATGAGATCAAGGACGGTCGCGATGAGATCCTGCACGACCGTGGTGTTCAGCGTGTAGATGATCTGCCGGCCCTCGCGGCGCGAAGCGATCAGGTCGGCTTCCTGCAGGATGGCGAAATGGTGCGACATCGACGGCTTCGATAGGTCGAACTTCTCGGCGAGTTCCCCTGCCGTCATCGGCCCCTGCCGAAGAAGGTGGAGAATCTCCCGCCGGGTCGGGTCGGCCAGCGCTCGGAAGCCGGAGTTCATGTGCCGCGTTCGCCCTCCTGATACATCTATTATTCGATGTTCATCGAAATATATTAGCAAAAAAAAGACGCAGGGCGATCAGCGGAGCGAGTACGCGACGGCGACGAGGGTCGCCACCGCGAGAATGGCCGCGGCAATGAGCGGCCATTTGCCGCGGCGCAGCGCGGCCGACAGGACTTCGACGGAATCGGAGGAACTGTCTGCCGCGGCTGGTTCCGTCGTGAGGGCGGCGAGGATTCTCTTCGTATCGCCCGGATTGTCCGGCCCTGTGGCGGGGGCGGCCCACGCCTTCAGGCGATCGCGTACCGTGGCGGCCGAATCCGGTCGCTTGTCCGGGTCCTTCGAAAGCAACTCATCGATGAGGTCCGCGAGCGGTTCCGGCACGTCGAGGTTGTATTCCTCGATGCGCGGCGGAGCCTCCTGCCGCTGCCTGCGGATCTTCTCGATGGACGTGCCGCCGGGGAATGGCGGCCTGCCCGTGAGTGAATAAAACAGGGTCGCGCCGAGACTGTAAAGGTCGCTGCGGGCGTCTACCTGCTGGGCGTTGCGCGTCTGCTCGGGCGAGATGTAATCCATCGTCCCGACGACGTAGCCCTTGCCGCCGATCACGGTCGCGTCGCCGCCCTCGCCCTCCCGGAGCGCGAGGCCGAGGTCGAGAATCTTCGCGTGACCCGCGGGCGTGATCATCAGATTCGACGGCTTGATGTCGCGATGAATGAGGCCGGTGGCGTGGGCATGAGAAAGGCCGTCGGCCGCCTCGGAGAAGACGCGGGCGGCGATGGCTGGTGCGAGCGGCCCGCCCGTCTGCACAGTGCGGGCGAGCGTCCGCCCGGGCACGTATTCCAGTGCTATGTAATGGACGTTTCCAGCCACGCCGGCCTCGTAGGCCCGGGCGAGATGGGCGTGATCGAGCCCGTCGTGCAGTTGCATTTCACGCCGGAATCGGACCAGGAGGCGCTCCTCTTCGCGAGCCCAGTGCGGCGGGAGGACTTTCAATGCGACGGGCTGACCGCCACGCGAATCGCGCGCGAGATAGACCTTGCCCATACCGCCTTTGCCGATCGGCGCGAGGATGCGGTACGGGCCGACGACCATGCCCTTGCTGATCCCGGCGAGCAGTTTGCGGGCTTGAAACGTGGTGAGCTTGCCCTGGCGGACAAACGCCGCGGCCAGCGCGGGTGCCGCGGCGCGGTCCCGCTCGCTGATCGCGGCCTGACCGGCGACGATCTCTTCCTCGGAGAGCAGGCGGCTCGCTCGTAGCGCGTCGAGAAACTGCCCGGCTGTTGGCTTTGGTGGCGTCATGCGCGATGGTGCCGCCGGCTTATTTCTCGAACGCTTCGCGAAACAAGTTGCACATCAACTCCCAGCTTCGCCGGTCGGCCGCCGCATTGTACTTGATCCCGTCAATTCCGCGGGAGTCGGCGTCGGCCACGGTGAAGCTGTGCTTTGCGCCGCCGAAATACGCAAACTCGTAGTCCGCCCCGGCCGACCCGAGTGCGGCACGGAACGCGGCACACGCCTTCTCCGGGATGAACGAATCATCCGCGCCGTGACAGACGAGGATCTTGCACCGGGCCTTTTTCGCCTGCTCCGCGGTGATGTCCGGCAACGCGCCGTGAAAGCTCACGGCTGCGCGGATATCGGCGCCAGCGATGGCCATGTTAAGAGCGGTCGAGCCACCGAAACAATACCCGATCACGGCGACCTTTTTCGTGTCGACCATGGGTTGCTTGCGCAACTCGGCGAGGCCGGCGGCCGCGCGGCCCGCCCAGAGTTTCTCGTTGCCGCGGACCTTCTCCATCATCTCGCCCGCTTCCTTCGGATGGGCCGCCGTCTTTCCGTCGCCGTACATGTCGACTGCCAGGGCCGCGTAGCCGAGTTCGGCGAGCATGGTGGCCCGCTTGCGAGCGTAGTCGTTCAGGCCCCACCATTCGTGGACGACGAGGACACCCGGTCGGCGGGCGTCGGTGGCGTCGTCCCAGTACAGTTGACCTTTCAACGTCACGCCATCGTGGGTGTAATCCACAGGCTTGTTTTTGATGGCTGCCGGTGTCTGTCCTGCAATCGCTGTTAGAATGGCCACGGCAAGGATCGCCCGCATGGTTGTCTCACTCCCGTTTTACGCCGCACAGTCTGGCTGGGGACGGCGCGGGTGTGACACAAACCGCGCCGTCCGGGCCCGGAGGACCCATGGGATACAGTTACGAATTCCCGCGGCCATCGTTGACGGTGGATGTAGCCGTCGTCACCCGCGGAGCGTCGCCACGGGTCCTGCTGATCCAGCGGCGCAAGCCGCCCTTCGCGGGGGCCTGGGCGCTCCCCGGCGGATTCGTCGAGGAGAATGAACCTCTGGAGGCGGCAGCCCGGCGCGAACTGCGGGAGGAAACGGGGCTCCATGTCGCCGAGTTGACCCAAATCGGCACCTACGGCGACCCGGGCCGCGACCCGCGCGGCTGGACCGTGAGCGTGGCTTATTGGACCCGGGTCGATGAATCGTCGGCCCACGCCGTGGCCGCGGACGATGCCGAGGCGGCCAGTTGGTATCCACTCGATGCGTTGCCACCGTTGGCATTCGATCACGCGAAGATTCTGAAGCACGTGCGCCGCTGGGTCAATTGACAGCCTCGCCTCGTCCGGGAGTCGCCCCGGACTTTTTTCTGATTCCGCGAAGGAACTCGTCGGCTGGCGACAAGTTATTGGTGAAGGAACCGGCCAGGGCCGCTGAATGGACAACCAGAAGCGGATAGGCCTGGAAGCCGGTTTGCGGTCGGCCGCCGTCGCGGGCGACGAGGCCGCCTGGCGAGCGCTTTACGATGCGCATGCCGATGGGCTTCGCAAGTATGTCGACTGGCGGTGCGGCGGGCTGCGGTCGTTGGGCGATGACGTGGTCCAGGAAGTCTGGCTGACGGTCGTCCGGCGAATTGCCTCGTTCGATCCCGGGGCCGGGAATTTCGGGGCGTGGATAACGGGCATCGCCGCCCTGACGATCCGCAACCACCTGCGAAAGCACCACCGCACAGCGGGCCGGCAGCAGGCTCTGATCGACGCACCGGCGGCACACGCCGATCCGCACGAAAACGAAGATCGATCGTACCGGCTCGCCCGGGCGCTCGACGAACTGCCCGAACGGTACGAGATGGCGCTGCGGGCCAAGTACGTCGAGCAGATGAGCGTTGCCCAGATTGCGGACTCGTGGAACGAGTCGCCGAAAGCCGTGGAGTCGGTTCTGTCGCGGGCCCGCGAACAGTTCCGGACGATTTACGAGCGTGGAGTGCAGTCCTGATGGATGACCTCGACGCGATCCTGACACCCCGCGCGAGCGCAACGCCGCCGACGGACGCAGTCTGGCTGGTGACGGCTCGCGCAGTTGCCCGGCGAAGGTGGGGCCGGCGAATCCGGAACAGCCTGGCTTTGGCCATGAGCTTTGCCGTCGGCATGGTGGTCATGCTGTTCGTACGGCCCGCCCCCGTGGGCCGGCAGGAGCAGCCGATCGCGGCGGTCGATCCGCCACCGAAATCGGACGAGCCCTCCGCCGACCCATACGAGAACGACCCGCCGGGCCGCGTCGAGCGGTGGGCGGGCGTGGCCGAGGGGGAAAAGCGGCGCACGCTGTTTCGAAGGGCGGGCGACGGATTCCTCAAGCTGGGCGATGAGTCGGCTGCGCTGCGTTGCTACCGCCGGGCCCTCGACGGCGGTACACGGGAAGAACTGGCGATCCGGGTGGAGGACACCTGGCTCTTGATGACCCTAAAGATGGCACGATCACGGGAGTAATGCGATGACCTGGAAACTCATAGCCGCGCCGGGGGCGATCCTGGCCATGGCGATTTTTGCCAACGCCCAGCGGCCGGGTGAGCCGGCGACAGACAAGTTGATCGAAAAAAAGGTCCCCCTGGAAGAGTTGCTGACCAAGGCGATCTCACAGAGTCCGGACGTGCAGTTGGCCGAGGCCAAGGTCCGGGAAGCCGAGGCGACTCTGCGGCAGGCCCGCGTGCAGGTGGCGCAGAAACTCGTAGAAGCGCACACCGCACTCGATCAGCATCAACAACTTCTGATGGCTACGGCCAAGAATTACAACGACCTCGTCCGTGCCAAGGATGCCGGCGCGGCTTCTGCTCAAGAAGCTGCGGCGGGTGAGGCAAAACTGCTCTCGATCAAGGCGCAGGTGGCTCAACTGGAGTCTCAGATTAACGCGTTGACCGGCAAGTTTCCGGCCGGTGTCACCTTCGCCGTACAAGCCAATCCGTTCGGTGGGAACGCCAATCTGTTTGTTCCCGGCGGCCATGGCGGCGGAGGAATTGCGGGAGCGTCACCGCTCGAACCTGTTATGCGAATGCCGCGGGCGACCATGGCGGCCCGCATGCGGAAAGCTCTCGACGCCCCCGTCAAAAAGTTCGAGAAACCGATCGAACAGATCACGGTCAAAGAACTCATCGCCCTCCTGCGGGATTGCTCACCGGAGGTACCGATCATGGCCAACCTCCAGGGGCGGGGCGACGAAAAGATCTCGATCGACTTCCGCGGCCCAATCACGCTGGGCGGCCTGTTTCAGGGAATCAGCGACACTATCCCCGGGATGCTGGTCTTCGTCCGCGACTACGGGTTCTTGATCACCTTCGACCCCGACCAGCCGCTCGACGCGATGCGGGTCAGCGACTTTCACTCCAAGCAGCCCGAGTAACGACCGCCAACGATGACGATGCGACCCGCCGGCCCAAATCAGGCCGGCGGGTCGTTTGCTGCGCATCCCCCGGTGAACAATTCGGACCGGCGAGCCGTCTACGCTGGTACAGACTCCCCGAACTGATCGAGTGTCCTTACGTTAAGCGAATAGGATTAACTTATTCGCATGGATGACCGCATGGCGATCCCGGAGCAGACCGCCGCACTTCTCAAATCGGCCCGGCAGATTTACCAGGATTTGCCGGCTGACGCCGTTCTCATCCTCGCCGAGACGGGAATCGACTGGGAAGCCGTGCGCGGCAAGCTCGGCAATTGTCGGCTGCTGATCGCGGCGCAAGGGCGGGCGGCTACCGCGAAGCTCAAGGAGTTGCCCGGCGTCGAATTGCTCGAACTTGACCCCGTCGCCATGCCGATCGTCGATCGCATGAGCCTCGCCCTGTTGCGGGCGGTGGCGACGGAGCAACTTCAGCCGGGCGCACACGTCGTCGTGTTGTACAACGGCATCGCGGCCGAGCAGGGGCGCCCCGAGCCAATTGACTCGCTCAGCGTCATACACCTTGGCGAACACCTCGAACGCATGTCGGCCCACGACCTGCGGATGCTCGATACGCGGGTGCCGCTCGAGACGCTGCGGCTGGTGGTCGACCTCGCTACGGAGATCGGCCGGGAGGGGCGTGAGAACAAGCCCGTGGGCGCGCTGTTCGTGGTCGGCGACACGAAAAAAGTCCTGTCGATGTGTCGGCCTATCAACTTCAACCCGTTCCGCGGTTACAACACCGAGGAGCGCGACCTCCGCGACCGCCGGGTCCGCGAGCAGATCAAAGACCTGGCCCAACTCGACGGGGCGATTCTCGTCGGACGCGACGGCGTCGCAGTGGCCGGCTGCATGTACATCGACGTGCCGGCCGAGGGGATCACTCTCTCGAAGGGGCTCGGTAGCCGGCACTGGACCGCGGCGGCGGTCAGCCGGAAGACGCAAGCCATTGCCGTGGTCGTCAGTCAGTCGTCCGGCACGGTCAGGATTTTTCAGAACGGCCAGGTCGTACTCCACATCGAGCCGTTGGCCCGGCCGCACGTCTGGCAGCCATTCCATCTCGAGACCGCCGACGACCCGGAGCCGGAGATTCAGGAGCCGGTCGGCGACTGACGCTACCCGGGCTGCACATTCGTTGAAACTGAATAAGATGGGCCGGGGTAACGTGTCTTCCATTAGGACCGTTCGCCCCTGTACCGCGGACCCGTTGGGGAGTCGAAAATGATCAGGAAATTGCTTCTGGCCGCGTCAGCCTGGATGGCGATCGGTTGGGCCGGCGCTTCGGCCGCGCCCGCGCCGTTGTCGGCCGATTCACCGCTTGCGGCCGTCCCGGCCCAGGCGCCGATCGTCGTTCACATCCGCGGCGTCGATCGCGTCAAGGGGCGGGTCAAGGCGACGATGACGGCCGCGGCCCCCGACTTCGGCGCACTCGCAGCCGGGCAGGTCGATGCGATGTTCGGCCAGTTGTTCGAGGGCCGCAAGACTGATGCGATCCCGGCCAACGGCTCGGCGTTTCTTGCGTTCCTTGAAGTGCCCGGCCCCGGCGGCGATGTACCGATGGCCGTCATCCTCCGCGTGAACAGCTATGCCGCGTTCAAAACCTCGTTCCTTCTCCCCGACGAAGCCAGGGAATTGAAATCGGTAGCCGACGGCATCGACCGTGCGGAGATCAAGGGCACCGAGACTTTTCTCGTCGACAAGAAGGACTACGTGATTCTGACGCAGAAGAAGGAATACGCGGAGACGCTTGCAAAGCAGTATACCGGGCTCGATGGCAAGATTGCGAAGCCGCTTGCGGTCCGATACCTGGAGCAGGACCTCGGCATTTACGTCAATCTCGCGTCGGTGAACAAGACCTACGGCGATCAGATCCGCCAGGGCCGCGAATTTGTCATGACCATGATGGATCAGGCGGGGGGCCAGCTCGAGAAGGGCCAGCTTGAGGCGGCCAAGAAGATGTACGGCGCACTGTTTCAGCTCGTGCTCGACGGTGAAGGGATGGTCTTTGGGCTCGACTTCCGTCCCGAAGGGATCGCGCTGCACATGCAGGCCCAGGTCGGCGCGGAGACCGAGAGTGGGCAGGTGTTGAAGAGCCAGAAGCCGTCCGGACTCGAGCAGATCGGGAAGCTTCCCGGCGGGCAATTGATGTACACGGGCGTCGACGTGTCGCCGGAATCGATGCGAGCCCTCACCTCCGGACTTCAGGGGCTTCAGGCCGGCGAAGGCGACGCGAAAAAACTCGTCGACGCCGCCCTGACTCAACTCGCCGACGCCAAAGGCAAGGCGATGTACTCCAGCATGAACTACCCGCCGTCCGGCGTCACCTTCCAGGAGTATGCCGACCCCGGCAAGGCGGTGGCGGCCTCAATCGCCTTGTACAAGGGCTTCGGCGACGGCGCGGGGTACATGGGTGGCGTCTTCAAGTCGAAGCCGGAGATCAAGACCGACGCCGAGGAGTTCCGCGGGGTCAAGTTCAACCACGTCAAACTGCAGTTCGACCTCGACAAGATGGCCGAACTTGTCCCTGGCGCGGGCGACGGAATGAAGGCGGCCTACAAAAAGGTCCTCGGCGACAACATGAATGTCTGGTTTGGGACCGACGGTAACCGGATGCTTACGATCACCGCCAAAGACTGGGCCGAAGCCCGGGGTAAAATGGAGAAGTTTCTCGACGGCAAAGGCCTGATCGCCGATTCGCAGGCGTTTCAGGCGACTCGGAAGCAACTCCCGGCTCAGGCCTCGATGCTGTACATGATCGACGCCGGCCCGTTCGCGAACTGGATGGCCGACTATATGGTCACGATGTTCAAGGCGATGCCCGGGCTGCCATTCAACTTGCCGGAATCGATCAAGCCGGTCGAGACGACTTCGTCTTTCATCGGCTTCTCCATTGCCATGCAACCCGAGCGGGGCGCTATAGACCTTTACATTCCGGTGACGGCGGTGCAGGAGATCCGCAAGGTTGCCATGCAACTGTTCATGGGTAACTGATCGGGGCAGCGTCAATTCAGCGATCGGCTCCTTTGCGACATGCGGAGGGGCCGATTCCGTTTTCGGAGTCGGCCATGAAGTACGCAGTCCTATTCTCCTGTCTGGTATTCGCGATGGCCGGTTGCCAGAGTCGGCTGAAGTTTGAAAGGGTCGTCGAAGTCCCGGCCGGCGAACAGCACATGTGCTACGTCGAGGGGCCGACGAAGGACCAGAAGGTCGCCGTGGAGTTCAAATCCGGGCAGGCCGTCAATGTGTACGTTTGCCTGATGAAGGACGAGTCGACCGTCGCGCCGTTGGCGCGGACCGGCAAGTCGGGCCCGGGCGTGCTAGCCAGTGCCATGAAACAGGAGGCCGGCTCGCTCGAGTTCGACGTCCCGGCCAAGAAAGAGTTTGTCGTGATCGTAGCCGCGCCGGACGGCAAGGCAGCAACCGTCACCCTGAAGATTCAAGGGAAGTAGGGGCTATACGGTTGGTGAGGGGTTGAGTCGAAGTATTACCCGGGCCACCAGCCGCTACCACCGGCCCGATCGCCCGTGTCGCGGGCCGCGTTCCGGCAATTCGATTGGCCCGGCTTTTTCCGTCGAGCATAATTCATGCGGGATTCCGCGCCCTGCGGGGAGATGTGCCGCATGTTGTGCCGTCGATGGATCGCATTGTGCATCGTGTGCCTGGTGGCCGGGCCGGCTGCCGCTCAGGTCGTCGCACCTCCCGCGCCGGCAAAGTACGACATCGATGTCAGGTATCGTATTCGTGCTGCCCGCAACGAGCGGATCCGGCAATTCCTCGAAATGTCGTCTGCACTCGAGGCGGCCGGGCTCGTTCGCGGCCCTGTCGATCCGGACGAAGTTACGAATCCCGATGCCGAGCGTATTCACGGCACAATCGCCTCCGGCAACGTCGCCCGGGTGTTGTCCGATCCGCATGTCCGATCCGTATTGGTCTCTCCGACAGGATTCGAACTTCCGGCCGATAACGCTTCGGTCTCCGTCCGACTCACGCTGGCGGGCGGGCTTCCACTCACGCGGCAGCAGTTGCTCCACGGGCAGACATCCGAACACTTGCGTCGGCTCGGCTTCGTGGAAAAGACCGGCTACGATCACCGCAATTTCACCCGACTCCTCGGTTCAGTCCCGGCGAGCAATCTGAACTCGCTGGTCGGAGACGTTCGCTGGGTGCCGGGCGGCTGGCTGGTATCGGACGCTCGGCCGGTGACGTTCCCCGAACCGCTTCGGTCGATCGACCCGGTGCGAATCACGGAAGTGCTCGCGGAATCACTACCTATCGTGGCCGACGCGCCCGCGCCGAAAGTCGAGGCGGGCATGGAAAAGCTGAGCGCCGACTTGCGCGCTCTCCTGCAAGGCGAAGGGGCCGCGGGCAAACCCACGCGGCTCGAAGTCGTGCTGTACGACCCGATGCGGGCCGCCCACCCTGCTTGGCGGGCGTGGCTCGGAAGCGCGGGTGCGGTGCAGATTGAAGGTCAGCTCGGGCCGGTCGTCAGCGTACTCGCCCCGGCAGGTATGGCGACGGAGGCGGCCAAGTTGCCGCAGGTTGCCTCCGTCCGACTTCCGGCTACGTCGTCGGAAGGACTGCCAGCCGGAAACGTCACGCCGGTCGACGCGCTCGGCCTGTCCAACCTCTCTGCGCTGCCGGCCCGGGGGCAGGGCGTCACGGTGGCGGTGATCGACAGCGATTTTTCGGGTCTGAAGTCGGCCGGGCTCCGCGGGCAATTGATCGACTTCACTGCGGAGCGGAATGCTGCCATCATGCCGGAGCCGATCGCCGAGGGCCGGGTTGGCCGCGGCACGATGGCCGCGCTGGCCCTTCAGCGGGCCGCGCCGACCGCGTCGCTCGTGCTGATCCGCGTCGACGGGTCGGCCGCCCACCAGGTGATCTCGGCCGCCCGGTACATGGCCGGCGAAGCGTACCGCACCGACGCCATGACCGTCCGCCACGGTGAGTTGCTACTCGACAACGAACGGCTGCGGCAGTCGCGGGACACGATTAACGCCGAGCGCAAGGCTCTCTCCGAAGACTTCACGGCCGACGAGAAAACTCAGGCCCGGCGACTCGACCTGCAAAAGCGCCTCGCCGATCAGCAGGCCGAGGAAACGCGCTACGAAAAGCGACTGGGTCGGTTCATCGCTCTCGAAGAGGCCATGATGAAGCTGAGCAGGGTGCAGGTCGTGGCTTGCGGCCTCAACTGGAACACCGGTTTCGCGGTCGACGGCAGCGGCCCGATGGCCGCGTACCTCGATGGAAACGCCAAGCTCCAGGACCGCGGTCGGGGCAAAGGCCCGCTCACGTGGCTCCAATCGGCCGGCGACACGCAGGGCCAGAACTGGGCCGGGCCCTGGTGGGATGCCGACGGCAACGGCGTGCTGGAGTTCGCCCCGCGGAACTTCCCCCTTCCGGCCGGGAAGTGGTCGCGCGAGCTGAACTTCCTCGGCTGGCAGCCGCACGACGGAGCGTGGAGTCCGGAGATCCCGGCCGGTGCGACTGTCCGCGTGACACTTCAGTGGACCGAAGCACACGATACAAACGCCCCGGTCGATGCCGGCCGCTGGCGCACACCGCTGAATGACCTCCGCCCGGTCGTGCTTCAGCAGCGCGACCCGTCCGGCAGTCGGACGTCGTCGGACGATTTGGTCGTCGTCGCACGGGCGGAACCGCTCGCGCAGTTGATCGACCGCACAGTTGCGGGCGCGACCTACGAACAGACGATTGAGTTCACTGCGAAGCAACCCGGCCGATTTGCCGTCCGTATGGAAGGAAAGCGGGCGGGATCGACTGTGCCGGAGGGCGTGCCGATCACCAAGGGTGCGATACAGACGGGCGAGGTCTACCCGCGAGTGCATGTGGAAGTGGTCGATGGCGTGAGCCGGAAAGTCGGCCGCCCCGTGTTCGCGGACTTCCGCAGTGTCGCGGGCGGCACAGCTACCCCGGCTGACGCGCGGTCGGTCGTCATGGTCGGAGCGGCCAATGCCGAGGGTCGGGCCCAACCATACAGCGCACGCGGATCTGCGCCGTCGATCGCATTGATCAACAGGCCGACCGTGCTGACATGGGATCAGTTCCAGTTCGATAGCGGGCCGGCCCGTGGCACAGCCGTTGCCAATGGCTTTGCGGCCGGGACGGTTGCTGCCATGCTTTCGGCGGGCGCGCCGGCATCGTCCGACCTCAAGTGGTTGCAAATCCCGGCCAGTGGCGTGCTGCGTATTCCGCCGGCCTGGTTGCAACAATTACAACAAACGACAGGCCTCCGCGAGCGCGCCGCTTACCTGCCTTCGCCAGTCGGAAGGGTGAATCCGTACAACCGGTAGCACCCTTCAAGTTTCCGCACCTTACCGGACGATAAGTGTCCCGTGGTGTCCTCACCACGGGGGGGCGGAATGGACCTTGCGCCGTTCGGAATGAGTTTCCGTCCATTTGCGACGGGCCCGGACCCGGCCGGTTATTACCCGGCGCCGGCGCACGACGAGGCGCTGGCCCTGGTGGTCACGGCGTTGCTCAACGGTGAGCCGGTGGTCTCGCTGACGGGCGAACCAGGCGTCGGGAAGACGCTGCTGGCACACCTCGCGGTGTCGCAACTGCCCGGCGACACGATCACCGCCTTTGTCACGCACGGCAGTTTCGAACGCCGGGCCGACCTGCTCCAGGCGATCATGTACGACCTCGGCCTGCCGTTCGCGGGCCGGCCCGAGCAGGAACTCCGACTCGCCCTTACCGACTTCGCATACTCCAATCTCCGCGACGGTCGGCGACTGCTGATCGTGCTCGACGAAGCCCATCTCCTGTCGCCGATGCTGCTCGAAGAGATTCGACAATTCGGCAATCTGGAAACGCCGCGAGGGAGGGCCGTGCAGGTCATCCTCGTCGGCCTGCCGGGCCTGCTCATGACGCTGGAGCGACCGGAACTCGCTCCGCTCGCCCAGCGACTCACGACCCGGGCCCGCGTGCCCGCGTTTCAGCTCCAGGAATCGATCGAGTACCTCGGCTTCCAGGTGGAGCGGGCCGACGCACATCCGGATGAGGTGTTCTCTGACGAGGCGGTCGAAGTCATCGCACGCGGATGTCGCGGCATTCCGAGATTGTTGAATCAGGCGACCCTGGCCGCACTCCGGATCGCGACCAAGGCCGGCCTCAAGACAATCGATGTCGAGGCCGCGCTGGAAGCGATGGCGGTGATCCCCGGCACGGCCCCGGCCGAGTACGAAGAAGCCGACGCCGTTCCGCTCGCACCGGATGCCGTCTTGCAGGACGATGGGGAAGACCGGCCCGACGCCGAGACCTGGCCGAAGACCTACGTAACGCCCCAGCGTTTCGTGTTCGCCCCGATGACCCAGTGACGCACCGCGCAGGAGCATCGCCACGATGGGACGCATGACAGACCTCTGGAAGCCGAACGGTGTCGTCGAGCCGCGGGTCCCCGCGCTCGAAGTGATCCCCGCTCCGGACCCGGATCATGACTGGTTTGCCGGGGCCGACGTGGTCCCATTCGTCGAAGTCGGCGCGGGCGCGAGCGTGGAGCCGGAAATCCGGTTGGCCACGCCGCCGGCCGAACCTGTCACAGTACCGGTGATTGCTCCCGCGATCACGGCCGAGGTGCCGCTGCCGCCGGGATTGTTCACCGTCCGATTCCGCCCCGTGGTGGCTGGCCATCTGCCAGGCCGCGGATTCGGCCCCGAACTCATCGCGCTGCACGAACCCGAACACCCGATAAGCGAGCAGTACCGGTTGCTGCTCGGCGAACTCGCACTGCAAACGGCTCAGGGCTCGCCGCGGGTCATGCTGTTCACCGGGGCGACGGCGTCGTCGGGTACGTCGACGGTAGTGATGAACCTCGCGCTGACCATCGCACGGACCGAGTCGGCCCGCGTGCTCGTGGTCGACGCCAACCCGTCGCGCCCGGCGATTGCTGAGCGATTGGGATTGGCCAGCAGCCCGGGCCTCGGCGAAGTGCTGGCCGGGCGCACGCCGTTGAGCTGGGCGATCCAGTCCACGAAGCTGAAGTCGCTGCGGGCGCTGACGGCCGGGCGGATCAACCTGGCGTCCGAAGCCGCGTTCCCGCCTTTGATCGAGCGGCTCCGCAACGAGGCCGACTGGATTCTAATTGACGCGCCGGCGTGGTCGCGCCCGGCCGATGCAGTCCCGCTGGCAGACTGCTGCGACGCGCTCTACCTCGTTGTCCGTCAACCGGACGCCGACACGACGACCGCTCTCGAGTTGCAGCAAGGCTTCCTCGATTCGACCGGCCGACTGAGGGGCTGCATTCTGACGGAACGATAGGCCAACGACTCGGGGGCCGGCACCATAACGGTGTCGGCCCCGGTTTACGTGAGTTTCCGGTTTTTTGTTCAAGTTTCGCGGCGCGGTTAGCTTCAAGATCGGCGCCATCGACGATTGGCCGGCTCAAGGCAAGTCTGACGTTATCATTCGACATGATCAATGATTGCCGTGCATTCAGGACATGTTTGCACCGGAATTGCGATTCCGACATGCTGTTAATCTGTGCCGGCTGTTCGCGATTTGACTGTTGCGACGGGGCTGACGAACGCGCGGAGAACATAGTAACATCCGATTTTCGTCACCCGGTGAACCTGACAAGAACGTCACAACCGTTGATCGAAGATTAACTCGGATACGCCGCCGACATGGATGAACGCGGCGGATCCGGGAATGGACGACAAGGTCTGTCGCTTCCCCTTTCCGAGCCAACATTCAGGGAAGATCCATGAAGACTCTTCGAATCGCTGCGTGGCTTTCGGCCAGCTTCCTGACCGCCGGTCTCGCGACGGCTGCCGATCCGCCGGCCGCTCCCATCGCTTCTCCCGGTCGCCTTCCCGCCGCCACCGATTCGCCGGTCCAGGCGATCATCACCCAACCCGCGCCGATGACTTCTTGCGACATGAGCGCATGTGCCCCCGCTCGCGGCTTCCTCGAGAGCGACCGGGCGTTCGACAACTTCATCGGGCCGATCACGAACCCCGTGCTGTCGAAAGACCCTCGGTCACTGACCGAGGCCCGAATGTTGTTCATCAACGATGTCATGCCGGGCAATCATCCCCTGACGGGCGGCGACTTTCAGGTTTATGCCATGCAAGTCCGCCTCGCACTGACCGAGCGACTGACCTTGATCGCCGACTAGGACGGCTACGCATCGATCAACCCCGCCCGCGGCCGTCACTCGGACGGTTGGTTGAACCTCGCGGCCGGCTTGAAGTACACCGTTTGCCGCGATGTCGAGAATCAATTCCTCGCGGCGGTCGGCTTCATGTTCGAGCCGCAGACGGGTGAGGCGTCCGTGTTCCAGAGCCACGGCGACGGCCTGTTCACGTTCTTCGGTACTATCGGCAAAGAGTTCGGATGCTGCAACCACGCCATCCTGAACCTCGGCTACCAGGTCCCGGTCGATGCTAGCGAGAATTCGAGCTTCATCTACTCGCAGATTCACCTCGACCGCCAGATGTGGGGATGGTTCTACCCGCTGATGGAAGTGAACTGGTATCACTACACCGCGGGCGGCAACCGCGGCCTTCCGGCAGCAATCGGTGAGGGCGACGGCCTCATCAACCTCGGCACCACCGGCGTCGCGGGCAACGACCTCGTCACCATGGCCTTCGGTGCCAAGGCGAAGATCAACTGCCACGCGGAAGTCGGTGCCGCGTGGGAATTCCCGGTGTCGAACCGGAAGGACCTGATCGACAACCGGCTCACGTGTGAACTGATCCTGCGTTACTAAGTCGCCTGGAATGACAGCTCGGCTCCGGGCTCCCGAACTTGGTTCGGGAGCCCGGAGCCTTTTCTGTTACTCGGGGTAAAGCGAAGTGCTCAGGTAGCGTTCGCCCAAGTCGGGCAGGATGACCACGATCGTTTTGCCTGCATTCTCAGGGCGGTGGGCGACCTGGATTGCCGCCCACGCGGCCGCCCCGCAGCTGATACCCACGAGCCATCCTTCTTCCCGCGCAAGCTTTCGAGATGTCTCGAAGGCATCTTCGTCGCGGACTTGGATTACCTCGTCGATGAGCCCGACGTTCAGAACGTCGGGAATAAAGCCGGCCCCGATGCCTTGAATCTTGTGCCGACCCGGCTGGATCGGGTCGCCAGCCCGCTTTTGGGTGATGACCGGGCTCGTGACGGGTTCGACGGCAACCACCTTGAGCGAGGGATTGCGACTCTTGAGCAGTTCGCCGCAGCCGGTGATCGTGCCGCCGGTGCCGATGCCGGCGACGAGGAAGTCGACCTTGCCGCCGGTATCGCGCCAGATTTCCTCGGCCGTCGTTTCACGGTGGACCTGGGGATTGGCCGGGTTCTTGAACTGTTGCGGCAGGAACGCGGCCGGCTCGCCGCCCATCTCGCGGAACAACTCTTCCGACTTCGCGACCGCGCCGCTCATCCCTTTCTCGCCCGGGGTCAGGACGATTTCCGCGCCGAACGCCTTGAGGAGCCGACGGCGTTCCAGCGACATCGTCTCCGGCATCGTCACAACAAGGCGATAGCCGCGGGCGGCACACGTGAACGCCAGGCCGATGCCGGTGTTGCCACTCGTCGCTTCGATAATGGTCGTGTTCGCGGTGACTTTGCCCGCCCTCTCGGCGGCGTTGATCATCGCCACGCCGATACGGTCCTTCACGCTCCAGAGCGGGTTGAAGTTTTCCAGCTTGGCGACGATCTGGCCCGCGGCGCCGCCGTGCGCCCGCCGCATGCGGATAAGCGGCGTATGGCCGGTGCATTGGGTGATGTCGTCGTAGATTCGGCCGCGGAATGCAGGTTGATCAGCCATGATCGGATTCGACTCCAGGTGAATGGCTTGCACAGTACGGTCGGGCGTCGCTACGATGAAGGGAGTTTTCGCCCCTTGTCCCGGTTCGCCGACATGATCATCTTAGCTGCCGTCCTGATGATCGCAGATCCCGCGGCCGAATTCGACCGGGCGGTCGCGCCGATCGTGCAGAAACACTGTGCGAAATGCCATACTGGCGACAAGCTTCGAGCCGGGCTCGATTTGGGGTCCGCTGCCAAGACCATCCGGGGCGCGAAGTCGGGCCCTATTCTGGTCGCGGGCAATGGTGAGGGGTCACTTCTGGTGCAGGTGCTGACCGCGGGACACGACACCCACATGCCTCCGACCGGGCAATTGACAGACGACGAGATCGGCACGATTCGCAAATGGGTCGATTTGCTCCCGAAGGAGTCCGTCGGCAAGCGCAAGGAACTCGAGGTGACGGACCGCGACCGCGATCATTGGGCCTTTCGGCCGTTGACGAGTACCGCTCCATCGGGCCCCGGCCATCCCATTGATGCGTTCATCGATGCGAAACTCAAGTCGGCCGGCCTGACCCGCGCCCAAGGGGCAGACCCGACCGCCCTCGTGCGACGACTGACATTTGGCCTCACGGGTCTACCTCCCACGCCGGAAGATTCCGACCAGTTTCGCAAGGATTTTGCCCGCGACCCTGCCGACGCCGTGGCTCGTGCGGCAGATCGCTTGCTGGCCAGCACCGCGTACGGCGAACGCTGGGCACGCCACTGGCTCGATGTCGCTCGCTACACGGATACCGAACCTGAGCCGATGCGAGGCGAATCGGCAGGGGCTCATCTCTACCGCGACTACGTCATCCGCAGCCTGAATGCCGACAAACCGTACGCGAAGTTTCTCGCCGAACAGATCGCCGGCGACCTGCTGCCCGAGGCCGGCCGGGACGGGATCATCGCGACGGCCTTCCTGCGATTGAATCCCACCTCTGCGGGCGACGCGGCCAAGACCCGGGCCGACGAACTGGACGACATGGTCGCGACGACCTCGTCCGTCGCCCTGGGGCTGACCGTCGCTTGCGCCCGGTGTCACGATCACAAGACCGATCCCATTCCCCAGCGCGACTACTACAGACTGGCAGCGGCGTTTGCGGCGACCCAGCGGCGCAACGTGCCCGTTCCCACCGAGGAGGAAAAGGCGGCGTTTGAGGCGGCTGCGGCCACCCGGCGTACGGAACGCGAGAAACTCGAATCTCAACTGGCCGAGATGGAGAAAGATCAGCGAGATCGCCGCGACGACTTCGATAGGCCGGACGATGATTTCGTCGGTCCCCCGTCGCCCTCGGCCTGGTGGCGAAATCGTCAGGCCGAGCGACAGCGGATACAAACCCGCATTCAGGCTCTGGACGCGGAGCAGGCGCGGGCGGCCGCGACATTAGCCGTGGCGGAGCAATCCGACGCGCCCAAGTCTTTTATGCTCCTGCGCGGCGACGCCCGACGCCCCGGCGATGAAGTCGCCCCGGGATTGCCCATCGTGCTGACCAGAAGCCCGGACCTGCCGACTCAATCTCGCCGACTCGCTCTGGCCAAATGGTTGACGGAGCCGCTGCACCCGTTGACGGCGCGGGTCATTGTCAATCGCGTCTGGCACCACCATTTCGGCCGGGGACTCGTGGACACGCCGTCCAACTTCGGGCCAGCCGGCGGCAAGCCGACTCACCCGGAACTCCTCGACTGGCTGGCCGACGAGTTCATCAAGTCGGGCGGCAGCTTGAAGAAACTGCACCGGCTCATCGTGACCTCGGCGACGTATCAGCAGTCCTCGTCCGTGGACAAGAACGTCATCGAGAAGGACCCGGCAAATCTGCTCTGGTCGCGTTTTCCGCGCCGGCGGTTGGAAGCGGAGGCGATTCGCGACGCCCTGCTGCTGACAAGCGGCCGGCTGAGCCCGGTCATGTACGGGCCCGGGGCACGGGCCCGGCCCAGCGACGGTTCGCTCGCGCCCGAAGCCGCACGGTCGCCACTCGCGGTGCGCGAGGGGCCCCAGCAGTGGCGGCGGAGCGTCTATCTGTCCGTGTCGCGGGCCGTGCCGTCGGTGATGCTGGAGAGCTTCGACCAACCGCCGCCGGCCTGTCCGTGCGACGTCCGCTCGAGCACGACAGTCGCACCACAGGCACTCCTGCTCCTGAACGCTCCGTTTCTGCTGGAACAGACCGAACACCTGGCCCGGCGAGTGAAAAAGGAAGCGGGCAACGACCCGGCACAACAAGTCGATCGACTCTACCGGATTGCCCTGTCCCGGCCGCCGAAGCCGGTGGAACTGGAACTCGCGCTGAAGTTCCTGGACGACCCGGCCGTGAAGATTCGGCCCGGCCGGCGCCCCGGGTCCGATGACCCCGGAGCACTCGCCGACCTGGCCCATGTCGTCTGCAATCTCAACGAGTTCATCTGGCTCGACTGACGCGGGCCGTCACTGCGTCAGTTCCTTGACGACCTTTTCCACGTCGGAGACTTCAAAGGCGTCTTCCGGTGTGAACAGCTTTTTCAGGCCGCCGTCGCGACCCACAATCCGGACGACCGGGAGGGCGGTGCCGCCCAGTTTGGCGTCGGCCACCTCGGCCGTTTCGTCGAGCAGGAAGTTCTGGACGGAAGCGTCCATCTTCTTCAGGACATTCCGAGCCTTGTCGGCATCGCTCTTGTCGTCGAGGCTGACGGTGATCAGGACCACGCCCTTGTCCGCATACTTCTTTTGCATCGCCAGCATGTCCGGTAATTTTTTGACGCAAGGTACGCAGTATGTCGCCCACACATCGATGACGACAACCTTGCCCTGATGGGAAACGACTGCCTTTTCCAGGTCCGCCCATTTGCAGATGTTGATGGCAACCTCTTCGGCGGGTATGTAGACCGGCGACTTTCCCTTGAAGTCTTTCGGGCCGGGTGGCGGCGAGGCCTGGTTCATACAGCCGACCAGAGCAACGGCAACGAGAAGCGAACATCGCATGAAGGTGGTCTCCAGAAACGAAGTCGGCCGGCCGCATGGTGCGGCCGGCCGAAGAGTTCAGAGATTCGATCCGGTTACTTCTTGTCCCACTGGATGCCGCAGCCGACGGCCTTCGTCTCTTCCGTGGCGGGCTTGTTGCCCTTGAGCGACGCGAGGACGGCGTCTTCAAGGTAATTCTTGGTCACCTTCGAGGCGTCCTTCATGTTGTCGTCCATCGCGCCGGTATAGACCAGGCGGCGCTCCTTATCGAACACGAAGAATTCCGGAGTCCGGGTCGCGCCGAGGTCCTTCGCGATCTTCTGGCTGGGGTCGTAGAGGTAGGGGAAATTGAAGCCCTTGCTCTTCGAGCGGTCCTGCATCTTGTCCATCTTGTCGGCCGCGGAGTTGTTGACGTTGACGGCGATCAGGCCGACCTTGCTATCCTTGCCGCAGTGCTTCTTGGCGAAGGCCACGAGGCGGTCTTCATAAGCGATGGCGACGGGACAATGGTTGCAGGTGACGACGACGACGAGGACGTCCTTACCCTTGAAGTCTTCGAGCGAGGCGCTCTTGCCGGTGGTGGCGCATTCAAGGCCCGAGAACTTCGGGGCCGGCTCGCCGATTTTCAGCGGGGCGGCATTCACGCCGGCCGTGAGAGCCAGGGCCGCGATGGCGGCGGCTGCGAAACGAAACATGCGGAACTCCTCGGAGAAAATCAGACGGCTCACTCCTGGCCGCGGAACTCCCGCGGCTGTCGCCGCCCCTCACAGGTCTGACGCCATTGTAGGGCGGCCTATTCGGAAACGGCCATGAAGCCTATCATTATTGATGCAGGGGGCCTCGCCCCGGTTACGTGGACTTTCATACGAGGCGGGCGGAGCCCGCATGGGGCTCATGCCTGCGCCGCACATCCGCAATTTCTGCATCATTGCCCACATCGACCACGGTAAAAGCACCTTGGCCGACCAGTTTCTGCTGCAAACAAACACAATCTCCCAGCGTGACATCCGGGCCCAGACGCTCGATTCGATGGACTTGGAACGCGAACGGGGCATTACCATCCGGATGCACCCGGTCACGATTTATCACGAATACCGCGGCCAGAAGTACGAATTGAACCTGATCGACACGCCGGGCCACGTCGATTTCGGCTACGAGGTGTCGCGAAGCCTGGCCGCGTGCGAAGGGGCGATCCTGCTTGTCGACGCATTCCAGGGCGTGCAGGCCCAGACCGTCGCCAACGCCTTCCTGGCGATGGAGGCCGAGCTGACGCTGGTGCCGGTCCTCAACAAGTGCGACCTGCCGACGGCCCGGCCCGAGGACGTGATCCGCGAAATGGAGCAGGCCGTAGGCTCCGTGCCCTCCGAGGTCATGAAGGTCAGCGGTAAGACAGGCATCGGGGTCAAGGAACTTCTCGACGCCGTCGTCGAGCGGATTCCGCCGCCGCCGGGCACCGACGACGAACCGCTGCGGGCTCTCGTCTACAACAGCCACTTCGACACGTACAAGGGTGTCGTGGTCTACGTCCGGGTCAAGGGCGGCGTGATCCGCCGCGGGCAGAAGATTCTGCTCATGCGCAACAACCGTGTGTACGAGGTGACGGAAGTCGGTCGGTTCCGGCCCGGCATGACACCGTGCGACGAGTTGCGGTGCGGGCAGGTGGGCTACTTCATGGCCCAGATCAAGGACATTGCCGATGTCCATATCGGCGACACCGTCACCGACGCTCTGCACCCTGCACCCGAGCCGCTGGCCGGCTACAAAGAGCCGAAACCGATGGTGTACTCGGGCCTGTACCCGACCAACAATAACGAGTTCGAAACGCTCCGCGAAGCGCTGGCCAAGCTCCGGCTCAACGACGCCAGCTTCTCGTACATGCCGGAAGTCAGCGAGGGGCTCGGCTTCGGATTCCGCTGCGGCTTCCTCGGGATGCTGCACCGGGAGATCATCCAGCAGCGACTCGAGCGCGATTGCGACCTCGACCTCGTTCAGACCGCGCCGAACGTGACTTACGAACTGCTCAAGCGGAACGGCGAGGTCGTCGTCGTCAACTGTCCGCAGGACGTGCCGGATTCCGGGCAGATCGAAGAACTCCGCGAGCCGTTCGCGAAGATAAGTTTCATCGTCCCGGTGGAGAACGTCGGCGACCTGATGACGATGTGTACCGAGCGGCGCGGTGTGTTCCAGCGCATGGAATACCTCGGGCCCAAGCGGGTGATGATCGTCTTCGAGATGCCGCTCGCCGAGGTCATCTACGACCTTTACGACAAGCTCAAGAGCGCGACCCGCGGTTACGGCACGATGGATTACGAAGTCACCGGCTTCCGGGCCGACGACCTCGTTCGCCTCGACATTCTGGTCCACAACCGCCGGGTCGACGCGCTTTCCGTGATCGTCCACCGGTCGAATGCCGACCGCCGGGGCCGGGCCATCATCAAAAAGCTGAGGAAAGAGATCGACAAGCACCTGTTCGAGATCGCACTGCAGGCGGCAATCGGATCGCGGGTCATCGCCCGGGAAACGATCTCGGCCATGCGGAAGAACGTGACGGCGAAGTGTTACGGCGGCGACGTGACACGCAAGCGGAAACTGCTCTCGAAACAGGCGGAAGGCAAGAAGCGGATGAAGCAGATCGGCAGTGTCGAGATTCCGCAGGAGGCGTTTCTCGCGGTGCTCGAGTCGGAGTGACGGTATCGGCCGGATTCGCTGGTGGCGGTGGTTCATCGCGGTAGTCCTGGGGCTTGCCGTCGTCCGGTGTGTTGCCCTCGACACGTATCGGGTTGTCGGCGACAGTATGGCCCCCACCTACTCCGTGGGCGACCGCCTGCTGGTCGACCGCTTGGTGTTCGAGTGGCGGGACCCGCGGCGGTGGGAAGTCGTGGTGTTCCGCGGGCCGGACGGCATCGCCTACGTGAAACGCGTCGTCGGCCTGCCCAGGGAGACGGTGCAGATCGTCGACGGAGGCGTCGAGATCAACGGCGAACGGATCGCCGGCCCGACTGCCCGATACGAGCCGGCGGGTCGGCACGGCAACCAGCACCCGCACCGCCTGGCGGAAGACGAGTTTTTCGTCCTCGGGGACAACAGCCCGGCCTCGAACGACAGCCGGCACTGGCCCGACCCCGCGGTGAAGCGGTCGGCCCTGATCGGCAAACCGGTCTGGAACCGGCGATGAATCCCGGCCGCCGCCGGGCGAATGACTGAAGAGGGCCGAGTCGGCCGACGGACCGGGAGAGCGAATGTCGACGAATCTGAGCAATCCGGCCGAAGCAAGCCCGCCGCTGTTTCCGCTTCCGACCAAACCGCATGCGCCCCACAAGAACGGCCCGCGCGAGGCCGTCGAGACGATTGTCTTCGTCACCGTTCTGGTGCTGCTGCTCAAGTCGTTCGTCGCCGAGGCGTTCGTCATTCCGACCGGTTCGATGGCGGAGACGCTGCTCGGCTACCGCCGCTACGTGAAGTGTCCGTCGTGCGGGTACGAGTTTCCGGTCAACTGTTCGGAAGAGGTGGATCCGCAGCGAGGCATGCGGGAAGACGTCACCGGGTGTACGTGCCCCAATTGCAGGTTCCACGAAGTCTGGAAGCAGGGCCTCGACTGGATCAAGAAGCCGCCGATGTGGGGCAGCGGGGACCGCGTACTGGTGGCGAAGTGGCCGCTCCAGAAGTTCCAGCGCTGGGACGTGGTCGTCTTCAAGTTCCCGAAGGACCCGCAGCAGAACTGGGTGCCGATGAATTACATCAAACGGCTCACCGGTCTGCCCGGCGATACGATCGCCATCAACAACGGCGACCTGCATGTGGCCCGCGGGATCGATTACAAGGAGCAGGACCAGCCGACGCGGGAACTCGACCGTTGGTGGAAGACGTTTATGTGGCCGAACGCCGAGACGGCCAAGGAGGCGTTCCGCAACGGACAGTTCACGATCCTGCGCAAGCCGCCGGCCAACATGCTAGCGATGCGGCGTATCGTCTACGACAACGATCATCTGCCAACCGACCTCGGGCCGGGCGTGCCACCGCGCTGGGCCGGCGACCCGGGTTGGACCAACGTCGCGGACCGGGAATTCACGCAGTCCAAGGATGTCGACGCGGATTCTTGGGTGCGATACCGCCATCTGTTGCTGGCACACGGGGTCGGCCAACCGAAGCCCGAGGGGCCGGTCGAGCCGAGCATCATTCGCAACTTCATGGGCTACAACTACGCCGACACCGGGAAGATCGATCACTCGAACGAAGACAAGTACTGGGTCGGCGATCTGATGGTCGAGTGCAACGTCGATGTCGCGGCCGGGGCCGGTGAGTTTCTGATGGAGTTGTCGAAAGGACCCGAACGCTTTCAGGCCCGCTTCGACCTGAGCACGGGCGTGTGCCGGCTAATGCGGGTTGGCAAGGTGACATCCACCGAGATCGGGAAGGCCGAGACGAAACTTAAAGGCACGGGCAAACACTTCGTCCGTTTCGCAAACTTCGATGAACGGCTGACCGTGTGGGTGGACCAGTCGCTGCCGTTTGGCGACGGCGTGGATTATTCCGGCGATCGCTCGGGAATTCCCGACGACGTTAACGACAAGCAGCCGGCGTCGGTCGGCACGCGGGGCCCGGCACGCTTGACGATCAGGAACCTGAAGCTGTTTCGCGATACCTATTACACGGCTGGTGGCGGGCAGGTGCTCAAAGGCGCGGGCGATCCGGACCTGACGCTGTTCGTGCAACCCGGCCACTACCTATGCATGGGCGACAACAGCACGCAGAGTTCCGACGGGCGCGACTGGGGTGCGGTCCCTGAGCGGCTGATGCTGGGCAAGGCGCTAATCGTGTACTTCCCGGTTTGGCCGCTCGCGCCGCGGTTCGGCCCGATTCGATAACGCGGAGCGTAGCCGGATGAAGCACACCACCGGTGAGATCGAGATCCGGGTCCGGTATGCCGAGACCGACCGGATGGGCCTGCTGCACCACGCCAACTACTTGGTCTACTTCGAGCAGGGCCGCACGGAACTCCTGCGTCCGCTCGGCAAGTCGTACCGCGAAATGGAAGACCAGGGCTTCTTCCTGGTCCTGCACAAGATCGACGTGAAGTACCGTCGGCCGGCCCAATACGACGACGTGCTGACACTGCGAACCAGCGTAAGCCGGGTGACGCCCGTCCGCATCGAGCATAAGTATGAACTGATGCGGGGAAGCGAGTTGCTGGCCGAGGGGGCGAGCACGCTGGCGTGCGTCGACCGCGAAGGTCGCCTCCAGCCACTCCCCGACTGGCTCCAGGAGGGGGTCTGATCGTGCGGCGATTTCTGGTCGTGGGCGTGTTACCGCTGATGTTCGGACTCGTGCCCGCGTTGGCCGGTGCGGCCGTCGTTGCCGCGCTGCCGCCCGTCGCGCTCGAAGACTACCTGATGCGGATCCGCACGTCGCCGATCGACTGGCTGATTCTCGGGCTCGGGGCGACGCTGTTTCTGGCCCAGACGCTGCTCGCTGTTCGGGCGATGCGCTGGCGCGAGACGGGGTTCAACGAGGGCCCCGACCGCTGGCTGGCTTATCTCGCCCAAGGGGCAGAGTGGTTTCCGCTCCTCGGCCTGCTGGGTACAGTCGCCGGGATTCTCCAGACCTTCAGCTCGATCAACGGGCCGGTCACGCCTCAGGAAATCATCCGCAAGTACGCCCCTGCCATTACGGCGACGGGCAGCGGACTGTTCATGGCCCTGCTCAACATCCTGCCCACCTGGGTGGTCAACGTCGGCCGGGATTTGATCCTCGCGCTGGCGGGCGGACCGAGTTCCCGCGGGGAGTGAGCCGTGATTCCGACTCCCCGTCGCAGCGTCACGCGGTTTTTCATTCCGATGATCGACGTCCTGACGCTGCTTTTCTGCATCTTTCTCCTGATGCCGTACGTGCAGCCCGGCGAGGGCGGCCCCCAACCCGGCACCCCGGCTGAGGACGCCGGCGCGCTGCGGCGCGAAGTCGACCGACTGGCCCGGGAGCGTGACGGTTTGGCACGCGACCGCGACGGTGCGGTGCGTTCGCAGGCCGTTTGCGTCTTGGAAATCGACTCGATTTCGGGCAAACTCTATGAGCGGGGGCCGGCCCGAGTCGAAATCGCCAACCAGGCCGACGCGTTCGCGGTGGTCGAGCGCACTCGGGCCCAGGCGCCCGGCCGGGAGGTTTACGTTCTGATCCTCTATCCGTCGGTGGTGTCGGGCTATCCCGAACAGCGGCAGATCGCCGCGTTCGAACGCTGGTTTGCCGGCGTACCGCACGGGTACGATCGACCATTCGCACGCGGAGCCGGGCGATGAGCTTCAACCTGATCGAAGATGCGGGTCGGCTGGGGCAGGGCGCTCTGGCCGTGATCGGCGGTGCGGTCATCGGCGCGGTCGTGACCGGGTTCATGACCAACTCGGCCGTGCGACTCGTCACCACCCGGCAAATACCGCCGCTGATCCTGCGCTGGGTGCGGCTCTTCGCCGGGTTCGCCGGCGGGCTCATGGTCGGCTATGTCGTCTTCAGTGGTATTGGCGGGTGGGGCCTCGGTGGCGCGGGCGGCAACAATACGGGCGAGCTACCCCCGGCCGGGACGGCTGCCGCCGACACGAAGAGCCTGCCGCCGGCCGCCCCGGTCGGGATTACGCTGCTCGGCGGGCCACGGGTCCGCGGTGCGGCGTTTTATCAGTTGGACCGTGACCAGGCGGCCAAGTCGCTCGGCGAACTCGGGACGGGCCTGCCCGCCAAGCCCGGCACCTTCGCGTTGCGGATCTACGACGACAGCGTGGCCCGCGATCACGTCGCAGTCACGGAACTGGTCGCGTGGGCGGAGCGATTGGGGTGGAAGGTGATCATCGAAGAGTTCAAAGGGCAGACGCTGCCCCCGGAGACCAAGCGCCCATGAGCAGCCCCGCAGCAGCCAGTCCGCGAGGGGCCGTGTCCGGGCCGGCCGACGCGCCGCGCATCCTGATCATCGGTCCGGCCGGCGCGGGCAAGTCGTGGCTCGTCGGAGCGCTCGCCCGTGCCGCGGAGGTTCATGAATCGATTCTCGGGGGCCGGTTCCTCGACCAGTTTGGCGGCCTCCGCGAGTTGCGCGACCATGTTTATGCCGGCAAGCCGGCCTCTCCCATTCCGGAGCACGTCGTCCGCGTCGAGCCGATCACCGGCACAACGGTGGAGTCGAAGAAGGCCTGGCCGCTGGTCGTCGTGGACGACGACGGCCCGCAGCAGTTGAGCCGGGCCGATGCGGTCCTGTTCGTCGTCGATGCCGCGTCTCTCGATCAGTTGGAAAACGATGTCGTGGAGTTCGGGCGGTTCCTTGACCAATTCCGGCGGGAGCGTGGCCGGCGTGCCGATGAGCCGCAGCTTCCGGTCTTTCTCGTGCTCGCGCAATGCGACCGACTGGCCCGGCCGGGGGATACGAAAGCCGTCTGGTCCGAGCGACTGGAGATGCGGAAGGAAGAGATCGGCCAGCGGTTCGATGAGTACATCCAAAGCCAGACGGGCTTCGGGACGCTGGCTCTGTCGACGGCGGCCGTCGCGGCCCGACACCCCGCGCTGACGAACGCCGCCAACCGGTCGGACGAGCCGTTCGGAGTAGCCGAACTGTTCCATCAGGCGACCGCGACCGCGCGTGAGCACGCCGGCCGGAAGACCCGGGGCGAAATAGGCATCCGCCGGATGGTCGTGGCTGCGGGAGTGGTCGTGGCCGTCGTCGCGGTGTTCGCGGCCATCTCGCCGTTTTTCCGCACCACTTTCGAGGCGAGCCCGGCCAAAGTCGCGCTGGCGGCTTACCGCCACGGCGAAGGGCCCGCGCCGGCCGGGCACATTGCCGCTCCGCTGGAGCCGAAGATCGAGCAACTGCTCGGCATTGCCCGCGACCCGACGTTCGGAAAGCTCAGCGAGTCCGATCGTGCTTTCGTGACGGCGCGGCTCGACGAGTTGCGCGAATACCAGAACTACTTCGGCCGGTTGAAACAGCAGATCGAGCCGGTGAAGGCCGGCAGCGTCGAAGAGCTGCAACGGGTCGATCAACTATTGCGGAGCGACTTGAACCTTCCGGCCGCGTTCGTGTCCACTTGGGCGTCGAGCGATGCGGGCCAATTGCGCGAGCTCTGGCTGAAGCAGGTTCCCGCGCTCAAGTCCGCAGCGCAGAGCGCCGGAGCCGCCATCGACGCCCGGCGGCAGACCATGGACAAGCTCTTCGTCCTCGGCGACGCGGCCCCCAACTGGTCGGAATGGGCGAAGAAGGCGGACGACGCACTAGCGGCCGGCCCGCCCATCAAGGCTAGCGACCCTCTCACGCTTCCTGCCGGGCCGGGCCCCGCGCTCACGAACGCCATTGTGCTCGCCTATCCGGAAGTGGCGAAATCTCAGGATCGGTTCGCGCAGTCGGCCCGTCGACTGGCGGCGTTTCGGGCGATTGCCGGCGTCGTCGGCCTTGTGGATGATGCCGGCCCGACGCTCAAGATCCCGGACGGCTTTGCGGCCGACCAGGCGCCCGCGTTGTGGTCCGCGCTCGTGGCTAAGTACCCGGACCTCGTGAGCTGGGGCAGCCCGGACATCCCGGACGCCGCGATGAACGCGGTCCAATCGGCCGCGAGAAAGTCATATGAACGGCTCGTGCCGTCCGGGCGAAGCCTCGTCCGCGGCGCGTACGGCTCGCCGAACGACGGACCGGAATCGCCGGCTCGGTGGCGGGCGGCCGTCGAGAAACTCCCGGCCAACGCGGCCATGAAGGCGTGGAATGAACTCGCTCGGCTCGCGCTGCGTCTGGCCGGCGAGAATTCCGATCCTTTGGAAGAACTGCTCCGGTTTGTCCGAAAGGACGAATTCGTCATCGAGTTGCAGGCGGTCGATGTGGTCATCCCGGAAGGGAAGTGGACGCCGACCGGGTCGTGGATACTGTTTGTTCAGCCGCCCGGCGGACAGGTTTCCAAGAAACTGTTTCGCGCGCCGGACGATCCCAAGGGCGAGCGAATTCGATTCACGGCGGCCGACGGCAAGCCGGTGAAGATCAAGCCCGGTGACCTGGTCTGGGCCGAGCTCGGCGTGATCGACAAAGCGAAGGAAGACCTCCAGTTGACGTGGTGGGCTGGCGGCGTGCGATCCAAACTCTATCAGATGGACCGTCTGTCGCGGGTGCCGCGGATTCACAAAGTCGACCAGCGGTCCGAGACCGGTGAAGTCGCCTCCGGTGTCCGCGTCGAGTTCCTTCCGAGCGGCGCGTTTCCGCGAATTCCCGACCTCATGCCCGAGATGCCCTGACCGGTTTCTTCACACCCAGGACGGCGACGCCATGAGACGATTCCTGTCGGCCCTTCTGACGACGTTGGCTGTTGCTGCATCGCTTCACGCGCAACCCGCTCCCCGTCAGGCAGTGACAGCGAAGCAGGGAATGGTGACCTGTGTGTCGCCGCCCGCGGCCGAGGCCGGGTCGAAGATCCTTCAGAAGGGCGGCAATGCCGTGGATGCCGCTGTTACGGTGGCGTTTGCCATGGCCGTGACGTATCCTAGCGCGGGCAATATCGGCGGCGGCGGGTTCATGCTGATTCATCCGCCGGCCGGCGAGCCGACGGTCATCGAATACCGCGAAGCCGCTCCCGCGGCTGCCACCGCCGATATGTTCGTCAAGAACCGTGATCCGCTGACGCACCGTGCGGCCGGGGTCCCGGGCACGGTGCGTGGACTGGAAATGGCGTTCAAGAAGTACGGCAGCGGCAAGGTCACCTGGGCCGAAGTTGTCGAACCTGCCATTCAGCTGGCGGAAAGCTGGCCGCTGGAAGCGTGGTCGGCGCGGTCGCTCACACGGCTGGTCCGCGAGTCGCCGAAACACCCCGAGTTCTGCCGCTGCTTCGGTAAGCCGGGCGGAGGGGAATGGAAGGCTGGCGACATACTCCGGCAGCCTGACCTCGCGAAGACCCTTCGTGCCATCGCCGAGCGCGGCTCGGCCGGGTTCTACACGGGGCCGGTCGCCGAGATGATCGAAAAGGAAATGAAGGCGGGCGGCGGCCTGATCACGCAGGCCGACCTGGCCGCCTACCAAGCCAAGGAACGCCCCGCGATCCACGGCACCTACCGCGGCTACGACGTCTGGGGCGCGTCGCCGCCGAGTTCCGGCGGCATCGGCATTGTCGAGATGCTGAACATGCTCGAAGGCCATGATCTAAAGAGCCTCGGTGCGGACACTCCCGCCCGCTGGCATCTGACGGCCGAGGTGATGAAGCGGGCCTTCCGCGACCGCGCCCGCTGGATCGGCGACCCGGACTTTGTCACTGTCCCGACGAACTTGATCGAGAAACCGTATGCCCGCAGCCTGATGAGCACGTTTGACCCGAACAAGGCGACGCCGAGTGCGTCGCTGGCCGGCGACATCACGATCGCGCCGGAACCGGAAAACACAACGCACTTTTCCATCGTCGATGCCGAGGGGCGGGGCGTGTCGAACACCTACACGCTGGAAGAGTCGTACGGTTCGCGGGTGGTGGTCCGCGGCGCGGGTTTCATCCTCAACAACGAGATGCTCGACTTCAATCACATCCCCGGTGTCACCACGCAAAAGGGCAAGGTCGGCACGCCGGCAAACCTCGTGGCCCCGGGCAAACGAATGCTCAGTTCTCAGACGCCAACCATTCTTGCGAAGGGCGGCAAGCCGGTGCTGGTGACCGGTTCGCCCGGCGGCCGGACGATCATCAATACAGTGCTGTGTATCGTGACCAACGTCGTCGATTTCGACATGGACGTACAGGCGGCCGTCGACTTTCCGCGAATACACCACCAGTGGCTGCCGGACGAGATTCGATTGGAGCGGTACCCCGATCGGCAGGAACTCGTGGCCGGCCTGGAGAAACTCGGCCACAAGGTGACCCGGCATCAACCGAGCCGATTCCAGGGCGACGGCCACTCCGTCTGGATCGCGCCCGACGGCACCCGGCACGGCGCGGCCGACCGACGGATCATGGGCAAGGCGGCGGGATACTGATCCGGAGGGCTGCATCCATGATCCGCGGTTTCATTGTCTTGTTGTGCCTGGCCGCGACGGTGACGGCCGGGCAATTCAACAAGGCACTTTCCATCGGCGACGCCGCGCCGGCGTGGGCCGACCTGCCGGGCGTCGACGGCAAGAAGCACTCGCTGGCCGGGCTGAAGGACAAGTCCGTCGTCGTCGTGTTCTTCACGTGCAATTCCTGCCCCGCGGCCGTGGCGTACGAAGATCGCATCATCGCACTCGTAAAAAAGCACGGCGAGAACCGCGGCAAGGTCGCGTTCGTAGGCATCAACGTGAACACGGTCGAGGCGGACCGGCTCGACAAGATGATAGACCGGGCCAAGGCGCGGGGCTTTAATTTCCCGTACTTGTACGACGAGTCGCAGAAGATTGCACGGGATTACGGCGCGAGTTACACGCCGGAGTTTTTCGTCCTCGGGCCTGATCGCAGGGTGGCGTACATGGGCGCGATGGACGACAAATCACCGCCCGTCGGGGCGACAAAGAACTTCCTCGACGACGCCATCGAGGCGACCCTCGCGGGCCGGAAGCCCGAAGTGCCGGAATCGCTGGCCCGGGGCTGCATGATCCGCTTCGCGCGAACGAAACGCTAACGGGCGAGGTCGCCCCATAGCAGGCGGTGAAAGTGGTAGACGCCCGCCTCGCGCCGGCCATACCGACCGGTATCGTAGGTCCGGCTCCGCAAGCCGCGCTGCACCTCGGCACAGATGTCGCCGTCTTCGACCTGCACCGCGTCGGCCACCTCGATGCTTTTTCGGATGTAGTCTCCGTCCTGCCCGGTGAAATAGAAATCGAAGATCACCCGGCAGCGGTCCGGGCCGTCGGGCAGGACCAAATTGGTATCCATCACGCCTTCGTAGATGTTGATCATGAAATTGGGATAAACCCACCAGTACTGGGCCTCCCGGCCCGAGCGTGTACCGGCCGTCGCGCCATCGTCCGCGACGAGCGGGCTGACCTGCAAGCTGGCGTGCGCGAACAACTCGGTGCGATACTGCGAATAATCGAGGACGCCGGCCAGGGTCGGATGCACGGTGTTGATGTGGTAACCACCGTCGAGGTAGTTATCGACGTACGCCTTCCAGTTGCACGCGACCGGGTATTCGCGCCGGGCGGCGAATGCGAACCGCGCGAGATCGCCGCCACGATCCGTTAGGGGCGAGAGGAACTCGCGCAGAATTTGCGCAGGTTGGCCGGGATGCACCCAAACCGTGGGGCCGAACAGTTCGACCGCCAGCGGGATCAGGCCGTTGTCCTCCCGGCGGAAGTCGCAGATGCCGTCGAACTCGGGCAGACCACGGAGCCGGCCCTGAAGGTCATAGGTCCACCCATGATAGCGGCACCGCAACCGGTCGACGGTGCCACACGCACCGGGCACGACCACAGCCGCACGATGCCGGCACACATTGTGAAACGCACGTAGCGTTCCCGCCTCGTCGCGCAGGATGACGATCGGCTCGCCGGCCACATCAGCGGTGACGTAACTACCCGCTGATTGCAGTTGGTCGGTGCGGGCCACGCACTGCCAGCCAGCGAAGACGATGGCTCGCTCGCGCTCGGCGAGGGCAGGGTCGAAGTACCATGCGGCCGGGATGGTGTGAGCCTGTTCCAGTGGCAGCGTCGGATCGAATGTCGGAGGCATGGCGTGAACCCGGTTCTGTGAGCGGTGTCGGGTAGTGTAGTCACTCTTTCGTACGATAGGCGGTGCCATGTTCGAGTTCTTCGATCACACGGCCGACCTGGGCCTGCGCGTCCGCGCGGCGACGCTCGACGCGCTGCTCTCCGAGGCCGGCCGCGCCCTGACGGCCGCCATCGTCGAAGACCCGGCCACCATACTTCCTGCGACAATGGAGCGGATCGAGATCGCCGGCACCGATCCCGTGTACCTGATGTTCGACTGGTTGAATGAACTGCTGTACCGGTTCGAAGGCCGGCGCATGCTCTTTCGCGAGTTCCGTGTCAACGTCGGGCCCGAGGGCTTGGTTGCTGATGTGGTCGGCGAACCTTTCGACGCGGCCCGGCATCCGTTGCAGCACGAAGTCAAGGCGATCACCTACCACGGCCTGCGGGTCGATCAGGAGGGCGGGCAGTGGACCGCCGAGGTGATCGTCGACATCTGAAGGACGGACGATGAAGGAAGAATTCCAGGGCCCGATCGAGCGTATCGACGCCTGCCGGTGGCGGATTCCGAAGAGCTACCGCCCGGCGATGCGCGTCGACGGCGTGATCTTCGCCAGCGAAAAACTGATGAACGCCGTGCGCCGGGACCAGGCGGCCGAGCAGGTCGCCAACGTCGCGACGCTGCCCGGCATCCAGTCGGCCAGCCTGGCCATGCCCGATATCCACTGGGGATACGGGTTCTGCATCGGCGGCGTGTGTGCGACGGACCCGGCCGAAGGCGGCGTGATCTCGCCCGGCGGAGTTGGTTACGACATCAATTGCGGCGTCCGCCTGGTGAAGACCAACCTCTTCTACCGCGACGTGAAGCCGCACCTCGAGCAACTCGTGACCGCGCTGTTCAAGGCCGTGCCGACCGGCGCGGGCCGCGACGGCAAGTACACGTTCAATGCCAAGGAACTGCGCCGGCTGATGGGCGAGGGCGTCGGGTATGTACTCGGTCGCAATCTAGGTGACACCGCGGACCTCAACCTTACCGAGGCGAACGGGAAGATCCCCGGAGCCGACCCGGATGCCGTCAGCGATCGCGCCGTCGAGCGCGGTGCGAGCCAGTGCGGAACGCTGGGGTCGGGAAACCATTTCCTCGAAGTGCAGGTCGTCGACTACGTCGCCGACGCCGCCGTCGCCAGGGTGTTCGGATTGGAGAAGGACCAGATCTGCGTGATGATTCACAGCGGGTCGCGCGGGCTGGGATACCAGGTCTGCGACGACGCGCTCGTGCGCCTTCGGGGCGTGCCCGAGAAGTACGGAATCGCCCTGCCCGATCGGCAGCTTGCCTGTGCGCCGGTGGATAGCCCGGAAGGGCGGGCGTATCTCGCGGCCATGCGGGCGGCGGCCAACTTCGGGTTCTGCAATCGGCAGTTGCTGATGCACCAGGCTCGCGAGGTCTTCGCCGACGTCTTCGGCCGATCGGTCGAGAATCTGGAGATGACCCTGCTCTACGACGTGGCCCACAACATTGCCAAGTTGGAAGAGCACCGCATTGGCGAGGTCACGAAGAAGGTCTGGGTCCACCGCAAGGGTGCGACGCGGGCGTTTCCGGCCGGGCACCCGGAGGTCCCGGAGCAGTTCCGCGCGGTCGGTCAGCCGGTAATCATTCCGGGCGACATGGGCCGGGCGAGCTGGGTGCTGGCGGGGCAGCCCGCAAGCATGGAGTTGTCGTTCGGGACGACCTGCCACGGCGCGGGCCGGCAATTGAGCCGGACGGCAGCGGTGAAGGCGGCGAAGGGGCGCCGGATCGACCGCGAACTGCTGAGCCGGGGCGTCGTGGCCCGGGCCCAGTCGCTCCGCGGTCTCGCGGAAGAGCAGCCCGATGCCTACAAGAATGTGGACGATGTCGTGGACGTGGTCCACGAGGCCGGTCTGTCGCGGAAAGTGGCCCGCATGCGGCCGATCGGTGTGATCAAAGGTTGATTCCCGGGTGGGTCCCGCGGCCCACTCGATTCTCCCAATCGGAATCCGTTGTTCAGCCGGAACGGCTTGCCCCGGCCGCCCGGGTTCGCGCCGTTGACTTCCCGGCAGGGGCCATTTAACCTATCTCGGTCTCCCCACTCCATTGGTCCGGATGACCCGCTGCGCGCGCCCCCGCGTGGATTTCGAGGTGGTTGCAGTGAGCAAGAGGCCGGTGATAGGAATTCCGACGCAGACGCAGCCGGCCGTGCCCGGTGAGCTGCCGCGCTGCTGGATCATGTCGAATCGCTACGTGCAGGTCCTGGCCGATGTGGGCGCGGTGCCTTGGCTGATTCCGCTGCTGCCTGCCGACCTCGATACATTGCGTGAGATCTACAACCGGCTTGACGCGGTGTTCCTCACCGGCGGCGTCGATGTCGATCCGTCGCATTACGGCGAACCGAGGCACCCGGCGTGCGGCCGAACCGACGCCGACCGTGATGCCGTGGAGTTGCAACTCACCAAGTGGGCCATCGAAGACAAGAAACCGCTCCTGGCCGTGTGCCGGGGATTTCAAGTGCTCAACGTCGCGGTCGGGGGCACGCTGTTCCAGGACCTCGGCGAGCAGTACTCGCGCAGCCTGAAGCACGACCACTTTCCCAGGGCCGACGGCACGCCGACCCGCGACTACCTATCACATGCTGTGAAGCTCGACCCCAAATCGCGACTGGCGCAGTACCTGGGCAGCGACTTCGCGCCGGTCAACAGCATGCATCACCAGGGGATCAAGCGGCTGGGCCACGGGCTGGTCGCCAACGCCTGGGCGCCGGACGGGCTGATCGAGGGCATCGAAGGCGCGAACGGGCAGTTTCTCATTGCCGTGCAGTGGCACCCGGAAGAACTCGCCGGGTCCGACGCCGGGATGCGGCGGCTGTTTCACGGATTCATCGACGCGGCATCGGGCAAGACCTGACCGCGAGGAACAGTCGGCCGGACGCCGAGAAATCACAACGGCATACTACCCAGGCCGAAAGTCGTCATGCGTCTGCATCGTGAACATCACAAGTGGTTCAGCCCCACGCTGGGCCGGGAGATGGACATCCTCGTCCACGGCCACGCCGGCGCCCGGCTCATGGTCTTCCCGACATCCAAGGGTTGGATGAGCGAGTGGGAAGACCGGCACATGATGCAGGCCCTTCGCGACCACATCCATAACGGCTGGCTGCAAGTCTTCAGCGTCTCCAGCGTCGATGCCGAGAGCTGGTACGACTACGACAAATGGCCCGGCGACCGGGCCTGGCGGCACGAGCTTTACGACCGGTACCTGCTCAATGAGGCGGTGCCGTTCACGCGGTCGAAGAACCCTAACCCGTTCCTGATCGTCGCCGGCGCGAGCTTCGGCGCGTTTCACGCCCTGAGCTTCGGGCTGAAGCACCCGGACGTCGTCGGCCGGATCATCTCGATGAGCGGGCTCTGCGACATCCGGCGATTTCTCGACGGGTACCACGATACCAACGTGTACTTCAACAACCCGTCCGAGTTCATCGCGCACGAACATGACCCCCGCCGGTTGGCCTTGCTCCGCAACCAGGACATCATCCTGGCGGTCGGCCGCGACGACGGGCTCCGCGGGCAGAACGAGGCACTCTCGAAGATGCTCTGGGACAAGGGCATCGGCAACGCCTTGAGGCTCTGGGACGGCTGGTCGCACGATTGGCCTTACTGGCAGAAGATGATGCGGCTGTACGTGGGCGGACACGACTGAGAGGAATTTTGGATTTTCGATTTTGGATTTGCGATTGAAGAGGCGGTGCTTCGCACCGCTACCGATCCGCGATCCTAAATCGCAAATCGAAAATCCAAAATCGAAAATGGGCAACCAGTGGTAATAGGTGCAGACATGAAAGTCGGACTTCTAGTGGGTCGCGAGTGGTCTTTCCCGCCGAAGTTCATTGACGAGGTCAACGGGCGGAATGCGGGCGTGACGGCCGAGCTGGTTAAGCTCGGTGGCACGCGCATGGACGAGCCGAACCCGTACTCGGTGATCATCGACCGGATTTCGCACGAAGTGCCGTACTACCGGTCGTACCTGAAGCATGCCGTGCTGCAGGGCGTGCGCGTGATCAACAACCCGTTCATGTGGACGGCCGACGACAAGTTCTTCGACTCGCTGTTGGCCCTCAAGGTGGGCGTGGCGCACCCGAAGACGCTGGTGCTGCCGAACAAGGACTATGTGCCGGGCATCGTGCCCACCGAGAGCCTGCGGAATCTCATCTACCCGCTCGACTGGCGGTATGTGTTGGAGTACGTCGGTCTGCCGTGCGTGCTGAAAGATGCACACGGCGGTGGGTGGAAGGGCGTGTACGTCTGCCACACGGCCGAAGACCTGATCAAGCACTACGACGAGTCGGGCCTGATGACGATGATCGTGCAGGAGTTCATCAACTGGGACGGCTACGTCCGGTGCATGTGCCTGGGGCAGGAGGAAGTCCTGCCGATGCCGTATGACCCCAAGCAGCGGAAGTATCTGCCGCGCGAAGGGTACATGAGCAAGGAACTCGAAGACCGGATCGTCGCCGACTCGCTGAAGCTGGTGCGGGCGCTGGGCTACGACATGAACACGGTCGAGTGGGCGGTGAAGGACGGCATCCCGTACGCCATCGACTTCATGAACCCCGCGCCGGACATGGACGTGTACTCGATCAGCGAGCCGTACCACCTCTGGTGCGTCAAGCACATGGCCGACATGGTGATCCGGATGGCTAAGGATCCGAAACCGCAACTGGCCGAGGCCCGCTGGTCGAAGCTGTTCTGACCGGCCGGTTCCGTTTCATTTCATTTCATTTCACACACACCCGTTTCGTTTCACGACCCGGCGCGGAGCGGGTGATTGCGCGCAACACTGGACGGCAGAGTAGTTTGCGACCAAGGACCGGCTGTGGGAAGAAATGGCAGCCGGCCTCCACGCTGCCAGATTGGCAGGCCGAAAGGGAGGCGGGCCGATGTCGTAGGGCGGGCTGAGTCTTCGAAGCCCGCCGTTTGCCATCGTGGCCGGATACTATGCTACCGGATTTGCGGAAGCATGGTTTTCCGCGCGGTGGCGTCGGCATGCTTCCGCGATGGGGAAAGTCTGCGGTCATCGGCCGGGGGCACCGTATTCGCGGGTGCCGCGGAAGCATGGCACCCGGCTAACGTTGAGGAGAAAGCCGTGAACGGGCGACGTGTCATCCGTGCGTTAGTTGTGGGAGCAATTGTCTGGGTCGCGTTCCTGTATGTGGCCGCGAACTACGGAGCGCGGCGTTATCTGGATTACCGAAGAGGTATCGGTCCCTGGACGTTCTACATTCATTGGCTGTGCGTTTTCGTTGCGATGGGGCTGACGGTCGTTTGGGATCGGCGGCGAAAAGCTGAGTAATGGCGATGGGTGGAAGTGTTTCGGCGTCGCCCGGGCGTCAGCGCTCCGCTCCCCAAAGCGGTCGCGTCGCGGCTAACGTTTTTGATCGGGTCGGATCGTGGTTTGGCCTTGGGTGTTGAAGGTTACCGACAGGTTGCGATAGGTGGGTGGGGCGATCGGGTGGCCGGCTGCTACTTCGACGAGCAGTTTCATCAGGTTCTGTTCGCACCATTCTCGCAGGCCGATGTAGCTGGTGGTCAGTCTTGGATTGATTTCGATGGCCATGTCCCACTGGCCCAGCAACAGATCGACGCCGACGTAGCCGCGCAGGCCGTCCACTGCGGCGATGGCCGAGCGGGATAGTTGCTCCGCGCGATGTGCGACTGCCGATGGGCCGTCGAAGGTGGATCCCCCGGCATAGCTGATCTCGCCGTTCGTGAACCGGATGTCCTGGGAGCAGAGCCCGAGGGCGACGCGGACGTTCGGCCCGATCAGGAACGACATGCTATACGAGTTGCCCTCGATCAACGGCTGGACGATGGCTTCGTGGTCGGGCTTGTGGCGGTGAATGGAGTCGGCATCCAGCACGAACGTGTTGCCGGCCCCCGCGCCGTAGCGCGGTTTGACGACAACCGGGGGCGGGAACGCCCACGGGGCGAACAGCATCGTCGGCGGGGTCGGGACGCCGGCCGACTTCCAGACCTCGGCCAACTGCAACTTGTCGGCACAGAGTTCCACGGCCGCGGAGTTCGGGCCGAGGAGGGTGGCCCCGCACTGCTCGACCCAGCGGACCCGCGTGGCCAGGATGTCGTCGAATTCCGGTGCGATGATCAGGGCGTAGTCGCACCAGTCGGCGAGTTTCCGGAAGTCGCGCTCTTCGTGCGGGGTGAAGTCCAGCGTTCGGACGTCGAAGAATTGGCGGGCGTCTTCGACGGCGGCGTCGCGCATCGCACGGCCTTCATCCAGCAACGACGCGGCCCGGGACGCGTGCGCCCCGGGCCGGTCGTCGTGTGTCGCACACACGAATTCGTAGACGAAGATCTTCATTACTGAGTCACGCCGGGCACCTCGGCAGACGGCTTGGCGATGCCCTGCTTCTGCAAGTCGGGCAGGCTCGGCATCGCGCCGTTCATCGCCTCGTGAGCGGTTTCGCCGCCCGGCAGCGCGGGGGCGAACATGCCCGGCCGTTCGCGGAGTTCGAGGGCGATGCTGCGGGCCCGCTGGTGCTCGACCGCGCGGACCTGGGCGGCGGCAGGCAGAGGGCCGTCGGCCACCTGCACGTTGTTGTACTGCAGGATCGTGCCCTTCGCGAACTGGAAGCCGCACAGGCGGTTGTTGTAGTTCACGATCGCGGTGTGCTCGTCGGACAGCGAAGTCGCGAAGTTCCGCTGGGCCTCGAGCAGCACGTCGAGCGTACCGCGGCCGACGCGGTATTCCTGGAACCGGAGCTCGAGCTGGCGGGCGTTGGCCTCGCGCTGGGCCCGCTGGGCTTCGATTTCCGCGTAGTACTGCTTGAGTTCGCGGTACTGCAGGGCGAGGAAGTGCTCGCCTTTGCGCTCCTGATCCTTGAGCTGGAAGTAGCTGCGGGCCAGATTGAGCCGGGCGGTGCGCACCTGGGCGTGGGCGTCGCGGAAGCCGATCGGCACGTCGAGCCGGAAGCCGATGGTCCACGAGTTGAACTCGTTGTCGGCGAGATTCGCGAGGGCATTTCGGTTGGTAATGGTCTGCTGACCGAGGGCACCGACGACGACCTCGTCGGGCCCGCCGTCGAGCTGGGTGCCGATGCCGTTCACGTCGTAGTTGGCGAAGAACCGCAGGTCGGGGCGGAGGCCGTTCTTCTGCAGGAGCAGGTCGAGCTGGCGGTACTTGAGGTCCTGCCGGGCGAGGATCATCTCGGGCCGGTAGCTCATCATTTCCTGCAGGGCCGAGCCCCAATCGGGCTTGAATTCGGCGAGGGTCGGCGTGTCGCTGGCGACGATGCGCTGGCCGTCCTCGATGGCCATGCCGAGCAGGCCGCGGAGCTGGCGTTCCTTGTCGAGCACCTGACCCATGGCGGTGATTCGCTGGGCGCGGAACAACTCGTACTGGGCGCGGGTCTGTTCCAGGTCCTGCTGCTTGATGACGCCGGCTTCGTACCGGGCCTTGTTGAGCTTGTAGGCTTCGAACGCCTGGCGGAGGCCCTGCTCGCGGCTGAAGAGCAGGAAGTAGGCCCCGTACATGTTCCAGTAGGCGTACTCGACGTTGAGGAGCATGAAGTTGACGTTGCGCTCGAATTCGGTGCGCGACTGGTCGTAGCGGAGGCGGGTGATGAGCACGCCTTCGGTCCGTCCGCCGCCGGGCGACCGGATGCCGTTGATGCTGGTGGCACCCGGGTGGTTGACGGTGAGCTGGTTGATCTCGACGCCGAAGCCCTGGAGCAGGGGCTGTTCGAACACGACCTGGGCCCGCGGGCGCCACGACGGGTTGGTGAACACCTGGCCCTGCTGATCGGGCGGGTTGGTCAGGAAGTTATAATCCATGTTGGCGGTGACACCGACCACGCCGCCGGTGGGCAGGAACTTGTAGATACCGGTGTTGAAGGTCGAGTTGTCGCCGTTCTGGAAGTTCAGAAGGATGTTGCCGACCGCGTCGTCGCGCTTGTTCCAGTTGATGGACGTCACCCAGCGGGCGTCGAACTTGCTGAGGGCGGAGTCGATGTCGGCACCGGTGACGGCGGGGTCGAGGGCCAGCACGCGGATCGAGTCGCTGGCCCCGACGAACCGGCCGTTGAACTGGAGCAGGTTGTCGTTGACGATGCCGGGGAACAAGGCCGACTGCGAGCCGATGTTACCCTGTTCCAGGGCGATGGCGATCGCCTCGGCCAGGCTCATATACCGGATGGGCCGATCCGGATCCGTCACCGTCGTGGGCGCGGGCGTATTCCGCGCTTCCGGCACGATGGTGGCGTGCGGATTGGTTTCCAGGTTCAGGGGCGTGCCCAACGCTTTCGCGTAGTGGTTGGCATCCGTCTCCGACAGGTACACGGTGCGCGTGCATCCCACGGTTACGAACGCTGCCGCCAGCGCGACAACGAAGCTAGAGGTTCGCTGCATCATGGTCATCCCCGTGTCCGCGGCTCGATCGGCGTGGGCCCCCCCGCTGCCGGTCGATCGCGTCCCCCTTCCCAAGGCCGGCAGGGGAGAGTTGGCAGACTCTCTCCGGACAGCGCGGCGGGGCCTATCGCAGATTTCCGGGAATCGATCAAGGGCAAATTCCGCCTGCAATTACCGGGAAGAACACTTCCGCACCCTCGGAGATGAGGCCCCAGAGCCCCCTCCCGACCCAACTTGTGAGAAAATAAAACAATCGCTTGAAACAAACGCATGTGTCGGCTAGGATATTGTCGAACAGGTGTTTGAGGCGCGTGTTTGAGGGTCGGTCATGGCAGCCATCGCAGAATCACCCCGGGACCGACTGACGGAAGCGGCGCAGGAGATTTTCGCGGAGCGGGGGTATGCGGCCGCATCGGTCCGGGACATCTGCAAGCGGGCGGCCGTGAACGTGGCGGCCGTCAACTACTACTTCGGCGACAAGGAGCGGCTCTATGTCGAGGCGGTGAAGGCCGCCCACAGTTGCATCTCCGACGAGCCGCCGATGCCCGAGTGGTCGCCCGGCACTCCGCCGTGGGACCGGCTGCGCGACTTCATCCGCGTGATGGTGACGCGCATGGTCCGCGAGACGAATCCGCACGCGACCCACCTGATCATGCGCGAGATGGCCCAGCCCACTGCCGCGTGCATCGAAGTCGTCCGCGATTACATCCGGCCCTCGGCCGAGGTGCTCCGCGGCATCCTGAAAGAGCTGTGCCCGCAGTGCGATGACGAAGAGAGCTACCTGCTCGGCTTCAGCATCATGGGGCAGGTACTGATCTACAAGCAATCACGGCCCGTGATTCGACTCCTGATGGGTCAAGAGGCGTTCGACGCACTCGAAGTGGAGCGGATCGCCCGGCACATCTATGAATTCAGCCGGGGCGGGATCGAGCGCCGGCAGGCGGGGGGCCGGGCATGAACTGGGTCGCTCTGAAAATGCTGACCGGCGACCGGGCCAAGTACCTGGGCATCATCTTCGGCGTGGCGTTTGCCACGCTGCTGATGACGCAGCAGATCTCCATCTTCGCCGGGATCATGCGCCGCACCGCCAGCCAGATCCTCGACGTCCGCGATGCCGACATCTGGGTGATGGACCGGAAGACCCGGTTCATCGACGAGGTGCCCGCACTGCCCGACGGCGACCTGCAGCGCGTCCGCGGCGTGCCGGGCGTGGAGTGGGCGGTCAAGCTGTTCAAGGGCCAGGTGTCGGCGAAACTCGTCGAGGGCCGGTCGTCCGACGGAGCGGGCAACGGCAACTTCCGCTCGGTGGTGCTGTTCGGCATCGACGATGCGACCATGGTGGGCGCGCCCTACGAGCTGATCATGGGCTCGCTCGACGACCTGCGCCAGCCCGGAGCGGTGCTGATCGACAAAGCCGGCTACGAGTACATGTGGCCGGGCGAAAAGTATGAGCTGGGCCGGACATTCGAGATGAACGATACGCGGGCGGTGCTGGTGGGCATCTGCAAGGTGTCGCCGCCGTTCACGACGCTGCCGGTGCTGTACACGCGGTATAGCCAGGCCGAGCAGTTCGTGCCGCACAACCGCAATTTCATGAGCTTCGTGCTCGCGAAGTCGGTGCCCGGGGAAAATCCCGAGGAGGTCTGCCAGCGGATCGAAGCGCGGACCGACCGGCTGGCCCTGACGCAGGACCAGTTCTTCTGGAAGACGATCCACTACTTCCTCGGCTCGACGGGTATCCCGGTGAACTTCGGAATCACGATCACGCTGGGATTCATCATCGGCGTCGCGATCGCGGGGCAGACCTTCTACCTGTTCACGATCGACAACCTGAAGCAGTTCGGGTCGCTGAAGGCGATGGGCGTAACCAACGCACGGATCATCGGCATGATCCTGCTGCAGGGGCTGACCGTCGGCCTGATCGGATACGGCATCGGCATGGGATTGGCCGCGTCGTTCTTCGAGGGGACGAGCCACATTACCCACCTGGCCGGGCTGTGCATTCCCGTGCAGGTGTTCCTGGGCGTGGGCGGGGCGGTGCTGCTGATCGTCGTGCTGGCTTCGCTGCTCAGCATCCGCAAGGTGCTGATCCTGGAGCCTGCCATCGTGTTCCGCGGCTGAGCCGGGTCTCGGGAGGTTGACCGTGTCTGCGATCGCGACAAGACGAATCCCGGAATCGACCGAAGCTGCCGAGTGGGTGGCCGCGGTGTCGTGCCGGGGCGTGACCAAGGATTTCGGCGAGGGTGACGCGCGGGTTCAGGTACTCCGCGGGATCGACCTGGAGATTCCGCCGGGCGAGATGTCGCTGCTCGTCGGCCCCAGTGGCTGCGGCAAGACGACGCTGATCTCCATCATCGCGGGGCTCCTGGACCCGACGGCGGGGCGGGTGGCCGTGCTGGGCGAGGACTTCGCGCAGTTGCGCGGTGGCCGAAAGGTCGCATTCCGCGGGAAGAACATCGGCTTCGTCTTCCAGCAGTACAACCTGCTTCCCGCGCTCACGGCCGCGGAGAACGCGGCGATCCCGCTGATCATCCTCGGCGTGCCGCGGGCGGAGGCGGTGAAAAAGGCGAAGGCCGAACTGGAGATGGTGGGCCTGGGCGACAAGGTCAACGCGCTGCCGAATCAGCTCTCGGGCGGGCAGCAGCAGCGGGTGGCGATCGCCCGGGCGCTGGTGCATGAGCCGCGACTGCTGGTGTGCGACGAGCCGACGGCCGCGCTGGATGCGGCGAGCGGGCGGACGGTGATGGCGCTGTTGCGGAAGGTGGCGGTGCAGCCGGGGCGGGCGGTGATCGTGGTGACGCAC
>JAIBBI010000272.1 GCA_019694755.1 Gemmataceae bacterium
AGCTTTTCCCTTGGCACTTCAACCTTGGGCGCAGCCGTGTCCGTGAAGGCAAAGTCGAGCGCACCGCCTACTCCCCCACCGGCAAGGACAATCTGCATGTGCCGGAAAAGTTCGCGAAGCTTTGGGGGCGGTGATCGATGCAAATTGACGTCGTCCTGATTCCTCCTGTTTGATCGATCATGAAGCGCATCAACACAGTCCTCACCGCCCACGTGCTGCTGGGGCACCGGAACTCTCTGATGGCGACTTGGCCTCGGCGGGATGGCGCGCCGGAGATTTCCGAGGCTAAAAGATTCAATACCGCGAAATCAAACCACTCCCCGATTTCATGCCCCGTCTCGGCCATGACGAAGAGGAACCCGACACGTTCTTGCCGAAGCGCCAACAGGCAAAGTAGCGTTAGCGGAGCGTCTCGCCTTCGACGAGATCACGACACTTTACGGCGGCCCACGGCCCGAGCCCGATCGCCAGCCAAATACAAACGCCGGCGACCGGCGTCAGCAGCACGGCGACAGCCGGCAGCGCGCCGGCAATCAGCTGAGTCAAAGGGTTGCTCCTCGCAGATAAACCTATGAAAACACGCATCCCTGGCCCCCTGCCGATTCTCGCCGCTCTGTTGCTCGCGTCGATGCATGCGTTGATCGTTGCGAGTCCAACGTCGGCGGTTGATTCCATCTGGCATCTCTTCGGCCCCGGCGGCGGAGGCTGGATCGAGGATGTCGTCGCTCATCCCACGAACCCGCAGGAGGTCTGGGCGATGACGGATCTGAGCGGGCTGTTTCGCTCCCGAGACGCCGGTGTGACGTGGCGGAAGATGTCCGCCGATGTCGAGCGCGGCGTGCCGGCGAGAAAGCAGATCATCTCGCACAAACGCCAGTTCGCCATCGATCCGCAGGAGCCGCGGCTCCTGTATTGGGGCGTGTGCGGCATGATCTGGGCCTCGCATGACGGCGGCGTGACTTGGCAGGCGGTGTTCGGCGTTCCGCCGAAGGTCGGCGATGACAAAACACCGCAGCTCGGTCACGCGCTGGCCTGTGCCGCCGACGGCACGGTGTATGCGCTCGACCATGAGAGCACGCTGCGTGTCTCACGCGATCATGGCGCGACGTGGACGGAGCTGACGAAGCCGCCGAGGGCGAAGAACTCGGCGGACACGCCCGCGTTTCCGTTCCTCCTCGCCGACGGCACGCTGTGCGTCGCCTGCCGGCCATCGCGGGGCCTCGCGATCTCGAAGGACGGCGGCAATACGTGGGAGATGAATTGCCGCAGAGCATCATTCTCACCGCACGTGCCACGCCGACGGGCAGCGGATTGTTTGCGTTTGATTCGACCGGCAAACTGCATCGCAGCCTCGACGGCGGCGCAAGTTTCACGATGATCAAAGAGGTGCCGCATCAGTGGGAGCCGGGTTTGCGTTTTGCAGGCGGTCTGGCGGTCGCGAAGGACGGCAAGGTCATGCTTTGGGCCATGAGCCGGCTCGTCGTGAACAATGACAACGGTGAAACGTGGACTCGACATCGCATCGAGACGAACTGGGATCGCGGCAGCTAACCGGGGCTGAATCGTTATGCCTCGCCCGAGGGTAAATGCAAAAGGGTTGGATCCTAAAACCGGGGGACATGAGCGTCGGCTTCCTAAATTCTCAGCACCTCGTGTTGCATCTCACCGGTAACTTGCGCCCCGTGCTCGTCGACAAAGAGGTTGATTTCCGTGCGGACGCCGAACTCCGGCAGATAGAGCGCCGGTTCGATGGAGAAACAGGTTCGGGGAATGATCGGACGGGTATCGTGGGTCTCGGTATTGTCCATGTTGGCCCCGACTCCGTGAACTTCGCGGCCGATGGAATGACCGGTGCGGTGGCGGATGTACGGATCCATTCCTTGCCCCCGAAGGAAGCCGCTGACGGCATCGTCGACCTCGTATCCGCGTAACATGCGTCCTTGAGCTACCGCGCTCCGTACGAATTCAATTCCCCTTTCACGCGCGCCGACGACGGCTGCGAACGCTTTCACGATCGGCGGCGGCACGTCCTCGCCGCAGTAAGCCATCCAAGTGACGTCATAGAAGACGGCTTCGGGTTCGTTCAGCTTGGCCCATAGATCGAGCAGCACCAGATCTCCGCGGCGTATCGGAACGCTCCCGACGGCCGGCGGGGAGTAGTGCGAATCGGCGGAATTGACGTTCACGCCGACGATCGGCGGATGGTTCGTGACCAACCGCTGGTCCGCGAAACATTTCATCACGAATTGCTGGACCGCGTACTCGTCGAGTAATTCACCGGCGAGCGTGGCTCGACGAATCTTTTCGAACGCGGCGGCGCGAATTCCGTCGACTCGGCGTCCCGTTTCGAGATGCATTTCCAATTGCGCAGTCGTCCAGGTTCCCTCGAACACTTGAATCAGTTCGGCTGAGCTCACGACTTCAACGCCGAGGCTGCGGATTAGCTCAACGGTCCCTGCGTCCACATTGGCGACGTAGGGAACGGAACAGCGAGGAGAATACTGCATCGCGACTCGACGCGCGTCGCTCAACAGACTGCGCAAAGTTGATTCTTGTTCTTGCCAGCGAGCATAGAAGATCTTTTCGCCTGGGAGAGAATCGAGTTGGTGCGGCTCCACACGATGCACTAAACCGCGCGGTTGTCCCCGAGCGGGAATGAAGTAATACCATCGTCGCGAAACGTGACCGTTCGATTTTAGCCCGAGGATTCGATAGGCAAGCGGATCCCGCTCGTGATGATCGAAGAACAGCCATCCGTCTAGACCGGCGTTCTGCAATTCGGTTTGAATGGAGCCGAGATTCACTTTTGAAGGCTCTGCTTCGATTGTCCGTTCGGACTTGCACGTCGGGGCGTCATCGCAGATCCAATCGCACGCAACGTATCGATCTGCGGTGGTCTATCCTGTCGGATCTTTATCTTGGAGCGACCGGTCGCGCTCCCGGCGAAAGGTTTGCCATCAAATATCTCAAAATCCGCATTCTCACGTGTACCAACGTGCCGTCGCCTTCACGCAGACCGTGATCGCGATTGGGATAGACCATGTAGTCGAACGGCTTACCCAGCGCAATGAGCCGATCCACCAGTCCCTCGATAATCTGTATATGCGTGTTGGTCTCCCCGGAGCCGGTTACGATCAACAGCTTTCCCTTGAGTCCGTGGGCGTAGTTGATGGGTGCGGCCTGCTGGTAGCCTTCGCCGTTGACCTCACGAGTCCGCATGTAGATTTCCTGGAACCAGGCGTTATAGAGATGCGGTTGCGGCTTGGGGACCACTGCAATCCCCACGTGGTA
>JAIBBI010000273.1 GCA_019694755.1 Gemmataceae bacterium
ACCCGTGCTATTCGGCCCGCGGGGAGGTGGGGGATGACTTATACAACGGACGGCTGGCAGACGGTGCTGGCCGAGATCGAAACCGCGTCGGCCGACATGCTGAGCGAACTCGACACGCGCGAGGCCGTGCTCGCACGTGCCGGCGACGAGGAGGGCGGTGAGTCGTTCCGCAAGACGCAGACGCGGATCAACGCCCGGCTCCAGAAACTCGGAGAGCGGATCGCCGCGGCCGAGCGATCGGCCGACGAGGTCGGAGCGGAAATCGCCGCCGCGGAAAACGACTTGCGACAGTGGCACGAGCAGGTTCACGCACTGCACGCACGACTCACGGCATTCGCCCGCGGCTAGATTCTGGCGGGCCGTCGTACTAACGTCACAGGATGAGACACTTCATCGCTGTGGCCGTAGCGTGCTTCGTCGTCGGGTCGGCCGGGGCCCAGGGTACGCGGGCCGACTTTGATCGGGCCGGCGATCTGGCCAAGCGCGTTCAGAAGACCGTCATTCGCGACCGCGTGGTCCCGCACTGGCTCGAGGGCGGCGACCAGTTCTGGTATCGCGTCGACACCACGGGCGGCGGCTGGGAGTATGTTTTTGTCGATGCCGGAAAGGGTGTACGCCGGCCCGCGTTCAATCACGTCGTATTCAGCGAAAAGCTCACCCGCGAGCTTGGCCGAATAGTCAGCGCAGACAAGTTGCCGATCGAGGCTGTGAAGATCTCCGAGTCCGGGCGACTCGTGCGGTTCCGCGCCGACGGTAAGTATTGGAGATTCACGGTCGGCGACAACAGAATGTCGGCCGACGAGCCTCGCGATGAGCTGGTTGCCTGGCTCGACTCTCCGCGAAATTCCAGCTCCAGCGGCGGGGCGGCCCGCATCCTGTTCGTGAATCAGCGGGATCAACCGGTGCAACTGGCGTGGATCGATCCGCAGGGTGCGCGGAAGAAGTACGGCGAGGTGCCAGCCAAAGGGCAGCGAGAATTCCCCTCGTACCACAAGCACGTCTGGGAAGTGACCGACGACGGCGACCGGCCTCTCGGATGGGCGATGGTGCCCGAGGACGGCGGCCGGCTGGTGATCCCGGCCGATCGTGCACCGGTCAAACCGGCGACCCGCGGGGAGGGCAACCTCACGTCGCCCGACGGCAAATATCAGATCCGGTTCCGCACGACACCGGGCGACGACCGCAAGGTCCACCTGATCGAGTCGACGCCGAAGGACGGCGGCCAGCCCAAGCTCCACACGCTGAACTACGCCAAGCCGGGCGACAAACTCGCCGTGCGCAAGCCGTACCTGTTCGCGGTCGACGGCTCGAAGGAGATCACCGTCTCCGACTCGCTGTTTCCCAATCCGTTCGCGATCAACCACGTCCGCTGGCAGGCCGATTCGTCGCGGTTCACCTTCCTATACAACCAGCGCGGGCATCAGCTTCTGCGGGTGATCGGCGTCGACACGACGGGCCAGGCCCGGACGATCATCGAGGAGACATCGCCGACGTTCATCGACTATTCCGGCAAGTTCTACCTGCACTTCACGCCCTCGGGGAACGAAGCGATCTGGATGTCGGAGCGCGACGGCTGGAATCACCTCTACCTGTACGACACGCTCGAAGCCAAAGTCCGAAACCAGATCACGAAAGGCCCGTGGGCGGTCCGTAGCGTCGACCGCGTGGACGACGAGAAACGGCAGATCTGGTTCCGCGCCTCGGGCATGTTTCCGGATCAGGACCCGTACCACGTCCACTTCGGCCGGGTCGGTTTTGATGGCAACGGCCTGACCTGGTTGACCAGCGCGGACGGTACCCACGAGGTGGAATGGTCACCCGGCGGCAAATGGCTGATCGATACGCACTCGCGGGTTGACCGCGCGGCCGCGGTCGAGTTGCGCCGCGGCGACACCGGACAACTCGTGTGCCCGCTCGAGCAGGCCGACTGGTCGGCCCTGCGGGCTACAGGTTGGCAGACGCCCGAGCGGTTCGTCGCGCCCGGCCGCGACGGGAAGACCCCGATCCACGGCGTGATCTTCCGCCCCTCCAACTTCGACCCCGCAAAAAAGTACCCGGTCATCGAGCAGGTGTATGCCGGGCCGCAAAGCTCGTATGTGCCCCGGCAATTCCGGCATTGGCACGGCACCCCGCAGTACCTCGCGGAGCTCGGGTTCATCGTGGTCCAGGCTGACGGCATGGGCACGTCGCACCGGTCCAAATCGTTTCACGACGTGTGCTGGAAGAACTTGGGCGATGCCGGGTTCCCCGACCGGATCGCTTGGATCCGCGCCGCGGCGGCCAAGTATCCGCAACTTGACCTGAGCCGGGTTGGCACCTACGGCGGCTCGGCCGGTGGGCAGAACGCCGTGCGAGCGTTGATTGCCCACGGCGACTTTTACAAGGTGGCCGTCGCCGACTGCGGCTGCCACGACAACCGCATGGACAAGGTCTGGTGGAATGAGCAATGGATGGGCTGGCCTGTCGGCCCGCACTACGCCGAGCAGTCAAACGTCACACAGGCGCACAAGCTCCAAGGCAAGCTGCTGCTGACGGTGGGCGAACTCGACCGTAATGTCGACCCGGCCTCGACCATGCAAGTGGTCGATGCACTGGTCAGGGCGGATAAAGACTTTGAGCTACTCGTGGTGCCGGGCGCGGGACACGGCGCGGGGGAGACGCCCTACGCGGCCCGTCGGCGGGCGGACTTCTTCGTCCGCCACTTGATGGGGGTCGAGCCACGCCGGTGATCGGTCGGGGAGGATTGCGTTGTGCCGAAGTTTGCCGTCATCCTGCCGGCCGCGGGGAAGTCGACGCGGTTCGGCGGGCGGGAGAAAAAGCCGTACACGCAACTCGACGGCCGGGCCGTCTGGCTGCGCACGGCCGAGCTGTTCATCACCCGCGACGACGTCGTGCAGACGTTTCTCGTGATCGACCCGGAAGATCGCGAGATGTTCATGATGAAGTACCACGCGAACATCGCGTTCATGAATGTCAAGGTGATCGACGGCGGGGCCGAGCGGTTTGATTCCATCGCCAACGCGCTGGCCCAGGTGCCCGGCGACGCGGACTACATCGCTATCCACGACGCCGTCCGGCCGTGCGCGACCAGGGACCTGGTCGATATGGTGTTCGCCGCGGCGGTGAAACACGGGGCGGCGATCCCGGCCGTGCGAGTCGCGGACACCGTGAAACAGGTCAATGCCGACCGGGTGATCACGGCATCGCCGCCGCGAAGCGACCTCTGGCTGGCCCAGACTCCGCAGGTGTTTCTCGCGTCGGTCGTGCAGGA
>JAIBBI010000111.1 GCA_019694755.1 Gemmataceae bacterium
CGCTGAAGTAGCGGAGCGTCACGAGCGGCAAGCCGATCTCGTCGGCGTACGCCCGGCAAAGTTGCTCGGCCGCGAGCTTCGTCACACCGTAGGGCGAGATCGGCCGGGTCGGCGGCGAGCCGTCGCCCGAGGCGTACTTGCCGTACACCGACGACGTGCTGACGTAAACGAACTTCCGCAGGTCGGGGCACCGGCACGCGACGGCCGCGAGACGCTGAGTCGCGGTCACGTTGCACGATTCGTACAGGTCGAACTCGGTCCAGCTCTTCGGCAGCCCGGCCATCGCCGCCAGGTGAAACACCGCGTCGCACTCGGCGAGCAGCGGCTCGATCGGGTCGGTCCGCAGGTCCGAATTGATGAAAGTGAATCCGCGTTGCTGCCGGAGCGGCGACAGGTTCAGTTCCTTGACCACGCGCGGGTAGTACGGCACGAAGCAGTCGACGCCCGTCACCGTGTGCCCCAGCGAAAGCAACCGGCGGCACAGGTGGGACCCGATAAACCCGGCCGCGCCGGTCACGAGAATGTTCATCGCACCGCCTCCCTGCGGTCGGAACGTCGTTCGAGCTTTTCCAGCCGCTTCGCCAGCTCATCGAGCCGGGCCGCGACGGGGCCGATGTCGTCGCGCGCGCCGGGCGATTCACGCTCGGCGAGGGCGTCGATAGCCTCGACGACCTTGCGGTTGAACCGGCTCTGCTGCCGCGAGATCACGTCGACGTAGCCCGAGCGGAAGTTGTGCAGCAGCTTCTGCTTCACCCAGTGCTTCAGTTTCGCAAGGTGACCGGTGGTCACGTCGTCGTAATGATCGGGCAGGTCCTGCAACACGCGGGCTGCCGCGGTCGCGAGGCCGGGCCGGGCCTCGTAGCTCGGCCGGGGCCGGCCGGTGACTTCGAGTTGCGTCAGCACGCCGTGCCATTCTTCGCTCTGCCCGATCCGCAGGCCGGCCTCGAGGCCGTACTGCCCGAGTTCGAGACTCGGTACCGCGACGCTCACGACCAACGTGCGCCGGCAGAACGACTGCGGGATGGGATACTCCACATCAGCCCCGACGATCTCGGCCGCCGCGTCGCGGCCGCGGGCCAGCAGGCTGGCGCGACTCGTTCCACGGGCAACGAGCGGGCGACCGCCGAGATGAGAGACCTCGACGCGCCAGGTATCACCGTCCTGCAATCGGGGGGCCGCGACGAGTTGCAAGTCGGCGGGCGTAGCCGCGGTCGGGCCGTCCATCACGCGTTCGATGATCGCGTCGAACTCGCGCCGCCAGTTGGCACGCGAGTGCCGGCGGGCTTCGACCCGGCCCGCGGCGCGAAGCTGATCCGCGAGCGGCAGCGATACTTGCGCCAGCACGCCTGCCACGGCTGCGAGCACGTGTCGTGTGTCGGAGAACGCGCGGGCCACGTATTCCCGGCCGAGCCGGCCGCGACGCACCCCGTCGTGCGCCAGGGCACGGACCGCGGAACGAAACTCGTCGGCCGAGCGCACGGCCCAGCCACCTCCAGAGGTCAGGTGCTCCACCACGGCCGGGCAATCCGCATGGCCGATCACCGGCACCCCGGCCGACATCGCCTCGAGGACGACTAGCGAGAGCGATTCGTTACACGACAGATGCACGAGCGCGGTCGCACCGGCCATCAGGTCGCGCTTGTCGCGCTCGCTGACTTCGCCGAGGTCGGTGAACGAATCTGACAGCGGGTGCGAACCCGCGCCGCAGAACACCACGGGCAGGCCACATTCGCGGGCCCAGGCGACGATCAGATCGAGGTTCTTCTCGCGGGCCTTTCGGCCACACACGAGCAGATACTGGGACCGGCCCGCCAAGGAGCGACCCCGCCCGGCATCTCCCGTGGCTGGTTCGATCCAAGTTCCGCAGATCGCGTGATTGGGATGACGCAGGTCGAGTTGATTCTGAGCCAGGTCCTGCTCCGCCCGACTGTGGTAGACCACGCCGCCGGCTTCCTCGAACAACTGCCGGACGCTTCGCGACCGCGCGGCCGGCTCGTCGTGAATGCACGGCACGACGACTGCCCGCCGGCCGACGGCCCGGACGACCGCCTGCGTCAGCCCGCACGGCGCTGGCCCGACGATCACGCGCGAATAGTCGCCGGCCATCACAGCGGCGACGAGTCCCTCGGACCGCAGCGTCTGGGCGAAGTATTCATGCTCGGCCAACGGTTCGCCGCGTGCCAGCGACTCGGATGCCGCGGCCCGAAGGCCGGCATCGTTCGGCTCGGCAGAAAACAACTTCACGTCGAGGCCGGCCGGAGTCCGTCCATCAATCCGCGTCGTGAACACCGTGACCGCGGCTCCCTGTTCGTGAAGCAGCTGGGCCATCAGCGAAAGCGACCGTTCGGCCCCGCCGGTGCAGTCGCCAAAGGCGGGCGTCACGACGGCGACGCGGTTGTTCGTCGGTATGTCGGCCACGGGTGCGGCGAGTCGCCGGACCTGCCGGGCCAGATCGGCCGGGTCGTTCGGGGTGAATGTCAGGCCCGCGCTGCCGAGAGTCTCCGGCAACGCGCCGGCCCGGGCGGCGATTACCGGGAGGCCGTGCGCCTGGGCCTCGACGACCGGCAGGCAGAATCCTTCGTGAACGCTTGGCATAACCAGTGCGTAGGCGGTCTTGTAACACTGCCGCAGCGTTGCCTCGTCGACCGCGCCGAGGAAGCGGACGCGGTCCGCGACGCCAAGTTGAGCGGCCACGGCCCGACACGTCAATCGTTCCGATTCGTACTCGCCGCCGCTCGGGCCGACAATCGCGACGCGAAATTCGGCGGGCAGGTCCGCCAGCGCGGCAATCAACACCGGCACGCGTTTGTTCGGCGCGAGCCGCCCCACGAAGAGCAGCGTGTTCGGCTCCAGCGGCTTACCGGCCACCGGCCCGTCGTTCAGTTCTGCGACCAACCCCTGCCGTGTCCGGCGGTCCGGTTCCAGAGCAACTTCGTCGCACAGTTCTTTTTCTGTGAAGGCGGAATGGCAGACGGTCAGGTCGGCAAAACCTGCTAAGGCCCGTTCATCAATAGGCGTGGCCCGCAGGTTGGCGGATCGGCCCCGGGGCGGTGTGACACCGTGGTAATCGAACAGCACCCGGCGTCGCCCGTCGGCCAGGTCCGGCAGCAGGTCGAGCAGCGGATAGTGTTGCGGGTATTCGACGCAGACGAGGTCGGCCCGGGACAGCGCGTCCCACGCGGGGCCGGCCGCCCTGCCATCGGAGCGTAACGTGTATGGCGCGAGCGCGGGATGCAACTGGCGGTCGTCGGCGACGACCACGCGCAGCTCCGCCCCGCGGTCGAGGAAGTACGCGACCTTCTCGGCGACGTGGCGGCCGATAGCGTCACCGGCCCGCGCATTCTGACTCAGGATTGCAACCCGCATGTGTCCGTCCTGGACCGCGGAGATCGGGGTAGACCCATCCGTGGGCCGACAGCATAACAGCCGCACCGGGATCGGGCAACCGCAGTCCGGACCGGCAACGTAACCGGCTCAGGGAGCATTGGTTACAGCAATGCGCGCAAGAAAACACCCCGCTCCGGCGAACGGGGTGCGCGAGGCTCGTATCCCTCCACGACGCCGCAAATCACTCCTTGTGGGAGTCAAATCGGACCGGGGAGTCGCCGGAATTGGAGATCAACTTTTCCACTCGTGACTTGTACTTGGCCGGGACTTTGTCGAGCGAGGTGTAGCTCGACTTCGCGCCCGGCTCTTCGATGGTGACGCTCTTTACGGTCACTTTCTTGTCCTGCACCGTCCCTGTTACGACGATGGACAGGTCGCCATCGCTTTCCTTGGCGGTGATTTCTCCGTCTTTGATCATCACCGACACCGTCTTATTCGTCGACTTCACTTCCTTATTGCCCGAACCCGGGGCAATTTCCCGCATGAAGATCCGGTTTCCGCCTTCGCCCTTACCCGGGGCGATTTCCCGGACGATGACCTTTTCCGGGCCGTCGCCTTTCAGGACTTCGACGTGCGGCACGGTAGTCGCGGTCCATTTCATGTGGTCGACTTTTTCGCCGAGCTTGATGCCTTCGACCTTCTCCTTCTTGCCCTTGCGGAGGACGATGGCGGTCACTTCCTTGCCGGCCTCGATGTCGTCGAGCAACTTGATGAACTTGGCGGCTTCGCCGCCGACGTCCTTATCCGCGAAGCGAAGGAGGATGTCGTTGGTCTTCAGGCCGGCCTTCTCGGCCGAGGAGCCCTTGATCACTTCGACGAGCACCAGGCCCTGGTCTTTGCTGAGCTCGAGCTGTTCGGCGAGGGCCGGCGAGGGCCGCTCGACCATGACGCCCAAGCGCCCGGTCGGCCGCATGTGGGCCATGCCGGCGATCGTCGGGGCGGTGCCCTTGACATCGAACTTGAGGTCGCCGAGGCCGGCGAGCGGGAAGCCCTGGACCTTGATCGGGTCCATGCCCTTGAGTGCGTCCTTGACGATCTTTTCAATGTCGTCGTCGTTCAGCTTGGCCGCGGACAGCGCCTTGCGGAGCTTCTTTTCAAACTCGGCCTTGTCGAAGCCAGGCGGCATCATGGGGGCGAGTTCATTCACGTAGACCCGCGTCTTCTTTTCCGCCTGCTTTTCGCGGTCCTTCTTGTCGCCGTCCTTCTTGTCTTCCTCGTCCGCGATGACTTTGATGGCGATGGTCTTGCCATCGGTCGTGACGCGGACATCCTTCTTGGCTTCGTCGCTGCCCGGCTGCGCTTCGGCCCGGACGCCGAGCCCGGCGAGCACGATAGCGGCAGCGAAGAGGCAGGCGAGCCCCGAGACGAGTTGCCGGCGCGAACCCGCGCCACCTTGCGGTTTCAGAACCATGGTCACCCTCCGGTAGAGATCCGACTTTGTTTCGAACACGCCCGCGGCGGCCATCGGCGCGGACGGATAACGGGCAAAGTTGACGAGGAACTGGGCGTATTCGTCGGCCCAGCGGCCGGTGGCCGCGGCGGCGGCGTCGGCCACGTATTCCTGGCTGAGCCGCACCTGCCGCTTCATCCACCAGAACCACGGCAGGTAGAAGAACATCACCTGGGCCAGCCCCAGCGCCCACATGCTCCAGGGGTCGCGGCGGGCGAGGTGCGTCAGCTCGTGGGCGAACACCCAGCGAAGCTCGTCGGTGTCGTTTTTCAGCACCAGCGACCGCGGGATGATCACCGTCGGGCTGGCGATGCCGCAGCAAACGGGCACGCCGACGCGGTCACTGACCAGTAACCGTGCGTCCGGCCGGCCGAGTTGCTCAGCCAGCGGGGCAAACTGTCGCTCCAAGGACGGCGGTGCAGGGCTGGCGCGGTTGACGATCCGGGCCAGGACGGCAAGGCCGAGTGCCCAGCGGAGCAGCAGAAACCCGGCGACGGCCGCGTAGCCGACCGCCAGAACATTGATTGCCAGTGACACGCGATCGCGCCAGTTTGACGCCGGCGGTTCCGCTGCGGCCGCGGGCGGCTCGCAACTCGGAGCGGTCGTCAGCAGACGGGGCACGTCGGCGACCGGCGCGCCGAAGTCAGGTGCGTCGGCAAAGGCGACTTCGACCGGGTCGATCGGTACGCCCTGCACCACGGTGTTGCACGCGGGCGCGGGGGCGGCCGGCGCCGGGTCGGGCAGCGTGATCCACGCCGGGGCGAGCCGTAGCGCGACCAGAAGGAAAGCCGATAGTATGCCCCACTCGCCCAGCCGCTGGCGGTGCCGGTGCGAAACCGTGCGGGCCATCCAGATCGCGGTCAGGAGCAGGACCGCTCCGCCACCCACGGCCGAGGTCAACCACCAGCCGCGGACTCCGGACAAGAGTTCGTTCATGGTCGGCTATCTCCGCGACGTTGTTTCCGCGCGTCGTTGATAAGCTGCTGGAGCCGATCCAGTTCGTCGGTCGGCACGCGTTCCGATCGGATGAGACTCAGCACAAGCTCCGAGGTCGCCCCGTCGAAGACACGATCGAGGAACCGGCTTGCGCTTTGCTCGCGGCTATAGGCCGCCTCGTACACGAAAGCCCGGCCTTCAACCCGGTGAGTCACCAATCCCTTGTCTTCCATCAGCCGCAGGAGCGTCTGCACCGTGTTGTAAGCCAGGTCCTTACCCGCCGGCTGGGCCGCCAGCATGTGCTTGTAGACAATGCGAACAGAACTCGCGCCCTGTTCCCAAAGAACTTTCAGAATTTCCAACTCTCTTCCGGTCGGTGCAGGTAATTCAGACACGATCTACTCCTTCGCGGGTTTGCCGTAGTCGGCATCCCAAATCTACAAGCCTAAAGACTTAGGTATTAGACCCGACCAGAGAAAGGTTGTCAAGCCCGCACACTGAAATTTTTCGGACTTGTTACTCGCGCTACCTGCGGCGCGCTTTTCGGACGAGTCCCAGCTCGGGGTTCTTGTAATCCCAGACGGCCCCGCCCTTTCGGTCCAACTCGACAACGGCCTTGTCCGTCGACCCGGCGACCAGCGTGTTGCCGTTGGCGAGTCGCTGGACCGAAGTCGGGTTTCCACTCACCGTGGCGGCCCAGCCCTTCTTGCCGTCGGTCACGTCGAATTCGCCGACGCCGCCCTGGTAGGTCATTAAAATCTTGCCGGGCGCGAGCGGCTCCACGCCGACGAACTGCGAGCGCACGCCCGGCAGCTTGAACCCTTTCGATTCGGCCTTCGTTTTGCTGATCCGGATGCACTCGCCGCCGGACGTAATGATGACGAAGTCGCCGGTCGACTCCTTACACGCGGCGATGATGTCGTAGCGCTCGCGCTGGTAGGAAAAGACCTCATTCTGCTTCGCGTCCCATTCGATCAGTTGATTCCGCGACACGATCAGCAGGTGCCCGTTGGGCAGGGCCTGAAAGCCGGAAGGGATCCACACCTGTTTGGACCAGATGATGTTGCCGCGGAAGTCACGCATCGTGACCTGGTTACCGCTCTGTTCGGCAATCAGAACGCGGTCGCGGCCGACGACCAGCGCGTCCGAAGGCTGCTGGAGCGGCTCGATCTTCCAGATCACGGTCTTATCCGGCCCCACTTCGAACACCCGGCCCGTGCCCGTCCGCGTGTCGAGTGCGACCATCAGGGTGTTGCCGACCAGCAGCGGTCCGTTGTCGAGCTTGGCCAGGTCGACCTTCTCGGCCGACCGGCCCCACCACTCCGCCCAGGCGTCGCGGGCCTTCTTCCGGTCCGCCTCCGACGCGCCGAGCGTCACGGCCGGAGCCGCATCGCCCGCCAGGCGTACCAGCACGTCCTCAACCCGGCTGAGCCAATGATCCGGCGCGTCAATGATCCGGTCGATCAATGCGGCGACCGAAGACTTGTCTCGCCCGCGGACGACCACGGAATAGCAAATGCGAGTCCGCACATCGCGGTCGGCATCGGTGAACAGCCGGCGGGCCACCGGTGAGCGGGCCCGGGCAAATCCTTCGCCGGCGACCGCCCGTACGGCCGCGCTCGGGTCGGCCAGTGCGGCCTCCAAAGTGGGGTCGGCCGACCCGCCGCGCACCGCGACCGCCGCCAGCGTGTCGCGGAGTTCCTCCATTACCTGGTCGTCGTCAACAAACGGCAGGAACGCGACCAGGTCTTTCGCGACGCCGTCGGGCCGGGTCCGGGCGATGGCGCGAAGAACGGCCGCGGAGACGACGGCGGTCGGCACCCGCTCGATGGCGGCCAGGCACTTCTCGGCCCGGCGGACGACTTCGACATCCGGATCGTTGACGGCTGCCCGGAGTTGGCTGATGGCGGGTAGTCCGCGGGCGATCAGGTCGGCCGTGGCCTGCTCCCGCAATGTGTAATGTTCGTCGGCCAGTTGTCGGATCAGGCCCGCGATCTTCTCGCGCTCTTCCGGGGGGATCGACCGCGCCCGCAGGTAGGCGACGAGTGCCGGGGCGTCCGGCGCGATGCCCGCGGCCTCGAGCGTCTTCCTGTCGTCGTCGGGTTGGCCCGCCGTCGCGCCGGCCAACGGGATCAGGACGGCCAGCAGAATCCAGATTCGTCGCATCGGGCGGTCTCCCCCTGCCGACCCGGAATGACTCAACCGCTATGATACAGTGACGTGCCGGCATCGGTAGCCGGGTCGTGGGGAGTTCCTCGTGCCGTCGCGACTCACCTGCCTGGCGATCCTCGTGTTCTGGCTGATGTCGACGGCCTGGCTCGTCCGCCGGGATCTCGCACCGCACTGGTTTGCCGACGCCCCGCCCGCCGTGGTCATCGAGTTGGCCGACGAGGCCGTCCGCCAGCCGCTCCCCGTCCGCTGGCAACTGTACCGCAACGGCGTGCTGGCCGCGCCAGTCAAGACCACGATCGAGTATCGCGAATCGGACGACACATTCTCCCTGACCAGCCAGGTGGGCCGGCTGGAGCTCGTGACCAACGCCATCCCCGTCGTCGCGCAGGAGCTCCGCAGCGTCCACCGCATCGACCGTGCGGGCAAGTTGCTGGGCATCGAGTCAGTAGCTAAGCTCAGCGTGCAGGAGTTGGAATTCGAAGTCGTCCTCGCAGGCGCGGTGTCGGCCGGGATGGTGAAGCCGTACTGCCGGATCGAGACTCCGTGGGGCAAGGTCCTGCCCGCGCTCGATGCCGTGCCAATCACCGAATCCGGCACGCTGAATCCGCTGCACCCGGTCAACAAGATGTCGAAGTTGCGGGCCGGGCAGACCTGGCGGCAATCGGTCAGCGACCCGATGGCCGACGCGCTGAGGGTGTCGTTGGCCGCCTACGCCAAGCGGCAGCACGGCGCGGACCTGTCCACATTTCTGGGCAAGGCCGCGCCGACGGTCCTGGCCGCCGAAGTGACCGGCCCTGCCCTACTCGACTTTCACGGCGATCAGATCGAATGCTGGACCATCGAGTACCGCGGCGGCGGATACGAAGCGCGGACCTGGGTCCGGATCGCCGACGGCCTGGTACTCAAGCAGGAAGCGATGGCTGCCGGCGAGACCTGGACGCTGCTCCGCGATTGACCCCCTCCTCCCACCCTTCGAGGTCGCCCGGCGAATGATCGAACTTCTCGACGTGACCAAGCGGTACGGCACGAAGCTGGCGGTCGATCGCCTCTCGCTCACGATCCCCGCCGGCGAGCTATTCGCGTTCCTCGGGCCCAACGGCGCGGGCAAGACGACGACGATCAAGATGCTCTGCGGGTTGCTCTTCCCGACATCGGGCACGGTCCGCGTCGGCGGCTTCGACCTGGCGACGCACGGCGACGACGCCCGCCGGCTGATCGCGTTTGTACCCGACACGCCCTACCTGTACGAGAAACTCACGGGCCGGGAGTTCCTCCGCTTCATCGGCGACCTGTACGGCCTCGACCCCGCCCGACGATTGCAAAAAGAAGACGAGGTCATCGAACTCTTCCGCCTCGGCGAGTTCGTCGACGACCTGACCGAGCGTTACTCGCACGGCATGCGGCAGCGGACGGTGTTCGCGGCCGCCCTGCTCCACGAACCCAAAGTGCTGATCGTCGACGAGCCGACCGTCGGGCTCGACCCCAAATCGATCCGCCTTCTCAAGGATCTGCTCCGGAAGCAGGCCCGGGGCGGCACCACGGTGTTCCTGTCGACACACTCGCTCGACATCGCTCAGGAACTTGCCGACCGGATCGGCATCATCGACCGCGGGAAAGTCGTCTGCTGCGGCACACTCGATTCACTCCGCCAGCAGGCCGACCTCGCCGGCACATTGGAAGAAGTGTTCCTGAAGCTCACGACCGAAGAGGGCGAGGAATGACGGCCCAGGCCACCGTCTTCCGCTGGCTCCGCACCCGCCTGATGGTGCATGGATGGGACGCGCTGCGTCAGTCGGCCCGGGCCCGGCTCATCACGATCATCCTCTGCACGCTTGTCATTGCCGGGGTCGTCTTCGGCGGGGCGCTCGAGGGGTTCCTGCTGCTCCGCAAGCAGTCGTTGCCCGGCACCGGCCTGATTCTCGGGTTGCTCTTCGACTTTCTGTTTCTCACGCTCGGGATCATGCTCATCTTCTCGGGCGGGCTGATCCTGTACGGCAGCCTGTTCGCATCACCCGAGGCGCGGTTTCTGCTCGCCCTGCCGGCCCGGGCCGATCAGGTCTTCGCCTACAAGTTTGCCGGGGCGATCGGGTTCAGCTCCTGGGCGTTCGTGCTGCTCGGCCTGCCGGTGCTGGCGGCGTTCGGAGTCGCGTACAGCGTCGCCTGGCCGTACTGGGTCTCGCTGCCGTTCTTCCTGCTCGGGTTTCTGCTGCTTCCCGGCTCGATCGGCGCGATCGCGTGCCTGCTCGTGGTCAATCTCGCGCCCCGGCACCGCCGGCAGATCCTGATCGCGCTTGCCGCCTTCGCCGTCGTCGCGGCCGGGTGGTTTCTCTGGACGTGGGCCTCGTCCGCGCTTGGCGCGAACATCAGCAATCGCGACGCTCTCACCGGCCTGCTCGGCCAACTGGCGTTCGCCCGCGATGCGTGGATGCCCAACCACTGGCTCACGCTCGGCCTGCAGGCGGCCGCCCGGGGCAACGTGCCCGAGATGCTCTTCCGCCTCGCGCTCGTCTGGAGCAATGGACTCCTCGCCTACGTCGTGGCCGCGTGGGTGAGTCACCTGCTCTACCGCCGGGGGTTCAACCGCCTGCAAACCGGCGGCGAACTCCGCCGGCGTTACGGACCTTCGCGACTCGACCACTGGCTGGAACGCAGCCTGACCATTCTCGACAAGCCGACCCGGCTGCTCATTGTCAAAGACTTCCGGACGTTTCGCCGCGACCCCGGTCAGTGGCTCCAGATCGTGATCTTCGTCGGACTGGGGCTGACCTACTTTTCCAACTCCCGGCAGTTTTACCGCAGTGACCTCGGAAGGCCGTTCCAGCACGGGGTCGCCCTTGTGAATCTGCTGGCCACCTGCATGCTGCTGTGCGCCTACATGGGCCGGTTCATCTACCCGATGCTCAGCCTCGAGGGGCGGAAGTTCTGGGTCCTGGGCCTGATGCCGATCCGCCGGCGACAACTGCTGCTCGGCAAATTCGGCTTCGCGGCCGTCGGCGCGCTGGTGATTGCCGGGCCGCTGATCCTCGCCGCCGACTTCCTGCTCGGCGTGAGCTTCACCGCCACGTTTTTGCACGGCGTGACGATCGCGGCCGTCGCCATCGGTCTCAGCGGGTTGGCAGTCGGGATCGGGGCGATCCTGCCCAACTTCCGCGAGACCGACCCCTCAAAGATCGCCGTCGGGTTCGGCGGTACCATGAACCTCCTGGCCGGCCTGCTGTATCTGCTGTTGGAAATCGCCCTGATCGCCGGGCCGCACCACCTGCACGCCATGCTGACGAGTTCCGACGCGGCCATGCCCACCGCCCTGTTCGTACTGCAATGCGTCGGCGTCATCCTCGGCATCGCTTTGGCGACGGCCGCCACGCTGATTCCGTTGCGGCTCGGCACGCAGACGCTCGAAGCCATGGAGTTCTGATCGGTCAGTTCTCGACGCCGGCCAGCTCACACCACAGTGCCTTGTAGTATCGCAGCAACTCGGTGCCGCTGTCGGCATCGGGCGGGGTCTTCCCTACTTCGATCAACGTCCAACGGTCGTACCCGATGCCGCGCAGGAGCGTGAACAGTTCGCGGTACGGGTAGACCCGGCCGCGGTCCTTGTAGATTTCGTTGATGTGGCAACTCTTGATCCACTTCTTCAGCAGGTCGAAGCTCCCGGCTATGGAGCGGTCGGCGACGTCGGTCCCGTTGGAATTCCAGCAGATGCCGACGGAGGGATGGCCGCACGCCTCCATGATCGCCTTCATGTTGGCGGGCTTCTGCGTCTCCAGGCCGTGGACCTCGACCCAGACTTCGACGCCGAGATTCGCCGCAGCCTTGCCGCACTCCCGTAGAGCCGAGCCGATCTGGGCCAAGGTCTTCTCGACCGGCACGCCTTTGACGAGCCCGTTGGGCCGGACCTTGACGCCGACGCCGCCAAGGTCGCGGACCAGTTGTGCGAATCGTTTGCAGTCTTCGACGTTTCTCTGCACGACGGCCGGGTCGGGCGAGTGAAACTCGCAGACGGTGCCGCAGCCCCAGATGGTCACGCCCTCGTCGGCACACTGCTTCCTGACCGCGGTCCGGCCCGCGACATCGAGCGTCGGCTCGACGCCGTGGGCGTGCGTCGTCCGGAATTCGACCGCGCCGATGCCTGCCGAGCGGCAGGCTTTCAGGATCGTCGGCAGGTCCCACTTTGCGGCGAGGTTGTAAGTGACGAGGCCGAGCCCGAACTTCGGCGGCCCCGGAGCGGGGGCCGGTCCGGCGGTCGCCGTGCCGCCGACGGCGGCGAGGCCGGCAGCCATCGCGGCTCGGCGGTCGAGTGTGGTCATCGTCGGCTCCCCCGGCAAGACTTGCATTCGGGCGGGTCTTCCCTAGACGATCTTCAACATAAGAATCTTTCCCGGAGACGACTCATGGCCATGTTCATTGGCGAAGCGCTGGCAGGCGACGGTAACGAGATCGCTCACATCGACCTGCTGATCGGCGACAAGGACGGCCCGGTCGGCCAGGCGTTCGCCAACGCGCTCGCGGACCAGAAGGCCGGCCACTCCAACCTGCTCGCCGTGGTCACGCCCAACCTGATCTGCAAGCCCGCCACCGTGATGATCACCAAGGTGACCATCAAGGGCGCGACCCAGGCCGTGCAGATGTTCGGGCCGGCCCAGGCCGCCGTCGCCCGCGCCGTCTGCGATTGCGTGGCCGAGGGCACGATCCCGAAGGCCAAGGCCGACGACTATGTGATCGTCTGCGGCGTGTTCATCCACTGGGAAGCCAAGGATGACACCAAGATCTACGACTACAACTACGCCGCCACCAAGCTCGCCATCGAGCGGGCCATGAAGGGCGAGCCGAAGATCGACGAGATCCTGGCCAAGAAGGGCGAAAAACACCCCTTCTCGCCGAAGTAATTGCGATTCGGGAGCCGCGCCCGCCGGCGCGGCTCCGTTTTCACGTTCCCCCGGCCTCATCCTTCCGGACGCCATGAGCAAGAAAAAGATCATCCTGCAGATCGACTCGGACCAGCAGGCCAACAGCTTCGACCGCGTGGTCGCGCTCGACGCGGGAGCCGACGAGGTGTTCGCCTACGGCGCGGTGCGCATGGACCAGATCCAGGCGATGGTCCACGGCCTGATCTTCACCCGCGGACAGGACGATCTCAAGAACTCGGCCATCATGCTCTCGGGCAGCGACCTCGCCGCCGCGGAGTTCTTTCTGGGCGAAGTGAAGAAGGCGATGCTGCCGCAGTTCGGCCTGCAGGTGTCGATTTTGCTCGACCCGAACGGCGCGAACACCACGGCGGCGGCGGCCGTGCATTCCGCGTCGAAGCACGCCAACCTCGCGGCCACGACCGCCCTGGTGCTGGGCGGGACCGGGCCGGTGGGCCAGCGCGTCTGCCGGCTCCTGTGCCGGGCGGGGGCCACGGTCCGCATCGGGTCCCGGCAGAAGGAGCGGGCCGACGCCATCGCCGCGAGCATCCGCGGCCTGATCCCCGCGGCCAAGATCACCTCCGCTTCCACCGCCTCCACCACCGACGGCCCCGCGGCCATGGAAGGCGTGCAGCTCATCATCGCCTGCGGCGCAGCCGGGACTGTCCTCTTGCCGAAGAAGATCCGCGAGACGTGCCTGTCGCTCCGCGTGGCTATCGATTTGAACGCGGTGCCGCCCGCCGGAATCGAGGGCATCGAGCCCAATGACAAAGCAGCCGAGCACGAGGGGGTCGTCTGCTACGGCGCAATCGGCATCGGCAACATCAAGATGAAGCTGCAGAAGGCAGCCATCCAACAACTCTTCACCCGCAACGACCTGATCCTCGACGCCGAGCAGGTCCTGGAATTGGCCGCTACTCTTTGACCAGCTCCAGCGACGCCCACAGGCTCGGGTCGTCGGAATACGGGAACTCCATGCCGACCCCCAGCGTCTGCTCGCCGAGTTCCGCGTCGCGCACGGCGTACCAGAAGCCCAGCACCGGATTCTCCTCCGGGTCGTAGCCGTTCAGCACGGTATCCGGAAAGAACGCCTCGACGCGGTAGCCGCGCTTGACCAGCCGCATCCGGAACGGCACGTCGTCCGGCCCGCACAGTGGCGCGTCCTGTTGGGCGCGGTTGATCTTCATCTGAAGCAGGCACGGCTCGTCGCGGTCGGCCCCCTCGGCAGCCGGGAGCAGGTGAAACTGGTGGCACGTCCGGCTCGCGCGGTGGCTGGTGCGGTCGCCGCGGGTATCGATCCAGATGCTGACCCCGTCCGAGAACCGCGGCTTGGCCACATCGCCGACCGGCCCGGCCTCTTTCCCCGTGATGGTAGCCTGCACGGCGATTCCGCCAGCGTTCCACGCCACGCGCACATCCGCAAACGTCTTCGCCCCGTCGAGACCGGCATAGTTGTTCAGCCGGCACTTCGCCGGCAGGTCGAATAGCTCGTCGCCCTCGACGTCCGGGATGCCGCCGACGTGCAGGCAGCGGTGGCGGAGGCGGACCATGAATCGCGCAGGGATGAAGCTCATCGGCGAATGTTATACAACTCCGGCAGGACGTTCCTATGGAGCCGGACATGGTGCATTCACGAATCGATCGCCGCGGGTTTCTCGGGTTGGCGGCCGCCGCGGCCTTCGCGGGCCGGCTCCGCGCCGAAGACGGCCCCCGCTTCAAGATCTCACTCGCGCAGTGGTCGCTGCACAACGGCTTCTACGGCCGGGGTGTGCCCAAACTCGACCCGCTAGACTTCGCCGCGATGGCGAAGAAGGACTACGGCATCACCGGCATCGAGTACGTCAACTCCTTCTACAAGGAGCTGATCAAGAAGCCGGGCCTCGACAAGGACCTCAAGAAGCGGGCCGACGACAACGGCGTGACCAGCGTCCTGATCATGTGCGACGGCGAGGGCGACCTGGGCAACCCGAACGACGCGGCCCGGCTCAAGGCGGTCGATAACCACGTCAAATGGCTGGAACTCGCCAAGGCTCTCGGTTGTCACTCCATCCGCGTGAATGCCGCCAGCGATAAGAAACTGCCCCGCGAGGAGCAGGCCCGCCTCGCCGCCGACGGTCTGCACAAGCTCTGCGACAAGGCCGACACTTTCAGCCTGAACGTCATCGTCGAGAACCACGGCGGGCTGTCGTCGCACGGCGACTGGCTCGTCGACGTGATGAAGCGGGCCGACCACAAGCGGGTCGGCACCCTGCCCGACTTCGGAAACTTCTACGAGTACGACCGGTACAAGGGCGTCGAGGAGATGATGCCCTGGGCCAAGGGCGTGAGCGCGAAGAGCCACGAGTTCGACGAGGCCGGCAACGAGACCAAGACCGATTACGCACGCATGATGAAGATCGTCCTCGACGCGGGCTACCGTGGCTGGGTCGGCATCGAGTACGAAGGCAAGAAGCTCAGCGAGCCCGAAGGCATCCGGGCCACGCAGCGGCTGCTCGAGAAGTTCCGCGGCACCGGGAAATGATCGGCCAGACGCTTGGCAACTGGACGCTCGAGACCGAGGTCGGCAGCGGCGCGATGGGCACCGTCTACCGCGCCTCCGGGGCCGATGGTCGCACGGCCGCCGTGAAGATCCTCGCACCCGAACTCACCCGCGACGACCTGTTTCTCAGCCGGTTCAACCGCGAGATTGAGGCCCTCCGCCGGCTCGACCACCCGCAAATCGTGAAGTACTTCGATTCCGGGTCCGATGCCGGGCGGGTGTACCTCGCCATCGAGTTCGTGGGCGGCGGCAACTACGACGAACGGCTGCGGGCCAGCGGCCGGCTGCACTGGCGCGAAGTCCTCGAGGTCGCCCGGCAGGTCTCGCAAGCCCTCAAGCACGCCCACGACCGCGGTATCATCCACCGCGACCTGAAGCCGGCCAATCTGCTGCTCGCCACCGACCCCGACGGGCCGGACGGCGTCCAGGTCAAACTCGCCGACTTCGGCGTGGCCAAACTTTTTGCCGCGACGCAACTCACCGCCGCGGGGTCGTTCGTCGGCACGGCCGCGTATCTCGCCCCCGAGCAGGCCGCGGGCAAGCCGCCGACCAAGCGAGGCGACCTGTACTCGCTCGGCTGCGTGATGTACGCGCTCATTACCGGCCGGCCGCCCTTCCCCGGCAAGTCCATCGCCGACGTCCTGCACCAACACCGCTACGCCCAGCCCGAGCAGCCGATCCGCCTGGTGCCCGACCTGCCCCACGACATCAACGCCATCGTCCTGCAACTCATGGACAAGGACCCGTCCAATCGCCCGGCCGATGCCTCGGTGCTGATCAAGATGATCGAGCGCACCATCGGCAAGCTCGAGCGCCAGGGCCGGAGTTCCTACGCCACCGAGGCGGGCGGCGAACTCGACTCGACGCTGATGCAGCCGATCGACGCCGACTCCGCGGCCGACGACATGGGGCCGGGACCCGCGACCTTCGCCGCGAGGTTCGTCCGCGACGAACTCGAACGGCTCAACCGCGGCGGGCCGATCGCGCGGTTCTTCAACCACCCGGCCACGCTCTTTGTCATGTTGATGCTGTGTATCGGCGGGATCGTGTACGGCATCATGCGGCCGCACGCCCCGGTAGAAGACGCGCCGGCCGCCGCCGGCCCCGAGTCGGCCGACGAGTACGCCCGGGCCCGGGTCTGGGCGCGGGTCCGCCGCGAGGCCCCGGCCAGCGAGGCCGAGCGGCTGTACCGGCGCGGCCTGCGCCAGCTGCGGGTCGGCGACCGCGCCGGCGCCAAGCGCACGCGCGAGGCGATGGTCGCCGCATTCGCCGATGTCGAATCCGAGAAACGCTGGGTGACGGCCGGGCGCTCCGCGATCGACGACCTGGCATCGCTGCCACTCACCGACCGCGCCGGATTCGATGCCGCCCTC
>JAIBBI010000012.1 GCA_019694755.1 Gemmataceae bacterium
CGAGTCGGCCGCCACGCGGACTCTGTACGGCATCGATCAGCCGGAGAGCGCGGAGTTCGGCCGGCGCTGCCTCATCGCCCGGAGACTCATCGAGAAGGGCGTCCGCTTCGTGCAGATCTACTGCGGGGCGGGCGCCCGGTGGGACGCCCACGTCGATCTCGAGGCGAATCACGGCCCGCTGGTGAAGCGATTCGACAAGCCGATGGCCGGGCTGATCGCTGACCTGAAGCAGCGCGGCCTGCTGGACTCGACGCTGATCACCTGGGGCGGGGAGTTCGGCCGGACGCCGACGGGCATCTCCGGTACCGGCCGCGATCACAACCCTTACGGCTTCACGACAGTGCTGGCAGGCGGCGGCGTCAAAGGTGGCATCACCTACGGCGCGACCGACGACCTCGGCCTGCGTGCCGTGACGGACCCGGTCCACGTCCACGACCTTCACGCGACGATCCTGCACCTGCTCGGCTTCGACCACACCAAACTCGCGTACGTCCACGCCGGCCGCCTCGAACGCCTTACTGGCAACTCCGGCAACGTGGTTCAGGGACTGCTGGCGTGAGAGGGCATTCCAGCTGCTCGAACTCTCCCATTTTTGCAGGAACCGCGGTAGGTATCTGCTAACCTGGCCCCGTTACTCCTGCATGAAACCTAACTTGACCCCTTTTCGATCTCTGGCTATCCGGGATTTTGAGCCGTAGTAAGAGAACACCCACTAATTAGGGGCGCCAGCGATTGAATTGGCCCAGACCCATAGTACAATCCCCCGAGCGATCCTATGGTTCTGCGGATGCACGCTCATGGCTGAAGAAAGGCCCGAAGCTGAGAAAGAAGCGGAGGAAAAGACGTACCTTGGTATGACATTGGGCGACATAACCAAAGTCGTCCTTGGTGTCTTATTGGGCGGTATCGCTACATTAGTGTTGGGATGGTGGAATACGAAATCACCGCATCTGACGGTCAATGTGTCCGACACAATACTATTCAAGGGCGACCGACACAATTTTGGAATTGTCAACTGCACAGTGGCTAACGATGGGTCAAGAGAAGCGGAATCACTCGAATGTACGTTCAACATTCAAGGCGCAATTATTCAAGACCTAAAGGTATCCCCGGATCATCTAAATGCAGTTGTTCCCAATCGTGCTACCATGATAGGGGCTATGCCTAGATCTTCAGAAGACACTGCACGCCAACCTAACACAAAGAAAGGGGACAAAATCACCGTAACTATGCCTCTGCTAAATGTTGGCGAGACTATCAACATTTCCGTATTGTTAGCCGATTCCGATGATACCGCATCTAAACCTCAAATGTCAGTTCGTGGCAAAGGTGTCATTGGCGAAAAGGCACCACCAAGACGCCGTACTGACTCCGAGTTAATTCTGCTATTTGTTTCGTCAGGTGCATTGTGTACTTGCATTGCGACACTTTGTGTCGTATTCATTGAGCGCATTCGTCGGCGGAAAGTGCGGGAATTGACTCATTCTCAGTTTAGGCACTACCTCCTCATGAGAAAGCATGGCCTTTTGAGAGCAAATGACGGCCCTGGATTACGCGAAGAATAATCGGCCACATCGTGGCTAATTATGTGAGCATTATTTTGTCTGCTATAACGCATGACAACACACTAATGCCAGAAACGTTGCCTATCATCGCCTTCATTGAAGAGCGACAACGGCACCTTGCCACGCTGTCGCCCAGGCTAGATTTGTCGGCTGGATAACGTCCTGATAGGTGCCCGCATTTAAGAATGGCAGTCCTCGGTCGGATAGAACAGCGGATGGTGAGCTGATGTTCTGTCAGGCGCGAGGAAGCTGCCATGGGACTGTGCAAGAAGTCAGCGCGTGGATATCCGTGCAATTCGCGAACAGTACATCTCCGGGCCTCGATCGCCTGTCGGGATGGTACGCCGTGACGGACCGTTGGAAGAGTTCGCGTCTTCCAAGAAACGGCGCGACCGACGACCTCGGCCTGCGAGCCGTGACCGACCCGGTCCACGTTCACGACCTGCACGCGACGATCCTGCACCTGCTCGGCTTCGACCACACCAAACTCGCCTACGTCCACGCCGGCCGCCTCGAACGCCTCACTGGCAACTCCGGCAACGTGGTTCACGGATTGCTGGCGTAACCCTCGATTTGTCACGCCTGCTGTACGAGTTGGCCGCAGGCCGCGGCGATATCCGAGCCCAGCGAGTAGCGGACAGTAGTTCGTAATCCGGCATCGGTCAGGGCCGCGGCGAACCACCGGTGCCGGTTCACGGGGGCCGGCCGGAAACCGACTGCGTCGGAAATCGAGTTGTACGGTATCAGGTTGATATGAACGCGGAGCCCCCGGATGAACTGGATCAGGGCGTCGAGATCCCCGTCGCTGTCATTGATCCCGTCGAGTAGCAGACACTCCACCATCAACGGTTCATGTTGCAGTGCGGTCACCTTCTCGACCGCGTCTCGCAGCCGGCTCAAAGGATACCGCCGTGCCAGCGGGATGAGTTTCTCCCGCTGCTCCTGTCGTCCGCAATGCAGGCTCAAGGCCATGCCGATCTCGGGGAATCGCTCGGCACATCGCACCATCGCGTCGGGAATCCCCACCGTCGACACGAGAATGCGCGGTGGGCACAGGTCGAAGCACTTCTTCGAAAGCAGAATGTCCAGCGAGCGATAGACCTCCAGTTCGTTCAGGAGTGGCTCGCCCATACCCATGAAGACGACGTTTCGGATCGATCGGCCTTCAGAGCGGATTTCGAGATTGGCCCGGCTCACCTGGTCCAGGATTTCGTCGTGCGTGAGATCCCGCTTGAAGCCCATTTGCCCGGTGGCGCAGAACCCGCATTTCGCGGCACATCCGACCTGACTCGACACGCAAAGAGTGGTCCGGCCGGACGCGATGCGAAGGACGACGCTCTCGATCGGTTGGCCGCCGGCCGTTCGGAAAACCAGCTTGCTGGCCCCGTCGAGTCGCGAATCATGGCGGCTATGAAGGGTCAGCGAATGAAAGTTGACCCGGCGCTCGAAGCTGCTGCGGAGCGATTCTGGCAATTCGGCCAACGACTCGTCGGCCGACCGGTGCTTTTTGTAAAAGGCGTTCCGAAGCCGGCGGATATACCCGGGGTCTATCCGCAGCCGTTGCCGGACGCGTTCCACGCCTTCGACATCGTGGATGTGTGTTTTCACCGCGTGCGTGATGACTTCCACAAATCGCTACCCGGTTGCGACGGTTCACAACAGATTGACCATCCCGAGGATAACTTGAGCGCTGCGGGATGGCGTTAAGATAGGTAACCCCATCGAGGGGATTAGCCCTCGATGGGGTCACTAGCAAACGTAGATCGGAGAGAGCGGGATTCGAACCCGCGATACGCTTTGACACGTATACGGCATTTCCAGTGCCGCGCCTTCGACCACTCGGCCATCTCTCCCTACGGTCCAATTTATTACTGCGGGGCGTCTTTGACGACAGGACGCGCCTCGCGGCCGGCCGGTTCGAGTTCGGACGCGTTGACCAGCTTCGGCCGGGGGCGGGCCTTCCAGGCTGTCACGTCTTCGCCGAGGGTGGCCACGGCCTTCTCCAATTGGACGTCCTTGCCGGCAGGAAGGTCCCCCGGCGCGGGCCAGACGACCACGTCGGGCACTGCGCCGTTCAACTCCATGTCCTTCCCGTCGACCGAGGAATACCAGCCGCGGAACGGCAGGCGGAGGGTGCCGGCGTCCATGATCTGGGCCGCCCCGGTGCTGATCACGCCGCCGGCCGTCGGCACACCGACGACCCGGCCGCGTTTCAGGTTCTTGATGGCGTGTGCGAAGATCTCCGCATTGGAGAAACTGTTCTGATTGCACATGACGACGATCGGCTTGCTCCAGGTGGCGTACACCCGGCGGTCCTGCGGGTAGCCGGGGCCGCCGCCGCGGGGCACGGTGATCGCGTGCTCGGGCTGACACAGCGCGGTAAGCAGGTGGTCGGCCGTCGAGCCGCCGCCGTTCTCGCGGACGTCGATGATCAGGCCGTCCTTGCCGTGGCCGACGGAGAACAACTCCGTCTGGAACTTGTAAAAGCTTGGCATGGCCATCGCGTCGATGTGGACGTATCCCAGCTTGCCGTTAGACAGTTTGTCAACGGCCTTGCGATTGTCGTCGATCCATTTGCGGTACAGGGCCGCGCGGGCCTGCGCGTAGCTCGTCGGTCGAACAGTGATCGTCCGCTCTGCGTCACCCGTCTTGAGCCGGACAGAGAATTCCTTGCCCGGAGCGGCATTCAGGACTGTGGTCAGGTCGGTGTTCGGGCCGACCTCCTGGCCGTCGATGGCGACGATGACATCGCCGGCGTTCATCTTCGAGCGGGCGAGTTCGCCGGGGCCGCCCGGCAGTACATCGCGGATCCTCAGGCCGGGGCCTGCGAACTTCGAGTCGAAGCGGACGCCGAGGTGAGCGGTCGATTCCGTCCATTTCGCTCCGGCGGCAGGCTCGGCCGGCGGCTGATTTCGGGTCGCGAACGACGAACCGGGGAAAAACCCGAGGTGCGAGCCGTTCAACTCGCCGAGCATCAGGTTGACGACGACGGCCGTTGAATCGAGGTCCGGGCAGGCCCGGGCCATATCGAGGTACTTGAGGCGGACGGCGTTCCAATCGCGGTTGCCGAGTTTGGGGTCGTAATACTGGTCGCGCATGGTCCGCCAGGCGAGGTCAAACACCGCTCCATGCTTGGCGGCCCGATCGTACTGTTGCAGTGCGGCGAAGCGATACTCCGTCGTAGCAGCCGGCGCGTCAGTCGCCGAGGGTGCGGCCGGCGCGGCGGGTAGATTGGGGAAATTCCCACGCCGCCCGCCACCACCACCGGCCGGCAGGGTGGGGCCCGGTCGGGCCGCCGGGGCGGCCGCTCCGCCCGATGCCGAGAAACTTGCGGGGACGCCGTTGGCGAGCCAGACGACCTGATTGTTCCGGAGCCAACGGGCCTGACTGCCGGTCGCGGCGACCAGCGACTTCGGTCGCGGATCGTCCGGGATGTCGATGGCATATGTACCGCGACGGCCTTCCACGGTTGCAGTGAAGGCGAGCCGTTTGCCGTTGGGCGACCAGAACAGGTCGGTTTCGGTCGAGTCGGCGATCGGCACGACGCGGATGCGGTCGTGGATGCCGGTGAAGTCGATCTTGATCGGCGTGGGCAGGGCCGGGGCCGTGCCGGACGACGGAGAGATCGTCACACCAGGCTGTTGCTGAGCGGGCGGTTGTTGCTGATCGGCAGCGTCCGAATCCTCAGGCGTGCCGGGGGCCCGCCGGGTCTTCATCTTGTCGAGTGCTTTCTCCAGAGTTCGGTCGCGGGCCGTCGTCTGATCATCTTCCGCGCGGAGGAAGACGAAGTGGATATCGTTGTCCTGCTCGCCGCGCCGGCCGGTCCATGCGATCACCTTTCCGTCCGGCGACCAGACGGGGAAATGCTCGTCGTGAGGAGTCCGCGAGAGGTTATACGGCGGGACGGAACCGTCGAGAGCGTGGACCCAGACATCGCGATTGAAATCGTTGTCTTCGACGGCGTACACCATCCACGCCGAGTCGGGTGACCAGTTGTATTCGGGCGGCGTGAAGCCGCCGCGGATCTTTCGTTCGTTCTTTCCGTCGACATTCATGACCACGAGGTCGCCGCGGTCTCGGACGAACGCGAGTTGCTTGCCGTCCGGGCTCAGCTTGAGTTGGCCTTTGTGGGCGGGGTCCTGCGTCAGGCGGGAGAGCTTGAAATCGGTCTGCTGCCACCACCACTTGGCGGCGTCGGCCCGCTCGGCCCGCCAGATGTTGCATTCGCCGTGCATGTCGGAAATGAAGTACAGGTACTTTCCGTCCGGCGACATCACCGGGTCACGCTCCTCCTCGGCCGAGGTGGTGATCCGCTTCGGTTCGCGGAGTTCGGTGTCCATCACCCAAAGGTCGCCGCCGGCGATGAAGGCAATCTCCAAGCCGTCCGACGCGAATGCCACTTGCTGGGCAGTCGACAAAGTACGTCTCTCGACCGGTTCGGTGGTGCGATCCCCGGACGCTTCCAGAGTTATCTTCTCGGGCGCGCCGCCCGAGCCGGGCTTGAGGCGGTAGAAGTCGAAGAGATGGCGGAACACCATCGTCGAGCCGTCACGGCTGAGCGTCGGCTGAACAACAGAGTCGTCCGGGAAGTTGGTCAGTTGTCGATCCTTGCCCGTGGCCGGATCGCATTCGTGGATGTTGAACGCGCCGTTTTTCGCGCTGACGACGTAGCAGCTTTTTCCGTCGGGCTTCCACATCGGCCAGTTCGCGCCGCGGTCAGGAGAACACACTTGCGTGAACTTGCCGGAATCGAGGTCGTACATCCACACCTGAGCGGCCTGCGATCCGTGATAGCCCTTCCGCCACCATTGCGTGCCTTCGCGGACAAAGAGCAACTTCCTGCCGTCGGGAGAGAGGTTGCCCTGCAGGCCGTAGTCGTCGAACAGGGCCTTCTCGGCCGCCCGGCCGTCGCGGGGAATGAGGAAGAACCGTTCGCCGTGCCGCCAGTGGTGGTCGCGGGTCGCGCGGACCAGCAATTGCGTGCCGTCCGGAGTCCAGCCCTCGAGACCGAAGCCGGCCGTGTGCCATGTCAGCCGGGTCGGCGTGCCGCCGTTCACCGACGTGACGTAGACCTGCGGCGTGCCGTCGCGATCGCTGATGAAGGCGATCTCCTTGCCATCGGGAGAGAATTTCGGCTGGGAGTCGCGGGCCGGGTTCTGAGTCAGGGCCCGGGCTGTACCGCCAGTCGAGGAGGCTACCCAGATGTCGCCCGACCAATCGAACGCGAGAGTCGATCCGTCCGGGGAAAGCGAGGGGTTGTTGGCCAGGCGGATGGGGTCGCCCGCCAGTGCCGGGAACGCAAAAACCACGGCGACGAGCGTTGCTGCGAAACTGCGCACGAGAGGAACCTCCGGCGATCCGGGAAACATCCTCCGTATCTTCCGAAAATAACGATGAAACTGCAAGGAGACCGGCTGCGGGAGTGGATGCGGCGACGGTCGACCGGCCGCGCAATCGTTGCGGTCGGTGCGGGGCACCGGGCCGGCGAAGGTGGTCAGTCGGCCCCCGCCGGCTAAACGAGTACCAGTATGATCAGCGTACTCCTGCTTTCCGTATTGGCGTCTGGCCCGCCCTCGCTTGAGGAAGCGCACCTGGCCCCATGGACTGACGAGTACGTCCGCGAAGAGTGGATCGCCCCGGACGTCCGGATGGTCATGCGTGCGCCGCGGAAATTGCAGCCGGACGCACCGACCCGGCTGGTGATCTTCGCTACTCCGAATGGCAACACCATCGAGCAGACGTTGGGATGCTGTAAAGCGCCGGGCCTCGACTGGCACTTCGACATCCAACACGTTGCGGCACAGATCCGCCGCTATCGCGAACTTCGCCCGAAGGAAAACGTGATCGTCGCGTGTATCGAGGCGGAAGGACTGGCCTGGCCGGCCTGGCGGAAGAAGCACGGCGATGCGCCGTCGCTCTCCCGCAAGATCGTCGATACCATTCGCGCGATCACGCCAGGTGCGACATCGCTGGTCACGCTCACCGGCCATAGCGGCGGCGGTTCGTTCACATGGGCTTTCCTCGACGGTGGCGACACGATCCCGGATTGGCTGGACCGGATCGGGTTTCTCGACTCGAACTACTCGTACAGCGATGACCTGAAGCATGGCGACAAAGTGCTCGCCTGGTTGGATGGCTCCGATACCCGGCGGCTAGTCATTATTGCATACGACGATCGCAACATCACGCTGGACGGCAAGCTGGTCGTTGGCCCGACCGGCGGCACGTTTCGAGCGACCGGTCGAATGCTGGACCGGTTTCGCAAGGACCTGACCCTGACGGAATCGCGGGAAGGTGAGTTTGTGGTTCACCGCGGGCTCGGCGGCCGCGTCGCCGCATTCGTTCATCCCAATCCGGCGAACAAGATTCTCCACACGGTTCTTGTCGGCGAGATGAACGGCATGCTCCAGGTGCTCCTCGTAGACGCGCCGGGCGAATGGTCGAAGTTCGGAGGTCCACGGGACTATTCTCAACACATCGATCCCACTCCGGGGATTCCGCCGCGACCGGCCGATGCGCCGGGCGGTTCGGAGTTCATCCGATCGATCGGCTTGCTGAAGCCGGATCATCGCGAGGAGGCAATCGCCCGCGAAATCTTGCGTGGGAACGTGCCCGGGCACATGCGGAAGTTCCAGCCGGTGGAGTTTCAACGGTCAGACGCGGCCGGGAAGCCGCACAAAGTCCGGATCGAGGTGCTCCCCGATTACCTCTCCATCGGCTCGGACGCCGACTGGGTACGGATGCCGATGACACCGCAAACGGGTCAACGAATCGCAGACGCCTGGGGATGCGCTTTGCCGACGCGGAGCGTGGTCGAAGAGGTCTGGAAGGCCGCAGGTGATAAACGGGCGCCGATCCCGCTCTCGGCCAACCGGGAGGCACCGGCGACATTTCTCGAACATCATCGGAGAATCGAGCAGCAGCCGCACGACGCGGGCGCCGGCGCGATCACTGCAGGAATCAAGAAAGATGTCGTCGTGACGAATCGCCTGTCGGAAAAGCCGAACCGGGTGGCGATCTTCGGCTGGCACCAGGCCGATGGCAAGCCGATCCAACCCCTCACGATCGTTCACGTCAATTGGTACGTCGATTACAGTCACGGAATTCGATTGATGAAGCGGGAGGTGCTGGTGGACGGCAAGCCGCGGGACGCGAGGCACGTCATGCAGTTGCCGAGCCTGCACAGCCTTCTGAGCGACGAAGGCCCTATCGCCCGGCCGAGTTACTGAATTGGCAGCGCGACTGCTTTACCTGTTCCCGATGCCGCGCGAGGCCGGCCCGTTTCGCAGGCTATTCCCGCGAGAGGCGACGGCGATCATCGGCATGGGCGGCCCGTGTGCGAAGCGGATCGCGGGAGTTATTGATTCAGAATCTCCGTCCGCGGTGATACTTGCCGGGTTTGCCGGCAGCCTGCAACCAACAGTCCGGGTCGGGCAAGTCATCGTCGCGGATCGCGTTTTCGACATGGCGACGGGTGAGTCGTGGCCTGCGACTGTTCGACCGCGTGGCTATTCGAGCACCGTCCTTTGTTCGCCCCGTGCCATCGGCGACTCGACGGAGAAGCGTCGTCTTGGCGTCGAGTACAAGGCCGACGTCGTTGATATGGAGTCGGCGCCTTTCGCCCGGATATGTTCGGAGCGTGGTGTTGACTGGGGAGTGGTCAGAGCAGTCTCGGACGATGTGGCGACAGATATTCCAACCGACGTCCTCCGTTTGATTGGGAGCGGGCATGTCCGGTGGACGGCCGCGATGACTGCATTAGCCCGGCGACCCGGAGTGGCGAGAGATTTCTGGCGACTGGCGAGAGACTCGGCCCGGGCCGCTCGTGTCCTCGCTGCGGCGCTCGATCCCGAGCGTATAATGTCGACATGAGTCACCTGCATCCTATCCGACTTGGTGTCAACATCGACCACGTCGCGACGATCCGCCAGGCCCGGCGGGGCGTGGAACCCGACCCGCTCGCGGCCGCGTTGCTCGCCATCCTCGGGGGGGCCGACGGTATCACGATCCACTTGCGCGAGGATAGGCGACACATTCAGGAACGCGATTTGCGATTGCTCCGGCAGACGGTGTCGCACCGGCTCAACCTCGAACTCGCTGCCGTGGCCGAGGTGGTCGCGCTGGCGTGCGAAGTAAAACCCGATGAGGCGACGCTCGTCCCCGAGCGGCGCGAGGAACTGACGACCGAAGGCGGCCTCGACGTGATCGCCAACGAGCGGACTGTGGCCGGTGCTGTGGATCAGTTGAAGGCGGCCGGGATCGAGGTCTCGCTGTTCGTGGATCCGGACCCCCGGCAGATCGAGGCGGCGAAGACGCTCGGCGTGAAAGCTGTCGAGATTCAGACGGCGCGGTATTCGGAGGCCAGGTCGTCGGCCCATCGCGCTAAGGAATTGGCCGCGCTCAAAGATGCCGCGGCCTACTCCGTGGAACGTGGGTTGGCGGTACACATGGGCCACGGCCTCGATTACGTCAATGTGGTCCACGTCGCAAGAATTCCGGGTGTCGAGGAACTGAACATCGGGCACAGTATCGTTTCCCGTGCGGTGCTCGTCGGCATGGAACGGGCAGTCCGCGACATGAAGGTGGCCATCGCACATGGCAGGATTTAGCCTCGGCCCACCGGCGAATTCGGATTGTGATGTTTCCGTGTAAAAGCAGCCCGGTTTTCTCGGACGATTCAGGTGGGCCGATTGACTCGCGCCACTTCGGCGGGTAGCATTACGGGGACTCGGCAGACAAACTCGATAATCGCGACGACGCGGCATTTCTCAGGACGAGAATCTGACTATCGCCTTCCACATTGTCGGCTTTCTGGCCGGCAGTTGTCACCATCATGGCAGCCCAGGCCAAGGTCCGATGAAGCCGGTTTTACCGCGAAGCGCTGTCAGGCTGACCTGACGGATTTCGGGAACCGGATGAGTGTTTGTCTGGCGGTGTCGGGCGGGGATTCGCACTCCTTCCAGGGGTGATGGGTCCGGTATGTACAGCGGAGTCAACGACACGGATATGGAAAAGCCCGAGCAGCTTTATACCGTGCTCGCCCTGTTCGCAGCGGCATTCGCGCTGTGCTTTGCCGTGACTCCGCTGGTCCGCAACGCGGCCTTGCGTTTCGGTCTGGTCGACGCTCCGGACGGCCGGCGAAAGACCCAGAAAAAGCCTATCCCTGTAGCCGGGGGTGTGGCCGTTTACCTGTCGACGGTCGCCATTCTCGCGGGCGCGTGGTTTTTCGCGACCGAGTGGCAGGGTGCATTCGCCAAACAGAGTACGACTTTTCTAGCGCTTCTGGCGGCTGGTTCCGTACTCGTCTGTATCGGCATGATCGACGATTTTCGGGGGATGCGGGGCCGATACAAGTTGCTCGGTCAGGTAGCCGCCGCGGCCATCGTAATTGCAGGCGGCGTCTATGTGCAAAGCGTTACCATTCTCGACGTAAAGGTGGAATTGGGCATTCTGGCATGGCCTTTTACCTTGTTCTGGCTGCTTGGGGCGATCAATTCCTTGAACCTGATCGACGGGATGGATGGGCTCCTCGGGACGATCGGCCTGATTCTCTGCGTGACGATCGGCGGGATGGCATTTCTCAACCTGTCGTTCGGCGTGGCCTGTGTCGCGGTCACGCTGGCCGGCGCATTGCTGGCATTCCTCGGCTTCAACTTCCCGCCGGCGAGCATTTACCTCGGTGATGCGGGAAGCATGTTGATTGGGCTCGTTATCGGCACGCTAGCCATTCAGGCGTCTTTGAAGGGGCCCGCGACGGTCGCGTTGGCGGCACCGCTGGCCCTGCTGGCGATCCCGATTTTCGACACCTCAGCCGCGATCCTGCGTCGCAAACTCACGGGCCGGAGTATCTTCACGACCGACCGCGGGCACTTTCACCACGTCTTGCTCCGGCACGGGTTCTCCAACCAGAAGATACTCTTTCTTGTCGTCGTGCTCTGCACGATCGCTGGGGCCGGAGCCTTGGTCGGTTCCTACCTGAAGAACGAGTTTATCGCGTTCGCGGCGTTCGTTGCGGTGCTGGTCATTTTGCTGGTGTCGCGGCTGTTCGGAATTGCTGAGTTGTCGCTGGTCAAAGAGAAGATCTCGGCATTCGTCGACAATGTTCGCCACGGCCACGTAGACGGCAAGGTTCGTCAGATCAAAGTCCACCTTCAGGGCTCCGCCGACTGGGAGACCCTCTGGCAGGAATTGACGGTGACTGCCGAGGAACTGCAATTGAAGACGCTTACGCTGGACGTGAATGCTCCGGTCATTCATGAGGGGTATCACGCGAGGTGGGAGCGGTCGATGGCCGACCATGCCGAGGTACCGGGCTTCTGGCGGGCCGAGATGCCGCTCACGGTGCGGGGGCAGGTGGTGGGTCGGTTGGATGTCGTGGGGCTTCGTGACGAAGAATCCGCCTGGCCCAAGTTGGCGGCGTTGGCAAAGGTTGTCGCTTCGGTGGAGTTGACCATCGAGGCAATCATGGTGGAACGGGAGCCGGCCCGGCTTTCGGTGGCATCCGGGACGGTACACTCGCCCGGGAATGTCCAGCTTGAATCTCTGGGCTCCTGAGCGGGATTGAATCCGGCCATTCCTTCCCCGCCGCTGGACAAAGCCTGCTATAATCCTCAGATACTCCAGATTTCCCCGCCCGTGCGCCCCGTAGCAACAGGAGTCGATCCATGGCGACCGCCGCCGAGACCGCACTGATTGAGCCCGTCGAGACATCGGGGGGCGCTCGGGCCGCGACCAGCCTTTTTTCGGTCATCTGGCAACGCAAGTCGCTGGTGATCCTCGGTATCGTCATCTCGCTGGTACTTGGTTCGCTCTTCTATGCCCAGCGGCAACCTGTCTATCAAAGCGTCGCGCAGATTCTGGTGGTGAAGAAGTCTGCCGACGTGACGGCCGGCACGGGCGGTGGCGATCGCTCCCGGATCGCCTTTCAGGAAGACTACATGTCTTCCCAGACGGTGATTCTCAAGAGTCAGGTCATTGCCGAGCGAACGGTGCTCAGCGAGAAGGTCAAAAAGAAGTTCGAGGAACAGGGTGGCTTCCGGTCATTCCCCGACGCGTCCAAGCCCGATGAACTCGTCCCGGACATCATCAAGAATCTGACTGTCACCCGTGAAAACAAGGAAGCTGCTCAGAATACGCAGGGGAACAATGTCATCCTGCTGACTTTCCGGGCAACCGATCGCGAAGAGGCCAAAATCATCCTGGAGAATCTCATCGCCGCGTACCAAAGCTACATCGATGAGACGTACAAGGACATCAACGAGAATGTCATCAAGGATATTCTCAAACTCCAGACCGAAGTGAAGAAGCAAATCGAAGATGTTGACAAGAAGATCGACGCATTCAAGCGAGACGCGCCGATCATCACAACTAAGATCGCGAGCGGTACTTCAGAGATTCAGAAATTCGCTGCCGAGCAGGCGGAAAATCTGTCGCGGATGAAACTGGTTCTGAAGAGTAAGGAATTCGACCTGCAAACGATGCAGAAGATCTACAAGGAAAAGGGACCCTCCGCGACCATTCAGTACATCCTCTCCAACAACCAGCGACTGAACCAGTTGACCGGTGACCCTGAAACTGATCGGGCTCTGCTCAATCTCAAGCTGCAGGAATCTGAACTGCTGGCCAATTACGGCGAACGGCATCCCAAGGTGATCAGCATCCGTTCCCAGATCGGGCTTCTGAAACAGGACCTTCTCAACAAAGAACAGAAGAGTCAGACGGACCGCAATACTGACCTCGCGAAGGCGTTTATCGACAACCTCGAAATTGACGTGACTTCGTTACAGGCAAAGGTCGCCTTTTTCACGACCGAGAATGAAAAGACAGTCAAGGAACTGCGAGAACTGAGCCGGTTTGAAACCGAAGAACTCCGGCTTCAAAATGAAAAACTCCGGATCGAAGCGTTGCAGGGCGACGTCAATCGCATGGTACGCGACGCAGACATCAAGAAGGACTCGGGCGGTTTCAAGGTGGCCACGATTACCCGTGCGGGCGTGGGCATCAAAGTATCGCCCATCGCATATCAGGTATTTGCGGCCGCCGGTCTGCTGGGCATACTGCTCGGCGTCGGACTCGCCTACCTCGCGGAAATCTCCGACAAGAGCTTCCGCAATCCCTCCGAAATCCGCCGGCGACTCGGGCTGCCCGTCATCGGTCACGTGCCGTTCCTGGCCGCGGATGAGAAGGCCCAGGCGCTGATCGCGGCCGGCTCGACGACTGTCGATCCGATGCTGATCACCCACTACCAGTCGGGCTCGATCGGTGCGGAAGCCTATCGCGGCGTCCGAACCGCGCTGTACTTCAGCACCCAGGGCGCGGGGCACCAGGTCATCCAGGTGACGAGCCCCAACGTGTCCGACGGCAAATCGACGCTGGCGGCCAACTTGGCCGTTTCCATCGCGCAGTCGGGTAAGCGTACACTGCTCGTCGATTGCGACTTCCGCAAGCCGCGTGTCCACAAGATCTTCAACGTGCCGGCCACCGTCGGCATGGCTTCGGTGATGGTGGGCCAGGCGGATCTCAACTCGGCCGCCCAGCCGACTGTGATCCCGAACCTCTCAGTCATGCCGTGTGGTCCTCGCCCGGCAAACCCGGCCGAACTCCTCACCTCGCCTCGGTTTAAGGAACTCCTCGAGGAGTTGCGGAGTAAGTACGATTTCGTGCTGGTCGACACTCCGCCGGTACTCGTCGTGACCGACCCGGCCGTGGTCGCCCCGCGAGTCGACGGCGTCGTGCTGTGCATCCGCGTGACCAAGAACGGTCGACCCTATGCCGAGCGGGCCCGCGAAGTACTCGCTTCGATGGGGGCCAATGTCCTCGGAGTCGTGGTAAACGGTTTCGGGACCCAAGTGGGTGGCAACCGGTATGGTTACGAGCACTATAGCTACGGCGAAGGCTACTCGTACACCTACGGCTACACCTACGGGTATGCCGACAAGGAAGCCGCCAGCTACTACGCCGGCACTCACGACGAAAAGGTTCAGGCGGGCAACCCTGCCTCAAAGAGCTGAGCCCGCCGGGTACACGGATCGGGCATTTCGGATAAAAACTCAAAGGCAGCCGGTCGGTCCGGCTGCCTTTTCACTGCGCGAATCCGGGAATCAGACGCACACCATGCCGCCGCTCGTCGACATTCACGTCCACCTCCTTGCCGGGCTCGACGACGGGCCGAAGACTCCCGAAGACGCGGTCGAAATGTGCCGGCGAATGGTCGAGGAGGGGATCGGCTTCGCCGCGGCGGGCGCGCATCAGAATGACGAGTACCCCGACAACACGCCGGATCGTCTCCGCGCCGCGGAAAAGGAACTGGTCGAGCGACTCCGCACGGCCGGGATTCCGCTGAAGACCAAGCCCAGCGCAGAGATCATGGTCGGCGTCAACACGCTGGAGCAATTTGGCCGCGGGGAATTGCTCACCGTCGGCGACACCGGGCGATACGTGCTGGTTGAAATGCCCCACGGGCTTTGCGTCGAGATGAAATGGCTCGTCGAGGAGTTCGTCGAACGTGGTGTTCGGCCGATTCTGGGCCATGCCGAGCGGGTGCCGGAAGTGCTCCACGACCCCGGCCGGGCCGAGGGGCTAATCCAGGCCGGTTGCCTGTTTCAGGTGTCGTCGAAAAGCATCACCAATCCGCCGAGCCCGGAAGACGGTCGGGCGATCAAAAGCTGGTTCAAGCGTCGAATGGTCCATTTACTCGGGTCGGACGGTCACTCGCTTCGCCGCCGGCCGCCCGTCATGAAAGACGCCTATCGGGTCGTCGAAAAGTGGGTCGGGGCCGAGGAAGCCGAGCGCATCGGCAGCCTCACGGGCCAGGCGGTACTCGAGGGGCGGCCGGTCACAGTGCCCAAGCCGCTCCCGGCCACCCGCAACTGGTTCGCCTGGCTCACCGGTTGAAGCGGCCGGTCACATTCGCTCGACTACGCCGATGCCAAGCAGGCCCAGCGACTTTTCAATCGTCCGGGCTGTCAGGTCGCACAGTAGCAAGCGCTCACGCCGTAGTTCCGCCGACTCGGCCTTGAGTACCGGGCAATTGGTGAAGAACCCGCTGTAGGCCTTCGCCAGATCCCACAGGTAGTTCGTAATCACGTGCGGAGTGTAGTCGGCCGCCGCGGCGACGATCGTCTCCTCGAATTGCAACAGCTTGATCGCGAGTGCCCGTTCAAACGAATCGGCGAGTCCCGGCTTTGGGGCGTTGGCCCGTAACTCTGCGGGATCAACTTCGCCCCGGCGGAAGATGCTCCGACAACGGGCAAAAGCGTACTGCATGTACGTGGCCGTGTTTCCGTCCATCGCCAGCATCTTGTCCCACGAGAATACGTAGTCCGTGGTTCGGTGCTGGCTCAGGTCGGCATACTTTACCGCGGCCAGACCGACTACTTCTCCGATCATTCGCACTTCGTCTTCCGGGATCTCCGGAGCCTCGTCGCCGCGCGACGCGGCCGCCGCACGATACTGTTGCGTCGCCTTTTCGACGGCCAGGTCGAGCAACTCACTCAGTTCGGCCGCCCCGCCGTTACGCGTGCTGAGCATCCTTCGGTCGTTTCCAAGCACGGAGCCGAATGCCACGTGCTCCAGATCGACCTTGTCGTAGCCCCAACGGCGGGCGACTGCAAATAAGGTCTGGAAGTGTTTCGATTGCGGGGTGCCGACGACATAGAGCATGACATCCGGGTTCCATTCCCGGGCGCGGTATCGGATGGTGGCCAGGTCGCTCGTCGTGTAGGTAAACGCTCCGTCCCGTTTGCGGATAACGGCATCGGCCTTGTGTTCCGAACCATCTTCTGGCGGCGGGCTCAGGAATACTACGACCGCGCCCTGGCTTTCCGTTGCGTGCCCCCTCGCCAGCAGGTCGTCGACGACGTCGGCGAGCATCGGATTGTAGAAACTCTCGCCGTGGAAGAAGTCGAACGACACGCCAAGGCGGTCGTAGATCGGCGTGATGGTCGCCATGCTCCAAGGGATGAACTGCTGCCAGAGCGCGAGATTGTCCGTGTCGCCGGCCTGCAATCTGGCCGTCTCCTCCCGGCAGGCGGCGATGACGGCCTTGGCTTCGGCAATCTGCTCAGGCGTGTACTTTTCACGCTCTTCACCGGGGAGGTCGTCATCCTTGTCGGCCGGCTTGGTCAATTGCCGGACTTTGATATACAGCCGGACCATCTCGCGGACCGGATCGCTTTTCAGTCCCGCTTCGTCGAGAAAGTGCTTGTACCCGTAAATGAGCATGCCGAACTGCGTGCCCCAGTCGCCAAGGTGGTTGTCGGCAATGACCCGATGACCGAGAAACGTCAGAATACGCTTGAGGGCGTCGCCGATGATCGTGCTGCGGAGGTGCCCCACATGCAGGGGTTTGGCGACGTTCGGCGAGGAATAGTCGATGACGTAAAGCCGTGCGGATTCGACTGGCGCGACGCCCAATCGTTCATCGCCCGCCATGGCCCGGACCTGCTCCGCCAGCCATTCGGGTCGCAGAGTGAGGTTGATGAAGCCCGGGCCCGCGACGTCGGCCTTGGCGACGAGATCGTCCGCCTGAAGTCGTGAAATGATACTCTCGGCTACCTGCCGGGGATTCTGCTTGAGTTCCTTAGCCAGCGACATGGCGCAGTTGGCCTGATAGTCGCCGAACTTGGCGTCGCCGACCGGGCGGACCATTTGGGCGAACCGGTCGGCGTCGGTGGTCATACCGGCCAGCGCAGCACGGAACCGCGATTGCAATTCGAGTTGGAGATTCATGGAGAAAGTGTAGCGATGCTGCTCTGGCGTGTCAGGCACGCTCCCAGGCCACACGCGGAGCGTCGGCCCAGAGTTCCTCCAGAGAGTAGAACTCCCGCGCGGCCGGGTCGAAAATGTGAATAATGACGTCGCCGTAATCCTGCACGATCCACCGGCTGGCCTCGTAGCCTTCAATGCCGCGACGAAGGTCGCCGAGCTTGCGCATTTCCGCGTCGGTGTCCTCGGCGATGGCGTGCATCTGCCTTCGGCTCGCACCGGTGGCAATCACCAGGAAGTCCGTGATCGGAGTGATCTTCCGCATATCGAGTACGAGGACGTCCCGGCCCTTGTTCTCGGCCGCGATTCGGGCGCACTGGCAGGCACGTTCGAGAGAATTGGGCAGGAGATTGGCGGCAGCGGCATCCTGCTGTTTGCGGGTCATCGTGGACAAGCGGCCTCCTCCGATTCGATCTGCGGGAGTCGGTCGCGATGCGATTGGTTCAATCGACCCGAACCCTCCCCGCCTGATTTCGCTGTGAATCCGAGAAGCGCCGACTACTGCCGTTCGCATCTCTCAATTGCATCTTCCGGCGGGATACCTCGCCGGTCAAGCGAAAACCACAAAAAAGGGAGTTGGCCAGGCGATTTCGGTTCGCACGGAAACCTCTGTGCTGGCCGGTATAACGACGACTGAGACATTCAGGGGAACCGTACATGCCGCGAATCCTGATCGGACCGGGCACACTGATGGGGCTGGAAGGCGAATTTAAGTCGATCCTCGAATCGGCCGGCTTCACGCTTGTGTTCCCCGACCGCCCGGCTCAGATGTCGGAGGCGGAGCTGTTCGACAAGCTGGCCGGGTGCGATGCTTCGTTGGCAGGGTCCGAGCCGTACACCCGACAGGTGTTGGCTGCTCGCCCAGAACTGAAGTTCATCGCCCGCTCCGGTGTCGGGTACGATGCCGTGGACCTGGCCGCCGCGACGGAGTTGGGAATCCCCATCGCCATCTCGCCGGGAAATGCCGAGGGTGTCGCGGAACATACTGTGGGGCTCATACTCGCGCTCGCGAAGTCGATCCTGCCACAACACGCGACCATCGTCGCGGGTGGTTGGCCCCGGCGGTCGATGTTGCCGCTACGCGGAAAGACGCTCGCCATCATCGGTCTTGGCCGGATTGGCAAAGCAGTCGCCATCCGGGCCAGGGCGTTTGGAATGACGCTGATTGCATACGATCCGGTTCGCGATGAGGCGTTTGCGAAAGCTCAGGGCGTCCGGTTCACGTCGAAGGAGGAGTGCTATTCGACCGGGGATTATGTGACCTTGCATTACCCGCTGACGGCCGGAACCCGGCAATCCATAAACCGCGACGTACTGGGCCGGATGAAGCCGACCGCATTCCTCGTGAATACTGCCCGGGGCGGGCTGGTCCACGAGGCGGACCTCGCGGAGTTTCTTCGGTCGCAACGAATTGCAGGAGCGGGATTGGACGTACTCGATTCCGAGCCGCCAACTTCCGATAACCCGCTCCTGACTGCCCCGAATACCGTAATGACCGCGCACACTGCCGGCGTCGACACGGCCAGCCGCGATAACATGGCGAGAATCGCGGCCGAGACGGTTGTTCGCTACTTTGCAGGGCAATGGCCCGGGGAGGTCGTAGTGAACCCCGAAGTGCGAGGACGCGTCCGGCCCCTGTAGACGTCAATCGTGGCGGAGGGCTTCGATGGGGTCGAGTTTGGCGGCCCGCTGGGCCGGATACCAGCCGAACAGTACGCCGACGCCGATCGACACTCCCAGCGAAAGGAAGATCGATGGCACGTGAAGACGCGTTGGCAGAATTACGTCGAAGAACTTCTCGGCAATTCGGGGCACGAAGTACACCGTGCCCAGCCCGGCGACGACACCAATAAACCCTCCGATCGACGTTTGTACGACCGCTTCAACGAGGAACTGCAAGGTGATGTCCCGGCGTTTCGCGCCGAGTGCGCGACGGATGCCGATCTCGCGAGTACGTTCAGTCACCGTGGCCAGCATGATGTTCATGATGCCGATCCCGCCGACGATGAGCGAGATGCTGGCGATCAGGACCAGCAGGCGGGTGAAATTCGTCTTTGCCTTTTCAGCCGCCTCCAGTCGGTCGAGCGGGATTGTAACTGCCCAATCACGCTTCAGGTGAGACGTGCCCAGCATCGACTTGATCAATTCGCCGACGGCTTTGACGCGTTCTCTTCCCTCGTCCGCCTCAATGTCGGCATCGACCGTCAACGTGGCCTGATGCAGGTCGACTTTCTCTCCTGAACGTGAGCCGGATTGCCGGATGAAGATCTTCTCCCCGAATCGCGCCCGACAGGTCGATAGCGGAATGTACACGTCGTGATTGAAGTCCTCAGCCGCCTGGCTGCCGCCGGAGCCGCCAGTGGGCATGCGATCCTTGACCACGCCGACGACCTTGTAGAAATGCGTTCCCAGTCGTACCGTCTGGCCGAGTGGCTGTTCGAATGGAAACAGGTCGTTGGCCAGTTCGCAGCCCAGTACGGCAACGTTGTCCATTTTGCGGTCGTCGTCGTCGGTGAGGAATCGGCCTCCTGACAGTTCGAGTTGATGGACCTCCGTGTAGCTGGGGGTCGTGGCGACCAGCCGGGCGTGTGCCATGCGTTCGAGGTAGCGTGCTTCGGTCGGAAACACCCGCATCGGCACGCGGCGCAGGATGTCAGGGATTGTCAGGAAACGCTCGTAATCGTCGTTGGTGAGCCCGTATTGGGCGATCATGGACCTTCGGCCGCTGTTGCCTTCGTCGGGCGGCTTGACGGAACGGGCGATGACATTGGTCGCGCCCAGTCGCTTGATGTCGGCGAGCGCCTCCTGCATGGAGCCTTCGCCAAAGGCCATCAACGCAATGACGGCCCCCGTCCCGATGATGATGCCCAGCACCGATAGCATCGCCCGGAGCTTGTGCAGCCACAGCGAGCGGACCGCAAGGACGAAACTCCGCCGGCTTTTATCCCAATGGAGCATCGGCGGCAGCATCAGAACTGCCAGTTCGATCAGAAACAATAGCAGCATTGTCGCGTTGGACATGCTCGTGTTCGGCTTTCGTCGTGCCGCCGGGCGGCGTCAGACGGCCATGGCCCCCCCGGCAGTCTCGTAGCGGTGGGCCCAGGTGGGGTCCGTGTCGTTGCGGGTATCGCTTTCGATCACGCCGTCGCGAAGGCGAATCACCCGGCGGGCCCAGTCGGCGATGTCGTTTTCGTGGGTGACCATGATGATGGTCTTGCCGGCCCGGTTCAGTCGGCCGAGCATTTGCATGATCTCAACGCTCGTCTTGGTGTCGAGGTTTCCTGTCGGCTCGTCGGCCAGCAGGACCTGCGGATCGTTGACCAGTGCTCGGGCAATGGCGACTCGCTGCTGCTGACCGCCCGAGAGCTGTTTCGGGCGGTGATCCATTCGGTCGCCCAGCCCGACGAGGTCGGCGAGTTGCTCGCACCGCTGGCGAGTCTCCGCGTTGAGCTTGCAACCCTGATAAAGGAGAGGAACCTCGATGTTCTCGACGACGGTGTATTGGGGCAGGAGGTTGTACGACTGGAAGATGAAGCCGAGGTAGCGACTGCGGACGTCGGAGAGGTCGTCGTCCTGCATGTGCGACACGTCTTTGCCGGCCAGCAGATATTGCCCCGCGGTCAGTCGATCGAGGCAACCGAGAATGTTGAGCAGCGTCGACTTGCCCGAACCGCTGGGGCCCATCAGGGCTACGAAATCCCCTTCGTTGACAATGAGGTCAAGGCCGCGCAGGACCCGGACTACACTTGCCATGTAGTAGTCCTTGACCAGCCGGGAGACTTCAACGACGGGATGTGGCACCGAAGGTTCCGCCCTTATTGCCTTGCTGCATTCGGTTACTTGGACGGAACGTTTGCCATGTTGGGCCCGCCCGCTTTGATACCGGCGGGTTTGCCTTTCCCCTTCTTTTTGCCACCGTCTTCACCCGGGGCGGACGGCCGATCATCGCCAGCCGTGCGCACCTTGGCTTTTTCGCCGAGCAAAACCTTCGGGTTGAGAATGACCTCGTCGCCTTCTTCGAGTCCCGAGCGAATCTCGGCCATCTTGTCGTTGGCCAAGCCGACGACGATCTCACGCTCCTTAGGACCCTCGGGCGTTCTGACGAAGCATTTCCGGTAGGGCCCGAGTTCCGCGCCGCCCACGATCGCCTGGAGCGGTAGCGCGAGGACGTCTTCAGCCGACCCTTCGATCTGAATGGTAACCTCGGCCGACATGCCGGGCTTCAAGCCGTCGACGGATTCATCGATTCCCACCAGCGTCTGATAGACCTTCACGTCCGCGCTCATCCAGTCCTGCTGGCTGGCTACCGTCGCCACCGACCGCACGTGGCCACCGAGCACGCGATCTGGAAATGCGTCTATCCGCACCGTGGCCCGTTGGCCTTCCTGCGTTTTACGGTGATCCAGTTCGTGGAAACGGTCTTTCAGGTCGGATAACGCGTGCATGGCCGTCACCCGGTTTATCGGGTCGGTCATGCACAAAAGCGATGCCCGCACAGTGTCGGTGAAGCCCGTGTGCTGCCAGACTTCGCCACGGACGCGGGACACCATGGCTTCATGTACCTTCGTGTTGACGAGCATGCGTCGCAAGTCGGGGATTCGCATGAGCCGCTGGCCTTCTTTGACCGGCTCGCCGACCGCGACGATCGACTGTGACGAACCCGAGCCCCACCGGCTCTGTTCGGACACGTAGTAAACCACGAGGCCGTCCTGAGGCGCGTAGATCCGGCAGTTATTGATCTGCTCCACGATGTCTTCGTACTTGTCTTCTTCCTGGTCGTAAATCGAACGCTTAGTAAGCCGCTCGGCCTCGGCTTGCGCGAGCTTGGCGGTCGCCTGCTTTTTCTGACGGTCGAGGGCCCGCTTCGCTTCCTCGACCTTGTTTTTCATGTCCAGGAGCGTGCGCCCCTTAGTGTAGTCTTCGAGCACGCGCTGCTCTTCGAGTACCTTCAGTAGCTGAACTTCGTAACCCTGATACTTGCTCTGCTCACTCTGGAGCTGAGCAAGACTCAGGTACTTCATTTTGGCCATGCGCTCGGTGTAAGCGACTCGTTCCCGCTGCTGTTCGACGTCGCTGCGGGCGAGCAAGATCTTGTTCTCGACATCCTTGCGGGCCTGCTGGTAGTCACCCTCTTCGTATTTCTTGAGATCGATCATTGCGAGTTCGACGGCAACGCGGGCCGACTCGATGTCGCTTTCGGTCTGGCTAACTACGATTTTGTAATTCTCCTCGGCTTGCACGCGATTGGCACGAGCCGTGTCGAGGGTGATTTTCTGGGCTTTAAGCTGGTCCTGAAGCGCGGAGTCATCGATTTCGACGAGGAGCTGCCCGTGCTTAACGAGAGTACCGTCGTCGATGACCCACTTGATCGTGAGATTGCTCGCCTTGGTCCCAGCTTTGACCCGGCACACGACGTCGCGGTTGTCTGCGCTTTCCAGGGTCCCGCGTTCGACGACTGTCAGCGCGAGCGGCTCACGGCGGATCTTGTGAACAATCAGGTCGTTCCGCTGGGTCCGGACCCGATTCAAATAGGCGTAGCTGCCGACGCCCCCGGTGACGGCGAGGAACGCGATGCCCGCCAGGATGGCAATGAGCTTATTCGATCGGCCCGATGAGGATTCGGGGCGGGGCGCCTCCGCCTCTAGGACCGTCATCTCGGCGTGCTTCGGGTGACTCGCGGGGTATATCATCGATCCAGACTCCGCGGCGATCGAGCGGCATCTGCTCCAGGTCCCGGTACAGCTGCATTCGGGTCACCAGATAGCTCTGATAAACGGAAAAGAGCTGATTCTGTGCCCGCAGTAGTGATCGTACCGCGTTCAGCAACTGTTGCGTGAGGGCGGCTTGGCTGCCCGAATCACTCCCGCCACTCTGCCCGGCCGGCACTACCCGCGGCGGCGCTTGCAGGGTGTTGAGAGCGTTCTCCACCTGATAATAGGCCAACTCGACGGACCTTTGCTGAATTCTATAGTTTTCCGCGAGGAATCGCAATTGGCGAATCTCGGCGCGGACCAGCACGAGGACGTCGTCTTCCGCCTTTTGCAGGATACGCCGATTCCTCTGGAAATTGATGAGAGCTGCCCGGTACTGGTTGCGCTCCGGCAACCGGACGAGAGGCAACTCGCCGTCGATGATGAGTTGGTGTTGGGACGCGGCCGGGTTGAAGTCGACCGGCTGCGTGCCCGCAAAGTTCGCCCCATCCAGGTGGTATCGGACGTTCAGGAATCCCATGAGGGCATTCGCCCGCACGGCAATCTGACGCCAGGCGTCGACGACCTTGGCTCGGGCGTTCATCAGGTCGAGCCGATTCTCCAGGGCAACCCGGCTGGCGGTGGCGGTCGCCTCGTCGAGGTCGCCGGTCACCAGGTCCCGGCCGCAAACCGTCACTGGCGGAAGTTCGGGCCATTTTTTCTGGACCTGCGCGAGCCGCTCCTCGCGGGCCTCGACCAGGACGACGACGAAATCGCTCAAGACATCCCGGTACGCATTGGCCCTCGACGCGTTTCGACGGGTTTCGTCCAGTCCGGGGCGATTCCACCGTTGCAGGAGGTACTTGCGGAGTGAATTCTCCAGCTCGTGCAAGTCGATTTCGCGTTCCAGGTTTTCCAGCCGTTTGATCAGCGCCGGGTCCGGCGGCTGCTGCCTGGATTCCGCTTCGGTACGCTCGGCCCGGGTCTTTCGCCGCTCTTCCTTCAGGGTGTCCAGGCGCTTGGCCAGCTCCGCATCACTGATGACCTCGACGGCGGACCACCGGGTCAGGAACTCGGTCGAAAATCTGGTTTTGGCGGTCAGGGGCGCTTCCGAGATCGTCTGTCGTAGCCGTGCGCGGAGCTTTTCCGGCTCCTTCGGCCAATCCGTTCGATTGGCGAGTTCACGCATTGCCTCGTACTGACGTACGATCTCGAGGAAGCGGGTCTGTTGGGCAACGAGCGGCTTCAGCGGCGTGTCGTCGAGCTCGATCGGGACCGAGGGCGGCACCCCGAGTTGGAGCTTGAACCGGTCGAGTGCGTCTCGCAATTCCTGGGTTCGCTGGAGGACTGTCGCCCGGCCATTGAGCAGATCGAGTTCGACCTGGTCGACCTGGAGTTTGGAGACGTCGCCACCTTCCTCGTAGCCCTTGTAAAGCGTGAGGATCGATTCGAGCTGGGCGACGTTCTGCTTTTCGTTCTCCAGGATCGCGGCGCGGAGGAGGGTGGGGTAGAATCCTTCGGTCAGTGCCGACCCCGAGGGAGGCAGGATCGCGGGCGGGGTGAAATTGTTTCCGTATTCGCCGCCGCCGGCGATCGCGACGTAGAACTCCTTGCGGAATCGGGCGTAGCCGCGGACCTGATACAGCAGATTGCGTTCGGTCAGTGTCAATGGCTCCAGCGTCACGGCCCTTCCGCCATCTTTCAGGAGGGGCTGCGTGAAGTCCATCGAGATGGTTGAAGGTGTGATCACTCGGTTCGTACCGGTCGCCGCCATGTTGACGATGACTTGATTGGCGAACCGGAAGAGAAGCAGCGCACCCGTCGGAAATAGCTTTTGGAACCCGAGGCCCGAATTGGCCCGCCAGCGGTTTCCTTCGCCGGACGCGGAGTCGGGGCCAGTGTATTCGCGGATGACCGCCTCGGTCGCGAAGAACTGGAACGCGAACGAAAAGCGTTCCAACGTGACCGGGAGTGCGGCCAGATAGAGATTCTCCCGCTGGTCCTGGAACTCCCGACTATTGAAGAGCGCAAGGTCTGTCGATTGATCGACCGTGAGAAGGAAGCCTTTTTCGCGACTCTGAAGACTTTGGTCGTAGGGCTCCATTTTTGCAGGCGCAGCACCGGCTACAGTGATAGCCATGCTGGTGTTGTCTTCGGGCGGCCGATTGGCGCGGTTCTGCGCGTCCCATGCCGCCATCAGTTCGAGGTAACCGATGCCTTCCGGGTTGTCGATTCCCGCTTTGCCCGGCTTTTGGGGATTGGGGCTGAGCGCCTTCGCTCCCGGATCGTCCGGGGGCATGGGCGGGCGGTCCACCGGGTTGGGGTCGGCAAATCGTGCCCGGCCGTCCGGCGGTAGGCGGTACTCCTCGATCTTCCACGCGTCGTAGCAGTTCTTGCTGGTCAACAGGGCATCAACTTCCGCGTCGGCCTGTTTCCGCCAGAATTTGCGGGTACAACCGGCATCGCCGAGGGCGAGCAGGGCCAGCCCGGCCAAGGCCCAGCGACGCAGACGAGACGGCTTCGTGCGTGCGGTATTCACGGTAGATCCGGTATCGGTTGCCGCACTCGTATAACTTGAGTAACCCGGGCAAGCCTCAAACTTTAACAATGACCAGGGAATGTGAAATGTCCTGGACTGTGATCGCGACGTGGCCGTTTGGAGAAACTTCTGTCCGTGCCGCTCAGGTGCTCTTGGCCGCGGGACTGCCAGCACTCGACGCCTGTATCGCAGGGGCCCAGGCCGTGGAGGACGATCCGACGGTCAACTCGGTCGGTTACGGTGGACTGGGTGATGTCACCGGCCGGGTGACGCTGGACGCCTGCGTCATGGACGGAAAGACGCTCCGGTGCGGGGCCGTCGCGGGTGTCGAAAACGTCCGTCACGTGGCCGCGTTGGCTCGCCGGGTGATGGAAGCGACCAAACACGTGCTGCTGCTGGGCGAAGGAGCCCGCGATTTTGCGGTAAGCCAGGGCTTCCCCCTCGACAACCTGACCACCGCCAAGAGCGTGGAACAATGGGAGAAGACCCGGCCCAAGCCGGGCGACCCGCCGCAGCGGATGCCCGACCCGGCCGCCGACCATGACACGGTGACGGTGCTGGCGCGAGATTCCTCGGGTCACCTCGGTGGCGCTTGCAGCACGAGTGGCCTCGCGCACAAGTTGCCGGGCCGGGTCGGCGACAGCCCCATCATTGGTCAGGGACTCTATGTCGACGACGATGCCGGCGCGGCCGGGGCGACCGGTGTCGGCGAAGAGAGCATGCGGATCTGTGGCAGTCACTACATCGTGGAGCAGTTGCGCCGCGGCATCAGTGCGCTTGACGCTTGCGTGGCCGCGGTGGCCCGGGTGAACGACGCGGCCCGCCGGCGGGGTGAGCCCGTAGGCCGGATTGCGTTTCTCGCGCTCGACAGGTTCGGCAACCCGGCCGCGGCATGCACGAAGACCACGGGGTTTCGATACGCCGTGGCACGACCCACGGGCGTCGAGATTCTCCAGGCCGAGGAGTTTTGATCCGAACTGTTACCGATCTGCGGCACGAAGCCATTGATCTCTGCAAAGGTCGGCAATGAGTCGGTAGCCGGCCTCGTTGCAATGGCCGTCCAGAGCCCAGAACATTCGCCGGGTCTTCTCGGCCGCTATGAATGCATCTGTCGTGTCTACGAACGAGATCCCCAGTCGGTCGGCCTCGATTCGCAGATGGCGTTGCTGATTTCTGATGCTCGCGACCTCATGGCGAGTCGCTTCATCGAGCGGTCGCCCCCCCAGCCGGTTGGTTGCGGCCGTATACTCCGGACTGACCATGACGTGCCAGGGGATGTAAACGAGCGTCAATCCGCAGCCTGCAAGTCGGCATTGCTCGGCAATTCGTGTCAGGTATGGCCCCGCACCGAGCGACTCGGAATCCTGTCGCAGGTATTTCTCGTAGTTGTCCCACGTGGCTTCGAGCCAGGGGTTCATCGTTCCGCGCTTCATCGACGAAAGTACTTCGCCGTCCAACCCGGCGACCGGCACGCGGTCTCCGGACCACGGATTCGATTTGGCCGGCACAGCCTCGAAAAACGGCCAGGGCCCGCGCAGGAAACGTGTCGGCACACCCTGCCCGGAAATCGCACGTCGCGTGACATCGAGTGCCCGCGGCGTAACGGCAGATTGGCGTGAGAAGGGGCCGACGGGCCGGTCGATGTCGTCAGGTACACCCGGCGTGGGGAGATCGTTGGAGCAGACAGTCAGGAAGACATGACACGGGCGAAGGAGCGAGACCGTGTCGCGAGCCATTCGGACATATTCCGGAAAGTTCGCGCCACCGACCCCGAGGTTGATAGCCTCGATGTGGTCCTTGCCCAACCCCTTCTGGAACAGCCGGGGAATCGTGTGGGCATCGTCCGTGCCGCAGCCCTCTGTAAAGCTGTCGCCGATGAATAGGACCCGCTGTCGATCGGCGGCCGGGGCAATGGCGAAATCAGGGCCGCGAAACCCGTAGATGTTCAGAGTTTGATCGAATGACATTCCCTCGGGTTCGCACATCCAGCGGGTGCGGGTGTTACTCAGGCCGCGGCGACTAGTCGGACTCAGTTGCTCGCCGAAGACCAGCGGCGTGTACTGGATGCGGTTGAAGCCTGACACTTCCGGTAGCGGAAAAACCACCCGAAAAAGACACTCCTGAGCCGCGACCAGGAAACCGATCAGAATGGCCAGGAACTGTAGCTTGCGAACCGCGCTCGGCGATCGGCGGGCCAGTCGGGCCACCTGGACGGATTCACTCAGAGATTTCATCGGCCGAGCTCCATCCGGTCAGAAGATGGTGTAAATGAACGGCGCGGCACCGGTCGCCGAGAGCGTGACGAGCAGGCCCAGCAGCAGGATGATGGCCACGATCGGCAGGAGCCACCACTTCTTGTTGTGGCGGATGAAGAGCCAGAACTCCGCGAGGAAGCCCGGATCGCCCGCCTCGTCGAGTTTGTTGAGTGGCATGATGTTCGTCTCCGAAGGCTTCAGAACTGACGGAGGTAATCGGCCGCGGGGCGGGACGGCGCTCGGCGTTGCCAGTATGTGTCGGCGTCGGGCGACATGCGAAGTTGCAGGGAGTCGCGGCCCATGAGCCGGAACACCAACCCCAGACCGGTGAATAATCCGAAATAGATCACGGACAGCACAACGTGGCCGAGCGCCCAGCCGATCGGCGCGGTGACAATGCTTGCGACGAGATAGGGCCAACGGAGCAGTTGCGGTGCGAGTGCTGCAAATGCCGCAAAGACTGCGGCGATTGTCGCACTCAGCCCGGTCGTCGTCGGTGATTGCCGGAATCGAATCGCGAAGAGTACGGCGAACGCCGTCGCGCAATAGCCGAAGACACGTAGTTGCGGGCGGGTGGGATTCCAGTCCAGTTTGAAGAGCGCCATGGTGTGACCGTCAGTCGAGTGCGAATTGGGCCAGATACCCGGCCCGGCCATGTTCCTGAGCGACCGGCTGTTCCGATTTCAGAAGCAGATGATTCTCGACGACGAGTGCGTCGATTCCGGTCGCCATGAAACAGCGGTACGCGTCGGCGGCCGTGCAGACGATCGGCTCGCCGCGAACATTGAAACTCGTGTTGATCAAAACGGGGCATTCCGTGACGGCATGGAACCGCTTCAGAAGTCGGTAAAATCGGCCGTGGCGTTCGCGGTCGACAGTCTGAACACGGGCGGAGTAGTCGACGTGGGTGACGGCGGGGATCACCGACCGCGGGACTTTCAGCTTCTCGATTCCTTCCAGTTCGGCTTCGGGCACCCCGGAATCCGTTCGGGGATGTTGCAACCGCTTCTCTTCGCGGACGGGCGCGACCATCAGCATGTACGGGCTGTCTTCGCCCGGTCGCATCGCGAAATACTCGTCGACGTGTTCCCGCAGGACGCACGGCGCGAACGGCCGAAACGACTCGCGAAACTTGATCTTGAGGTTCATCACCGACTGCATCTGCGGACTGCGGGCGTCTCCGAGGATGCTCCGGGCTCCCAGGGCCCGAGGCCCGAACTCCATGCGCCCTTGAACCCACCCGATGACTTTCTCATCGGCCAGAAGCCTCGCGACCTGATCGAGCAGTTCCGGTTCGTCGAGCGTGTGGTAGACCGCGCCGGCCGCATCGAGTTGGGTTGCCGCTTCGTTTGCGGTGATGGCGGGCCCGAGGTAGGAGGCCGACTGGGCGTCGGGGCGGGCCGGCGTTCGCGGGTTTTCCAGAAGCTGGTGCCAGACCATCCAGGCCGCGCCGAGCGCACCACCCGCATCGCCGGCCGCCGGCTGGACCCAGATCCGGTCGAAGGGGCCTTCGCGAAGTAGCCGGCCGTTGGCGACGCAATTGAGCGCGACTCCCCCGGCAAGCACCAGGTTCTTCTGGCCGGTCACGTCATGCACGTGTCGCCCGATCTTCAGGACGACTTCCTCAGTCACCTCTTGGATCGAAGCGGCCAGGTCCATCTCCTTCTGCGTGACCAGCGACTCCGATTGTCGGGCGGGCCCGCCGAACAGTTCGTCAAACTTCCGCGAAGTCATGGTCAGACCTTCGCAGTAGTTGAAGTAGCTCTGATCCATCCGGAACGAGCCGTCGTCCTTGATGTCGATCAGGTGTTTGCGGATCAGGTCGGCGTAGATCGGCTGGCCGTAGGGCGCGAGGCCCATCAGTTTGTATTCGCCGCTATTAATCTTGAAGCCGGTGTAGTACGTGAAGGCCGAGTACAAGAGCCCCAAACTGTGGGGGAATCGCAGTTCGTGGGTCAGATCGATTCGCGCCCCGCGGCCGACCCCGAATGCTGTCGTCGTCCATTCACCGACGCCGTCGAGCGTCAGGATCGCGGCCTCATCGAATGGGGAGGGGAAGAACGCGCTTGCGGCATGCGACTCGTGGTGCTCCGTGAACAGGACCGGCCCCCGATAGCCGGGCAGTTTCCCGCGGATGTTGCGGCGGGTGAACAGCTTCTCGTTAATCCAGACCGGCAACGCCTGGCAAAACGAGCGAAATCCACGCGGCGCATAGGCGAGGTATGTCTCGACGAGTCGCTCGAACTTGAGCAGTGGCTTGTCGTAGAAGGCGACGTATTTGATCTCGGCCGGCGAAATACCTGCTTCCTTCAGACAGTACTCGACGGCACGCGAGGGAAAGCCCGGGTCATGCTTCTTGCGGGTGAACCGCTCTTCCTGGGCGGCCGCGACGACCCGGCCGTCGACGAGCAGGGCCGCTGCCGAATCGTGATAGTAGGCCGAGATTCCGAGGATGGCGGTCATGGCTTCCCTGCGCGGACACGCCACGAAACGTAAGGGCCCGGACCGGATAGTGTCAAGCCGAATGGCCCGGAGTCTCGTTTCAATCAATCGGCCCGCCGGGCCGTCCCAGCGCCACATTACACAAGCCAGCGAAAGAGTGGGCTTGCCCGATTCTGGGATGTCCGGGTAGTCTTGGCGGCCGGGATGGACTCCCGCACGCATCACGGAGGGTGCAGATATGACCTGCGAATGGGGCGCGCTCGCGCTGGCTTGCGGACTCGGATTTGCAACCGTCTACAACGGGCAACCCATAGGTACACCGTACAAGGGCGATGGTTTTACGATCGCCTCGACTCCGTACACGACGATCAAGCAGGGCGAACAGCAAACGGTAGAAATCACCATCAACCGCGAGGACGGCTTCGACAGAAACCTCGCGCTGCAGGTCGCCTCGCCTAAAGGACTGACGGCCACGCTGGCGACGCGCCGGCTCACGCCCTCTAAGGGCAACGTCGTCACTTTGAACGTGGTGGCCGACAAGAATGCGCCGGTCGGCCGGCGAGTAATCACCGTGGCGGCGATTTCCGATTACGGGTACGCGCAGCCGACGACGACCGGAGTGCATCTGATCGTCGAAGGTAGCTGATTCGCTCCTACGTCTTTTCCGGCGGAGTTGTATTCTGACATCGGAGGAATTCCGATGTCGATTGTCGAACGTTACAGCAAGGAATTTGCCGGTTCCAGCCGGCTCTACGAGCGGGCCCGGGGTCTGTTCCCCAGCGGAATCACTCACGACATCCGGCACCTCGAGCCATTCCCGGTCTATGTCGACCGGGCCAAAGGTTCGCGCAAGTGGGACGTCGACGGGCACGAACTCGTCGACTTCTGGAACGGGCACGGCTCACTCATCTTGGGCCACTGTCCGGACGACCTGATCGCGGCGGTGCAACATCAGATCACACGGGCCACGCACCCAGGCGCGTGTCACGCCTTGGAGATCGAATGGGCCGAACTGGTCCGTAAGTTGGTTCCCTCGGCCGAACGCATCCGCTTTACGTCGTCAGGAACTGAAGCGACCCTGATGGCCCTTCGGATCGTCCGCGCCGCGACCGGCCGTCCGAAGGTGCTGAAATTCACCGGTCATTTTCACGGCTGGCACGATTTTGTCATGCCCGGCGCGTATCAGCCGTACGACGGTAGCCCGCCGCGTGGTGTCGCGGACCCGGTGGTGTCGGACACTGTGGTGATCGATCCGAATGATCCTGCCGCCGTCGAGCGGGCGTTTCGCGACGACCCGTCGATCGGCGCAGTGATCATCGAGCCGACCGGCGGACACTGGGGAGTCGTCCCGGTGCGCGGCGCGTTTCTGCACGCGCTTCGAGAACTGTGCGACAAGTACGATCGCATTTTCATCATGGACGAAGTCATCACCGGCTTTCGTGTGAGCCCGGGCGGGGCCCAGGCCCACTACGGTGTGAAGCCGGACATCACGACCATGGCGAAGATTCTCGCAGGTGGTTTGCCTGGTGGCGCGGTCGGCGGCAAAGCCGAGCTGATGAACGAGATCGAGTTCCGGCCCGGCAAGCCGAAGATCCGCCACCCGGGGACCTACAACGGCAATCCCCTGTCGGCCGCCGCCGGCATCTCCGCGCTGAAACGAATCGCCACCGGCGAGCCGACGCGCCTCGCCAATGACGCGGCGACGAGGTTGAAACGCAGCCTGAATGAAATGCTGAGCCGGCGCAACATCAATTGGTGCTGTTACGGCGACTTCTCGCTTCTACACCTGATGCCCGATTACGACTGGCCGCGTCCCGACAACGACGATTTCATTCCTTACGACGGCTCCGTGCGCAAACTCGATGCCGCCAAGAACCCCAAGCGGGTCCACGCATTCCGGCAGGCGATGCTGCTCAACGGTGTCGACCTGCCCGGTACGGGAATGTTCATCACGGCATGTCACTCGAGCGACGACATCGCGCGGACGGTAGACGCGGTCGAGAAATCGATTTCGATGCTTCGCGACGACGGACTGGATGCGGCGTGATTCCCGGGATCCCTCCTGCGGGTGACTTGCGGTAAGGACCGGGTTGGGATACTCTCAAGAGATCGTATCCATCCCCGGAGCCTCCGCATGTCCCCTTCCCCGCGGCGTTTCACACGTTTCTGCCCGATCACCCGACTGGAAGACCGCATCGCACCGGCCGTGACGCCCGTCGGCCCGCTCGAACGGCCCTACACATTTACTGAGGTCCTGGCCTCCGTCCGCGTTTCTCCGACGGCCGCCCTGAGTCGCACGGATCTGTTCGATACGAGCCACATCCGCGTCATCCTCGAAACCGGCGGGACGCAACTCGTGGAGTACGGGCTTCGCGCCGGGGCCGATCCCCTCGCGGCGGTCGCGCAGTTACAGGAGACGCCCGGCGTGGAGTGGGCCTCGCCGAACCACATTGTTTATGGCGACACGAGGGAATTCACGCCCAACGACCCCAGCTACTCGTCGCAGTTCTTTCACACGAAAATGCAGACGGACAAAGCCTGGGACGTTACCACGGGTAATCCGTCGATCGTCGTGGCGATTACCGACGACGGGCTCGCTTACAACCACCCCGATCTGGCCGCCAACGTCTGGACCAATTCCGAGGAGGTCGCGGGCAACGGCATCGACGATGACGGCAACGGCAGAATCGACGATATTCGAGGCTGGGACTTTTCCTCGGGCGACGCCGACCCGAATCCCGTCAGTACGGATACGCACGGGACCCACGTCGCGGGCATCCTGGCGGCCCGTTCCAACAACGGCACCGGTGTGGCCGGCACCGCGGGCGGCGGTCCGAACGGCGACGGCATCCGCATGATGGCCGTCCGCTTTTACGGCAGCGGGGCATGGACGGCTTCGGTGATCGCCAGTTCGTTTACATATGCGGCCAACAACGGGGCGAAGATCGTCTCCACCAGTTACAACTTCGACGGATGGGCCTCCGGCGGAGTGCAAGATCCGGTGATTAAGGCCGCCCTCGATTATTCGTACGGAAAGGGCGTCCTGCATTTCATCTCGGCCGGTAACAACAACGAACTGGATGCCGCCCGTCGTGTATTCGATCAGGTCCTCTTCGTGGCATCGTCCGACTCTGCCGACGTCAAATCGTCGTTTTCCAACTACGGGAAGTTTGTCGATATCACGGCGCCCGGCTCGTCGATCTATTCCACGCTGACGGGCTCAGCAGGGACGACATTTACCTACGGCAACCAGAGCGGAACGAGCATGGCGACTCCGGCCGCTGCGGCCGTGGCTGCCCTGATCTGGTCGAAGAACCCGACCTGGACCCGCGATCAGGTCGCCGCCCAGTTGCTCGGGACTGCGGACAACATCAACACGGCCAATCCCGCCTACGCGGGGCTGCTCGGGACCGGGCGAGCCAATGCGTATCAGGGAGTGACGGCCACTCTGCCCGCGCCGAAGCTGGGCGCGACGACCGGCCTGCCGGCTGAGGGCTCGACGGTATCCCAGATGCCGGCCACGTTCGCGATTGACGTCCCGGCCCGATTCGATCCCGCTACCATGACGTCGACGGCATTCGAGATGGTCGGCGACGGGCTCGACAACACGTTTGGCACGGCCGACGACAATGTGCTCAGCCTCACGATCAACGGCGGCTCGCCCTACCTCGTGGGCGTCGGTGCTTTGAATTTCACGGTATCCGGATCGGCCCCGGCAGATTCATATCGCTTCCGCGCGAAGAGTGGTGGCCTCCGAAGCCCGTTTAATGTGGCCCTCGACGGCAACGGCGATGGGACGGGCGGCGACGACTTCGTGCGGAACTTCGTTATCGGCCGAGCCGTGGAAGGCACGGTCTTTGTGGACCGGAATCAGGACGGCCTCAAGAATTCCGGCGAAGCCACGGCGGGAGCCGGGTGGGTTGTTTTCGATGACGCAAACAACAACGGCCTGTTTGATGTTGGCGGAGGAACTTTCAACTCGACGGCCGTACCAGTCGCCATCCCCGACAATACCAAAGTCACGTCGACTGTCACCGTCACCGGGGTGATCGGCACCCTGACGGACGTTGATGTCAGGCTGAACATTACCCACACTTACGATGCTGACGTAGACATTTTTCTGATCGCGCCCGACGGCACGCGGATCGAGCTCTCCACCGACAACGGCGGATCGGGACAGAATTACGTCAACACCGTGTTCGACGACTCGGCCGCGACGTCGGTCACGACCGGGACCGCGCCTTTCACGGGTACGTACAAGCCCGAAGGGCTGCTGGCGACGCTGAACGGCAAATCGGGTAACGGGGTCTGGACCCTGGAGGTCACGGACGATGCGGGCACCGACACCGGGACGCTCAACTCGTGGTCCGTCACGCTCAAGACGTTCGGCGAGCAGTCGGCCACCACGGCGGCCGACGGTTCGTTCGTGTTTTCCGCTCTGCCGCCCGATGGCGCGCACGTCTTGCGGTTGCAGTCGCAGCCGGGGTTCAACGTCACTTCGGGCTCGGCATCCATCACCGTGACACCGGGCACGACCGCCGTGGCCAACTTCGGCGTGTTGCGGCGGGATTCCGTCTACGGTCGGCTGTTTAACGACGCGAATGCAAACGGAATCGACAACGCCGAGCCGGGCCTGACCGGCTGGGTCGTCTATTCCGATGCCGACAACAATGGCATCCTCGACGGAAGTCTGGTCAATCCGAGTTCCACGAATGTGCCCGTGACTATTCCCGACAACACGAAGGTGACATCCACGATCACAACCGCGGGCCTGGTCGGCAACATCACCGACATCAACGTCTCGCTGGACATCACGCATACGTATGATGCCGACGTTGACATTTTTCTCATCGCACCAGACGGCACGCGGGTCGAATTGAGTACTGATAACGGCGGCAGTTCGCCCAACTACAAGGGCACCACGTTTGACGATCAGGCGGCGGTTTCCATTGTCGGCGGTCTGGCTCCGTTCACGGGCGCGTTCATTCCGGAAGGATCATTGGCGACGCTCAATGGAAAGTCGCCCAACGGCGTCTGGACCCTTGAAGTGGCCGACGACGCCACGACCGATACCGGGACGATCGACGGCTGGTCGCTCTCCATCACCTCCGGCGAGGCGTCGGCGGTGACTGACGCATCGGGCTACTACGAATTTGCCAACGTGGCCGCGGGCGCGGTCAATCTACGACGAGTGTTGCAGGGAGCTTTTGTCGGAACCAGTCCCGTTTCGGGAGTCCATGCCTTCACACATGTGGCCGGTGCGAGCGATGCCAAGAAGGACTTCGGGCAGACAAACGTCGCAATCCCGCCGGCAAAAGTGGTGGGAGTCGTCGTCAACGGGGGCAGCACGCAGCGGTCGATGGTGACTTCGGTCCTTGTCACGTTCGATCAGATCGTGTCGTTTGCAGGCCCCGCATCCTCGGCATTCGGATTGTCCCGCCAATCGGGCGGATCGGTGGCATTGTCGGCGACTGTCGACAATTCCGGCGGGGCCACGGCAGTGACGTTGTCGTTCGCGGGGGGCGAGGTCGACCCCGGCCTGCCTAGTCTGTCGCTCCGCGACGGTCGATACACGCTGACGATCGATGCGGCGCAGGTCTCGACGCCGGCCGGTCTGTTGGACGGCGACGGCAACGGCTCGCCCGGTGGGGCATTTTCGCTCGCCGGGTCGCCGGGGAGCGGCCCAGGGCTATATCGCTTGTTTGGTGATGTCGACGGTTCGGGACAGGTCGATGCCGGCGACTTTCTCAGCTTCCGGTTGGCGTTTCTCCAGCCTGCCCCGCAGCTCGACAGCGATGCGTCGGGCCAGGTGGACTCCGCCGACTTCCTCGCGTTCCGGTTGCGGTTCCTTCAGTCGGTCTGAGGGACGGGTTGGCCGAAAATGCGAGTCCGAGCGGACTCGATCAGCTTGAGAATGGCCGCGTCCTTGGGGGTGCGGTTGATGGTCAGGCAGTAAATGCGATCGCGGATGCGCGGCGCGGTCCCGACCGATCTGACGCCGAACTGGTCGGTCACGTCGCTTTCGACCACCTGCGGCGCGGGGAATATTCCGACACCTTTCTGGCCAAACGCTTTCATCAGTGCGCTGTCGGCAAACTCGCCCACGACTCGCGGCACGACTTTGATGGATTCGAACCAGTCGTCCAGTGTTCGCCACATTGTCGAATTCCGGACCGGCATCAACATCGGTGCGCCGTCCAGGCAATCGGGGAACGGTCCCTTCAGGTGATCTGCAATTTTCGGACTGGCAAAGAACGATATGGCCGATTCGCCGAGCAGGTGTCCGTGGGCCCGAGCCTTGACCCCATGGCCCGGCAATGCGTCCGTCAGGACGAGGTCGAGGTTGTGTTGGGCCAACTCGGCGACGAGCCGGTCCGGCTTGTCTTCCTGGCACACCAGAAGCGGCGAGTCGGGTTGGCCGAGCAGAGGGCTCAGGATTTTTCCGACGAGAGTCTTGGGCAAAATGTCGACGATGCCGACCACTAGCCGCTCGCGCGGACCGGCCACCCGGCCACGGAGGGCAAGCTGCATCTCCCGGCCCGTGTTGAAAATCTGATCGGCGTATCCGAAGACCAGCTTTCCGGCATCGGACAACACCAGATTACGGCCCGAGCGGACGAACAGCTTTTCACCGAGCGACTGTTCAAGCAATGAAATCTGCGAGCTAATGGTCGGTTGGCTGACGCCGATCCGTTCGCAGGCTCTCGCGACGCTGCTCTCGCGGCCCACGTGCCAGAAGTAATAAAGGTGGTGATAATTGAGGGATTCCATCCGGTCGGTGTACCATTTTTTCCTGCTAACGGAAACGAATCCTGCCATTCTCCGGCTGAGGACCATAATGAGCCGTGACTCGACAGAGGAATCTCTAATGATTCGGTTGATGCTGGCTGCACTTCTGACATGCGCGGCAGGCGGCGGTTCGGTTCTTGCGGACACGCCCGTACCCATTGCCTGGAAGAAGACTGTACTCGACACCAAATTCCGGTCCGAGGGCGTGGCGATCGCCGATGTCAACAACGACGGCAAGCCCGATATTCTGGTCGGAGAGGTGTGGTACGAGGCTCCCGACTGGAAACCGCACGTCATTCACACTGATAAAACCTACGATCCCTCGGTGTACAGCGAGTCATTTGCGGTGTTCCCGGTGGACATCAACAAGGATGGTTGGGTCGATGAGATTGTGATCCGGTTTCCCGGCAAGCCTTGCTTCTGGTACGAAAACCCGAAAGGCGCTCCGGGGCCATGGAAGGAACACGAGATCTGGCACAGCGTTTGCAATGAGACGACGATCTTTGCGGATCTGTTCGGCACGGGGCAAAAGGTTATCGTGATGGGTTGGCAGCCAAAGGGCAAAGAAAAGGAGGGGCAGCTGGCTTGGTTTGCCCCCGGAGCCGACCCGACGAAAATTTGGGAGATGCACGCGATCAGCGAACCGAGCACGCCGAAAAACGAGATTCCGGGGACCTTCCGGTTCTATCACGGTCTCGGCGTCGGGGACATGAACGGCGACGGTCGGCCCGACGTGATCTGCCGGCACGGTTGGTGGGAACAGCCGAAAGATGCCATGGCGCGGCAAGAGCCATGGGTGTGGCATCCGGCCGGCCTCGGCGAAGACTGCTCCAACATGATCGTGCTCGATCTGGACGGCGACGGTAAGGCGGACGTGGTCAGTTCGTCGGCCCATCGATTCGGAATTTGGGCGCACCTGCAAAGGCCAGCCAGTCCGGGCCCGGCCACGTTTCTGAAGAAGGACCTGTTTCCCAAACTTGTTTCGCAGACGCATGCACTGGAATGCGCCGACATGGATGGCGACGGAGTCCCCGACCTGGTGACAGGCAAACGATGGTGGGCTCACGGACCTAAAGGCGACGCGGAACCGAACGCATCAGCTATGCTCTACTGGCTCCGTGGAAAGCGGTTGGCCGACGGGTTGCTGACTTTCGAACCGCTGCCCATTGACAATGATTCCGGTGTCGGCACGCAGTTCGCTGTCGGCGATATAAACAAGGACGGTCGGCCGGATGTGGCGATCGCCAACAAAAAGGGCGTGTTCGTCCTGATTCAACAACCGGCTTCCGAAGCAAATGAGCCTCGGAAGCCCAGGTAAAGCTAAGGGTCAGGCGTAAACCATTTCGAATTCGGTCGGCCGGCCGGCAACGGCCTTCGTCGGGGGTTCGACGATGGTCGCGCGGTCGGCGAGCAGTTCGCCACGCCAGACGGGGACGTGTTCGGGGGCATCGATCCCGAGGCGGATCTGGCCACCTTTAATCGCGACAACGGTCACGACGATGCCGTCACCGACGACGATCTTCTCTCCGAGTTTGCGTGTGAGTACGAGCATGGTTCCTTCCTTGAGGTGCGTCCTGATATGGGGGTGCAGGGGGTTGCACCCACTCCATCGTACCGCTGAAAACAATGGGTAGCACTCGCTGTGCCAGTTGTCCTTTTTTGCAGGTTGTAGCGGAAGTGACGGCTGGCGATTCGAACAACTGGTTTTTTCTTGATTGTTGCAACATATTGCCGTTTATTCGTTTATGGCTTTTTTTGTCCTAGTAACGGCAACGAGCCTCACGATCAATGGTCCAACGATTGCTTCATAGGGGTTGTGGTCAGTGTTTAGCCGCCAAATCGGCATGTGGCTAAAAGCTGCACAGTGTTGAGAAACGAAACACCCACCCGCTCAGGGGAAACCGGACTAACCATGGACCTGTCTCGCTACACCGAAAAGGCACAGCAAGGCTTTCAGGCCGCCCAACGATTGGCCCAGACGTTTGGGCATCAGCAACTGGAGGTCGAACATCTGCTTCTGGCTCTGCTGGACCAGGAACAGGGGTTGGCCGGCGCAATCCTGAACAAGGCCGATGTCGCGGCCGATGCCCTGAAGATCAAGCTCCAGCGAGAGTTGGAGCGGCAGCCCAAGGTCTCCGGATCCGACCAGGTCTTTATCGGGTCACGTCTCAATCAACTCGCGGGCAAGGCCGAAGAAGAAGCGCGTCGGCTGAAGGACGAGTATGTCTCCGTTGAACACCTGTTGCTGGCCATGACTGGTGACACCGGTGCGACCGGTCGTCTGTTCAACGAGTTCGGCCTGACCCGCGAACGCCTTTCTGCCGCCCTCCAGCACGTTCGGGGCCGGCAGCGAGTCACGTCTCAGAATCCGGAAGGGACCTATCAGGCCCTCGAGAAATACGGTCGGGACCTGACGAAGTATGCCGAAGAGGGCAAACTCGATCCCGTCATCGGTCGCGACGAGGAAATCCGTCGGGTGGTGCAAGTCCTCTCACGCCGGACGAAGAACAATCCCGTGCTCATCGGCGAGCCGGGCGTCGGCAAGACGGCGATCGTGGAGGGGCTGGCCCAGCGGATCATTCGTGGTGACGTGCCCGAAGGCCTGAAAGGCAAGCGCGTCGTCGCCCTGGACATGGGCGCGCTGATCGCCGGGGCGAAGTATCGTGGCGAATTCGAGGAGCGGCTCAAGGCAGTTTTAGGCGAAGTGACCGGCGCGCAAGGACAGATCGTCCTGTTCATCGACGAGCTACACACGGTCGTCGGGGCCGGAAAGGCCGAAGGTGCGATGGACGCGGGCAACCTGCTCAAGCCGATGTTGGCCCGAGGCGAGTTGCACTGCATCGGGGCGACGACTCTCGACGAGTACCGCCAGCACATCGAAAAGGACGCCGCTCTGGAGCGGCGGTTTCAGCCCGTGCAGGTGGATCAGCCGAGCGTCGAGGACACGATTTCGATCCTCCGCGGGCTCAAGGAGAAGTACGAGATTCACCACGGCGTCCGCATCAAGGATGCCGCCCTTGTCGCGGCCGCGGTGCTGTCCAATCGGTACATCTCGGACCGATTCCTTCCGGACAAGGCCATCGATCTGGTCGATGAGGCGGCCGCCCGACTGCGGACGGAAATCGACTCCATGCCCGCGGAACTCGACGAGATTTCCCGCCGGGTGATGCAACTCGAGATCGAACGGGAAGCGTTGAGAAAAGAGAAAGACGCGGCATCCAAAGACCGCCTCGGGAAGCTTGAGAAGGAACTCTCAGACCTCAAGGAAAAGCACGACAGCCTCAACGCCCAATGGCTGGCGGAAAAGGAGGGAGTCCAGAGTGTCCGCACGCTCCGCGAGCAGATCGAGCAAACCAAACTCGCCGTCGAACAGGCGGAGCGGCAATACGACCTGAACAAGGCGGCCGAGCTGAAATACGGCAAGTTGAACGAATTGGAGCGAAAGCTGAAGGACGAGGAGGCGAAAGGTGGCAGTGACAGCTCCGGCGACCGGCTGTTGAAGGAAGAAGTCGACGAGGAGGACGTGGCCGAGGTCGTCAGCCGGTGGACCAAGGTCCCCGTGACCAAGTTGCTCGAGGGAGAAGCGGAAAAACTGCTGCACCTGGATGATGAGCTTCATCAGCGTGTGATCGGTCAGGATGAAGCCGTGGACGCTGTTGCCGAAGCGGTCGTCCGAGCCCGATCGGGGCTCAAAGACCCGCACCGGCCGATCGGATCGTTCATTTTCCTGGGCCCGACGGGGGTCGGGAAAACCGAACTGGCCCGGGCGTTGGCCGAGTTCCTGTTCGACGACGAACGGGCTCTCGTCCGGATCGACATGTCGGAATATCAGGAGCGCCACGCGGTAGCCCGCCTGATCGGCGCGCCTCCGGGATATGTGGGATACGAAGAGGGTGGCCAGCTCACAGAGGCCGTCCGTCGCCGGCCGTATTGCGTTCTTCTTTTCGACGAGATTGAGAAGGCGCATCCGGACGTCTTCAATACGCTCCTTCAGCTTCTGGACGACGGCCGGCTTACTGACAGCCAGGGGCGGACGGTCGATTTCAAGAACACGATTGTCATCATGACCTCGAATCTGGGAAGTCAGAAGATTCTCGACTCGGTCGGAATCTATGGGGCAGGAGACGATAACCTCAAGGACGAAGTCCTGACCGAGGTCCGCAAGCACTTCCGGCCGGAATTCCTAAACCGCATCGATGAGATCATCGTGTTTCACGCGCTCTCGGAGATGCACCTCAAGAAAATTGTCACAATTCAGCTCGGTAGGCTCCGGGCCCGGCTGGCGGAGCGGAAAATAGGCCTGGAACTGACTGATGCCGCCCTGACACACATTGTGCGGGCGGGCTACGAGCCAGCTTTCGGCGCCCGTCCGATCAAAAGGGTGTTACAGAAAGAGGTCGAGACGGCATTGGCCAAAAAGATGCTGAGCGGCGAAATCCGGGACGGTCAGACGACCGTAGTTGATTTCGACGCCAAGGCCGGGCAGCTCGCGTTTTCCGTCCGGGCGTGAGAACGCCGTCCGGCCTGAACAGTCGTCGGTTGAACCCCGTTGTTCGCCGACATATAAACTGCATCAGGTAGTCCGATTTCGTGGCACATCGATCGGATTTATGGACGCGAGCGACAGCGAGTTGATGGAGCGGATCGCCCGCGGTGACCCTAAGGCGTTCGATGCCTTTTACCAGCGGCACCTGCGGGTGATTCGTAACGTCTTGTACCGCATGCTGATGGAGCCGGCCGATGTTGAGGACGTCCTGCAGGAGACGTTTCTTCAGCTTTGGAATAAGAGCTGGCAGTACAACGCCGACAAAGCCTCGCCGGCCGGATACCTGACGATGGTGGCCCGTTCGCGGGCTCTCGACCTGATCCGCAAGCGCAAGCCGGACGCCGACCCGAAAGTGTGTGAGCCGACGTTTCAGTACGACATTTCCCTTGGTCTCGTGCGTGATGAGTCCATTCGGAAGGTGCGTATGGCGCTTTCCAAGCTCCCGTTCGAGCAACGGAAGGTGGTCCGCCTCGCGTTCATGACCGGCCTCACGCACGAGCAGATTGCCGTCTGGCTGAAGTTGCCGCTTGGGACGGTCAAAACGCGTATCCGGTTGGGATTGCGACGACTGAAAACACTGATTCCGGACGAGTAAACCCGTGTTGGCAATCGGCCGACGCCTCCCTATCTCTAACGCCGAGTCGTTCGGAATCACGGGGTGGCCGCGCCATGGGTTTTCGACAGACACCGACCCACAAAAACGGCAAGGGTTCCTATCACCAGATCGGCCTCGTTCGAGGCCAGTTTGGCAATATACCCTGGGACCGGTTTCTGACATTTCTCAAGGATTCAGGATTCGACGGGTGGGAAGAGGCCAGTTGGGAACTGGACCTGCGAAAATGCGACACCGACGCCGGCGCGTCGGCCTATGCAAAAGAGCGTCTGGCACTGGCCCGAAATCACGACCTCGAGATATTCACCGTCGCCGTACACCTTCAGGGCCAGGCACTTGGCGATGAACCGAGCGCCAAGACTTTGCAATTCTGCGGCGGAGAGGCCATCGCCGCGTACAAGTCATGGCGTGATCAGGGGCATCAGCCTCCTCGTACCGATCCCTATTTTGTTCCGGACACAGTCGCCAAACTGGTTCACGCGCAGGCTCTGAAGGACCTTCAGGCCAGCGTTCGACTGGCGGGACATCTGAGTAGACTGCAAGGTCGCAAGGTCGGGCTTCCCGGGTTTACCGGATCCCCGGCCGGGTGTTGGGGTCACTGGTTCCTTTTTCCGCCGCTACCGTCGGAAATCGCGGGCCACCGCATCGCCGACGTTCGCGATGTGAGTCTGGAGTTGCTCGTCGAACGGTTCGCCCCTGTGTTTGACATGTGCCGCGAGTACGGCGTGACTTTCGATCTCGAGTGTCATCCGAGCGAGCGGGCGATGGGCGACCTGGAATCGGCCGGTGACTACATCAACTATCTGGAAAAGAAGGGGTACGGCGACGTCTGCGGATTCAACCTCGACGGCTCGCACATGGAATGGCAGAACGTCAGCGTTGTCGACTTCATCCGCGAATTCAAAGACTACATTCACTGCGCTCACGTGAAAGGCGTCTGGGTCGACCGCGAGCATTGTCGTGCCGGTCGCCTCGGCGGCCATCGACCGATGGGTTTCGCTCACAACGGGTGGAATTTCGTGACCGCCGGTACCTCCCGCGATGCCAACTCACTGGAAGAAATCTTCATCGAGCTGAACCGAGTGGGGTACGACGGTGCGGTCAGCATCGAATGGGAAGACAACGACGCAGACCAGTTTGCCGGCGCGCGGGCCGCACTGGCGAATTGCCGGCGTGCCGACCTGCCTCCGAGCGGGATGAAACACGACGAAATGCTCAAGGCGTAACAACACCATGCCGCGCTGGACCGAACTCTCGCTGGACCCCAATTCGCAAATTGCGATCGAATCCCGGATGGCGACCGTCACAGCCGCCCGCCGGCCGGTAACCACGGACAAGTTGGCTTACATCCGCGATCTGGTCCGCGGGAAGCGAGTTCTCGACGTCGGCGTCGTCGAGCATTTTCTGGAGGCCGAGCGCGACGAGCGCTGGCTTCATCACCACGTGTCCAAGTCGGCCGCGTATTGCCTGGGCGTCGATATCCTCGCCGAACCGGTTCAGAAGCTGAAGGCCCAGGGATACAACGTTGCAGTTTGTGATATTACCCGAGATCCCATCAATGATACCTTTGATGTGATGATTTGCGGCGATGTCATCGAGCACTTGGGGGCGCCTCAGGGGATGTTTGACGCGGCGGCGAAAGTACTGGTCCCTGGCGGTCGGATGCTGGTGGCAACGCCGAACCCGTTTTTCCTGAACCGCGCCTGGCGAATTGCACGCGGTCGATTCCACGAAAGCGTGGATCACGTCATGCACTTCGACGCCTCCAATATTGCGGAATTGGCCGAGCGGGCGGGGTTGCGGCTCGACGCGTTCCGAGGCGTCGCAGTGCCCGTATCCAGTTACCGTTCATTTGTCGGTCGGATGTATGCTCGCATGCAGAATATGCTTCCTTGGTTTGGTTTTGCTCCGGAATCCGTGTGTAACACCGTCGTTTACGAGTGCGTGAAGGGGTAAGATGCCACCCCTGAGAGTGCTTTTCCTGGCCACGTATTTCCCCAAGCCGCTGAATCCGGCCATGGGTGTCTGGGCGCTCCGCGAGGCCGAGCAACTGACGGCAGCCGGCGCGGACGTGCGAGTCGTTTCCTGCACGAGTTGGGTACCACGGTGGGTTGGCCGGGCGGGCAAGGCGGTGGCCTGGGCGATGTGCCCGCCCGCTCACGACTGGGGAGCCATTCACGTCGATTATCCCCGCTGGCCGGTCTACATGACCGGCTGGCTGAAGGAGCAGTGGCGGCGGCACCCGGGCCGGATGATAAGCATCGGCTGGCCGTTCGTCGCGAGGAGGCTCCGCAATATCGTTCGGGATTGGAGGCCCGATGTTGTTTACGCTCACCACGGCGGGATGAGCGGTGAACTGGCTCGCCGGTTGAATGCTGAGCTTTCGCTGCCCTTCATTGTCAAAGATCACGATTTCGATGAGGTAGCCGACGCGAGAGCCTTGCCCGACCGTCGCAGGCTGTATGCGGCTGTTTGTCAGGCCGCCGCCGCTATGGCACCAGTGGCACGCCGGATGGGGCAGGAACTCAGCGACCTATATCCGGGTACCAATGTCATTGTCTGCCACAACGGGGTCGCACCGCCGGCCCCCGAGTTGCTCGGCGTGCCGCGCCCGAGTGAACTTGATGGCAAGACCGTCGTCTGCACGGCCGGGATCTTCTACGAGCGCAAGGCGATTCCGCTATTGATCCGGGCGTTTACCAGAGTGGCAACAGGCCGGCCCGATCTAGTCCTTCGTATCGTGGGGGACGGCCCCGACCGGGCTAACGTCGAGGCGGCCGTGTCCGCCAGCCCCGTCCGCGACCGTATCACCATGCTCGGATTGCGTCCTCAGGCTGAGGTTTTTCGGGAGCTTGTCTGGTGTGATCTTTTCGCCCTGGTCGGCTGGGATGAACCATTTGCCACGGTCTATCTCGAAGCCTGTGCGGCGGGTCGCCCGATGATCTGGGCGAACGACGGTGGCATCAATGATGTGCTCTGCCACGAAACTCACGGCCTGACCGTGCCACCCCGCGATGAGGAAGCGGTTGTGGCTGCCATGGAGCGACTGGTAACGGATAGCGAACTGCGAAAACGGTGTGGCGTCAACTCCCGCCGATTGTTCGACGAGAGGTTGAACGCCCAGGCCACAGCCCGGAAATTGCTCCGATTACTGGCGAAAGCCGCCCGCCGGGAGCCGGTTATCGACGAGTCCTGAACCGGAAAAACAAGGCCGTCCCGATCATGGCGATCACGGCTCCTGCCGCCGATGTGACGATCAGTCCTCGTGCAAAGCTGGGGCTGTCGGGTTTGACGAAATCGACCTCGCGACGGTAATTCTGTGTCGCCAGAACGAAAACGGCAGCGACCACCCCCATCGCGACCATTCCGGCCAGGATGACGAGCGCCGTTCGGCGGTTTCTGCTTCGGAATTCCGCTTCTCCCATCGGGTCAGGTTATCAAGGCGACAAGGGGCAGGGCCGGTTCGCCTTGAATTCGCGACGTGCTACCATGTGAGTAAACAGTCGCCCGCGATGCGTTTTACCGAGCCACATCATGACTTCGGCGGTCGCGCCAGCTCGGACAATCCTCGTCGTCGATGACAACGCCGGTCTCGTCGACTTGTTACAAAGAAATCTAACCCGATTGGGTTACGTTGCGGCATGCGCCACGAATGCCGTGGACGCCATCGCAAAACTCGACCAACTCAGGCCGGATCTCGCCCTGCTTGATCTTAATCTCAAGGACCGTGGATTCGAGGCGATCGGTGAGGCCATTGCCAACCGCGGGCGGGCCGTGCCCTGCGTACTTCTTGCCGAGCATGGCAGCGAGGCCCGCGTCGCAGAGTTAATGCAGCACGGCGTGCTCGACTACCTGATGAAGGACGCGGCAATCCTCGACCTATTGCCTGCGGTCATTCGCAAGGCGCTGGGTTCCGTAGAGCGGCGGCGAAGACTTCAGGAGTCGGAATTCAATCTGGGACAGCTTCGTAGAAACTACGAGTTGTTGCTGAACGCCGTCGGAGAGGGGCTTTGCGGACTGGACTTGGAAGGTCGGATTACGTTCGTCAATGCGGCAGGGCTCCGCATGCTCGGGTACGATGCCGGCGAACTCATGGGGCAGGACCTGTCGATTCTCGCGGACCGCCCCGCGGCTGGCGAGCGCGGAATGAAACAGAACGTATCGTCGGACACGACATTTCGCTGTCAGGACCAGTTCTTCTGGCGCAAGGACGGGACCAGCTTTCCCATCGAATATACATCGACCCCCGTGCGCGAGGGCGGGCGGCAGGTCGGCTCCGTGTTCGTGTTTCGTGATCTGAGCAAGCGACGGGAGCTGGAAGACCAAGTCCGGCAATGGCAGAAACTTGAAGCCGTGGGTCGGCTCGCCGGCGGAATCGCGCACGACTTCAACAACCTGCTGACCGTAATCACTGGGTACAACGATCTGCTTCGGGCCAACCCTTCTCTGGACGAGAAGGGAAGGGGAATGACCCGCGAGATTCACGATGCGGCCGGCCGGGCAACAACGCTCACGAGGCAATTGCTGGCATTCGGCCAGAAGCAATCGCTTCAACCGCGAACACTTCGGCTCGCGAGGTTTCTGAATCAGATCAAACCACACCTCGTTCAAGCGTTGGGTGAGGGAATATCGGTCGATCTGGATATCCTCAGCGATATTAGGGAGATCCATGCCGACCCGCGACAGTTGGAACAGGTCTTTGTGAACCTGGCTTCCTACGCCGGGGAATCGATGCGGAGCGGTGGCCGACTGATCATTGTGGCCGAAAATGTCACTCTCCGAGGCCATTCTTCCAACCGGCCACCTAACTTGTCGCCCGGCGAATTCGTTTGCGTCAGCGTCAGCGACACCGGGCCGGGTTTGCCGGAAGACCTCCTTCGACAGGTTTTCGATCCATTTCTAACGAGCAACGACGGGAAGCGGGGGTACGGCCTTGGGCTGGCCACGGTATACGGCATCGTGCTTCAGAGCGGCGGCCACATCGAAGCATCTTCAGTCGAAGGCGCAGGCACAACGTTTCGCCTGTTCTTTCCAGCAAAGCTCACCGGGATGACACCGCACGGCGTTGACCTGTCCGACGTGGCCGGCGAAGAAACCGTTTTGCTGGTAGAGCCGGATTCCGCCCTGCGTTCGCTGAATGTCCGGATCCTTCAAGGCCTGGGGTATCGGGTACTCGATGCCGTCGACATCGCGGAGGCCGAGCGACTCTTTCGAGTAGCGGGGAGGGATGTCGAAGTCGTTGTGGCGTACTCGCCCGCCCAGTCGGCGATCGATTTCATTGACCGACTTCGGAAAACGCGATCCGACCTTCCGGCTATCATCGTGGCGACTGAAGGTAGCCCGGCGGAACTGAATGGTCACTCGGCGCTTGCGCGCATTGATTATCCGTATTCCCCCGAACAACTCGTTTACGCGCTGCGTGACCTCCTCGATGGCGTGGCCTCCGCAATCCGATGAAGCCCGCCGGCGTTATACTCTGTGGTGGTGCCAGCCGACGAATGGGTCGAGACAAGGCCACGCTGGCCGTCGACGGCGAGCCGCTAATCCGCAGGACCGTTCGAATCATGTGCGAGTCGGTAGACCGCGTGCTAATCGCCGCGGGGCCCGAACAATCGCTTCCCACATTGGATCCGAAAGCACTTGTCGTACGAGATCTCGTCGCGCACACGGGTCCGCTCGCGGGGATCGCGGCCGCTCTGCCGGAATGCACTGGCTTCCGTCACGTTCTGGTGATGCCTTGCGACTGTCCCGCAATGACACAGGGGACTATTGAGTGGATGCTGGCGAGGTTGTTGCCCGGTCGGTCGCTTTTTGTGAAGACGCACGAGATTGTGCATCCTCTGCCCGCGGTCTATTGCCTCGACGGTTTGCACGACAAGATTAATCGACTGACGGGAATGGGACGCTGTTCGTTGAAAGGCCTGATGAGCTTGCTGGCCTACGACGTCGTAACAGACCCGCCGGACGAGGCCGTTTTTGCACCGTGCAATACGCCCGAGGAATTTGAGCAGGCGATCAGACACCCCGGCTCAATTCGCGAATGATCGCGTCCAGCGGTTCGATACCTACTGAGAGTCGAATCAGGCCATCGGTAATGCCGAGCCGGACTTTTTCCGCGGGATTCATGTATCGGTGGGAGGTCCCGGCCGGGTAACTGCACGTCGTCCCCGTATCGCCCAGAGAAGGGCAGAAGGGAATCCCCGTGGCTTTGCGAATGAACCGGTTGACGGCAGACCGACCACCCTGAAGCTCGAATGCAACCATGTTGCCGGGCGCCCCGTCGAGCATCCGGCCGGCCAGTTCGAAGTCGGGATGGTCCTTCAGGCCCGGGTAGGCGACTAGTCGGACATCCGGTCGATGCCGCAGCCATTCCGCGACCTCCCGAGCATTTGCGGCCGCGCTTCGGACACGGAGCGCCAGTGTCGGGAGACTGCGGAGGGTGAGCCAGCAGTCGAAAGGCGCGGGCGACATGCCCCAGACGCTTGCCACAAGGGCGACTTGTGGTCGCAGGTTTCGATCACTTCCAAAGGCGGCACCGAGCGTAACGTCGGAATGGCCGCCGATGAGTTTGGTCAATGACTCGATCGAGACATCGGCTCCGTATTCAATCGGCCTGCAAAGCACCGGAGTGGCAAACGTGTTATCCACCACCAGCGCACAATCCCGGGCGTGCGCGGCTTCGGCGAGCCTCGGAATGTCCGCAACGCGGAGTAGAGGGTTGGAAATCGTTTCGACGAGCAGCACTCGAGTCGGAGTCGCCAGAGCGGAGCGTACGGCTGGCAGGTCCGATGAGTCAACCCATGTGGTCGTGACGCCGAATCGGGCGAGTTCCTGCCCCAGCCATTGCGAAGTCCGGCCGTATAGTTGGTCGCTGGCGACGATCCGATCGCCCGCCTTGAGCATCGCGAGCATTGTTGCCGTCAGCGCGCCCATTCCCGAACCGGCCACGACACCCCATGCGGCACATTCCAGTTCCGCGAGGCGGGCGGCCAGGGCGATGCCATTGGGATGATTGTCTCGAGCGTAGATGTAACCGAGGTCCGTGCCGTCGGAAATACGCTCGAGGCAGTCGAGATCGGGAATGGCGTAGACGGATGACGGGTGGAACGGCGGGGCGACGGGGCGGCTGACGCCGAGTTCCCGATCACGTTCGGGTCCAAACATGTAACCCCTCCCGCCGCTGTTTTACAGACCGGCGGGAGAGCGAAGCAGGCGATCGGCCCGAATCGTAGCAACTTCCGTGGAAACGAATTCCGTCTCGCGGAGATAACTGATCAGCCAAGCTCGCACAACCTGCGGGTTCGGGCCATAAACATAAGTCCCGGCGGGTTGCTCCCGAAGCGGCGTTGAAGAAGTTTCGACAGTAATCCCGCGACTCGCAAACACGGCGCGGTCCGACTCGCTGACCGGTCCGCCGATTACGACAACTCGCTTGTAGCCGGCCTTGGCCAGCCGGTCGACATCGTCGAGCGTCGGTTTCGGTCCGGTGGTCAACCGCCCGGGAACGACTTCGCGATACTCCAGATGGTTGCTCACGGCAGTCGCGGAAGCCGGCTTCATGCTGGCGACGTCCCGACGACCGGTTTCGCTGAATTCCGGTTTCTCCAGCAGGATTTCCGGAGCGCCGGCCACTCGCGAGGGGTTTTCAATCTTCGGAGTGTAACTGCTCGCACGAGGCTGCTCGGGCATCGTCGGTGCGGGCGGAGGGGGTAGCGGAACCTGAGCCGGGGCCGTACCCGGAGAAAACTGCGGCTTCTCGAAAAGAATCTCAGTCGGAGCCGAGGTCGGCGGGGGTGCACTATAGACCGATACCGGCGGAGCGCATGTTGAGCAACTCGGCTTCCGGCAGGTGCTCCGGCAGCCGTTGATCAGGCAGACCCCGGCGGCAAAGGCGATCATAGTCCGATTCATGGCACACTCCTCCTGACATTAACCATCGTAATTCCCCGGGAAAGGGGGCTGCTAGACACCAGTTGACTACGGCCGAATGATTGGTCGGAATCTGGAGCGACTTTGCGGGTTAAGCCGACCCTCAGGTCGTGGAACCCGTGGAACGTAGCGATCTGTGCTCAATTCCCGGTCTACGGACTACTCGAAGACCGGGAGGAACATGACAAGATGGGGGTGAAACTGGCGTCAGACTTCGCGAGTCACCGTCTGTTCGGCCAGCATAGCCAACTCCGTCAACCGTGCCGCAGTCACGCCAATCCGCTCGAAGCATTCCGAAACGATGCTCCGCGGCGTCGTGAACATGGTGATGAGCAAGTCAAGCGAAGTCACTGAATCCCGGCCGTTCTCGGCTGCCCGCTGGACGGAATCCCGCAGGAGGCGAATCACGTTATCGGAAATGAACTCGCGGTGAAGGCGCAGAACCGAATCCGTGCTGCCGGACTCGTGCAGGAAAAGCTCCTCGAATTGCTCCAGCAGTCGCGGAAGGTCCGCGCCGAGTCGCTCCGCCCAATCGTGGATCCCCGAATCGCCGCAGTCTAACAGGCCCATGAAGACGTGCGGGCTGCGGATGCTGTCCCAGCGGGTCCGTCGAGCGTAGTCGATGCTGCGCACGAGTGCGTAGACCGCCTCCTCTCGAAAGAGCTCGTCACGCAGGTGGCCGCCAACCAGGAAAACGTCGTCCGTGTTTTCGAAAGGAGATGACATAGGATAGGCACCCAGTTCCGGACGGAATCGGTACAATCAGTATGACGCGCGGCGGTGGAATCCGCAAGCGGTTCGGCACAATCTGCCTAACCCTTTTCTTCCCATCATATCCGCATCGTCCGAATTTCCGGACCGCTCCAGGGACGGGCAACAGCCCGAATAGGCTTTGGAAACTGTTGTCCGCTATCACGGTGCCGTCGGCGGTTACGGCGGTTCAATGATCGCCGTCGAGTCAAATGGAGCCACGATTCTCCTCGATTGCGGGCGATCGGTTCGCGATCTGCGAGCGACGTTTCCGCTGGAGCCGTCGCAGGTCGACGCGATCGTCATCACCCATGCCCACCGTGACCACGCCGGTTGGCTTACAGAGTTTCAAGCTCAGGGATTCTGCGGTCGCGTCTTCGTGTCAGCGGCCACCGCGGCCCTGTTGCGCGTCCAATTCGAGGACAGCGCTCGATGGCGAGGGTCGCTCCGACCAGCGGATCTGGAAAAACAACTTGTGATCTGCGATTACAAATTGGAGATCGAGACTCCGGGCGCCGCGGGCCTCACTCTGGTCCCGGCAGGGCACCTGCTGGGCGCGGTCGGGACGCTGATGCGCTGCCGAAGTTGTTCGTTGTTCTTCACCGGTGACGTAGGCCGATCAGATTCGCCCCTTTACCCGCCGCCGGAGACGATGCCCGATGCCGAACTCGTGATCGCCGAATCAACATATGGCGACCGGGAGGCCGCGTCGTACGAGGAGTCGGCTTCGCGACTCGGGGAACTTGTTCACGATGCCATTTCCGAGCACGGGCGAGTCGTGATTCCTGCGTTCAGCCTCGGCCGGACGCAATTGATTCTGGCAGCGTTGCACAACCTTCGGAAGCACGGCAACTGCCCGGATGTTGAAATAGTCGTCGATTCGGCAACCGCCCGCGCTTATTCCCGTGCCCACACGGAGTTCCGTGGCGAGTTGCGTGATCCTGGACTGGCGGACGCTTGGGAAGCCGTTCATTACGTGGAGACAGAGAGTGAAAGCCGGGAGTTGGCCGAATCGTCCCAGCCATGCGTCATAATCGCCTCCGGAGGCATGGCCGACAGCGAGCGGTCTCGTCGCCACCTCCGCCGAGTAATAGATGACCCGCGGTGTCGCGTGGTGCTGGTGAGTTACCAGGCAGTCGGGACGCTCGGCCGGCGGTTGTTGAACCCGGGGCCCACGGTACGCATGGACGGGCGGAACTACAACAAGTGGGCTTCGGTTGAAGCATTGTCGGGGTTCTCCGGGCATGCCGGCCGGAGCGAATTGCTGCGGTACCTCCGGCCGGCCATCGACTGCCAGGCAGTGATTCGCCTTGTTCATGGCGACCGGGCGTCGGCCGCGTCGCTGGCACGGGCGTTATCCGACGCGGGGGCGGCCGGTGTTTCAGTACCCGGTCCATCTGACACGGATCGCTTGCGGCCGGCCGCCCGCGTTCGATAATATCCGGGAACTGCCACAGGCGACGAAATGGCGCTCGAGTGCCCCCGATGTCAGAAGTCAATTGAGTTCTCGGGAGAACGCCCGTCGTTCTGCCCTTATTGCGGGATTGCGCTCAGCACCGTGACGCCTCTGATGGCCCGGGTCGAGGCCACATCACCATTCGTCCCGGATTCGGAGCTGACGCACGACTTCGAGCCGGCCGAACCGGGAACGGACGGGGTCCCTTCGGAAATCGGCGGATTTCGCCTGACCCGATTACTGGGTGCCGGCGGCATGGGCGCGGTTTACGAAGGCGTCGCTGAGGACTCCGGTCAGCGAGTTGCCGTCAAACTGCTCAATGCCATTGCAAAGACCGACGCGGCAGCGCTGCAGCGATTTCGGCAAGAGGGCCAGCTCGCCAGTCGTCTGGCTCACCCGCGCTGTGTGTTCGTGCTGCGGGCCGACGAAGAGGCCGGCAAACCGTTCATCGTGATGGAACTGATGCCGGGTATCACGCTTCGCGACCTTGTGCGCGAGCGGGGGCCGCTCCCTGCCGACGAGGCAATCGCCAAGATCGTCGACGTCATCGACGGACTGATAGAGGCACACCGGCTCAACATCCTTCACCGTGACGTAAAACCGTCCAATTGCTTTCTGATGCCGGATGGTCGGGTCAAGGTCGGTGATTTCGGCCTGTCGAAGTCTCTCGGCGCGGACCTGCAATTGACGCAGACGGGATCATTCCTCGGCACCGTACTCTACGCGGCTCCCGAGCAGATTCGAGGCGATTCCGTCGACTATTCTGCAGATGTTTATTCCGTGTGCGCCACGCTGTATTACCTATTGTGCGGGCAGGCGCCGTTTCAACACGAGAATCCGACTGTCGTCATCTCAAGAGTCATTTCCGAATCGCCTCCCGACATAGCGTTGCGCAGGACCGATCTGCCTCGCCGACTGTGTCGGATTGTGATGCGAGGTCTGGAGCGAGATCCGACCAGACGATTCGCCAATCTTGAAGAACTCCGGCTGGCGCTCTCTGAATTGATTACCAGGCCTCTGAACCGCGGAAGCCTCGGCGCCCGAACGGCCGCCTACCTGATCGACCTGGTAGTGCTTGCGCCGATCTGGATTCTGCTGACGGCGACGGAAGCCTGGCTGGGTTCTGTACCCTTACTGGTGCCGGTACTTCCCAAGTTCTTGTATTTCCTCATCGGGGAGAAGTTTTTTGGCGGAACCGTCGGGAAATGGGCATTGCGGCTTCGTGTCACAACTGCTGCCGGCAAACCACCGGCATGGGGTCGACTCAGTATTCGCACTCTGGCATTTGTGCTGTTCTCCATTGGCGCGGGGTTCGCGGCTGAGTCTGTTTTTGAGCGAAATGAGTGGATCGATGTGGAGTACGGAATTCTCGTTTACGTGATCGGGTGGTTCCTGCTTCTCATTCCCATGCGGGCTCGAAACGGCTACCGCGGGTTGCATGAGTTCCTAAGTGGTACTCGAGTAGTGCAAACGCCCTGGCCGCGTCGCCTGCCTCGTATCGCCGTCCCGGACGCAGAACCTGATCTCAAGCCAATTCCGCCACATGTCCCCACGCAAATTGGTGGATTCACGCCCGACGGCCTTCTGGACGCAGTCGGCGATATCTATCGGCTGCATGCCGAAGATTCGCGAATGCGTCGCGAGATCCATCTGGTGGTCCGCCCGGCCGGGGTAGCGCCCACGTCTGAAGCACGAAAAACAGTTGCACGGCCGACTCGGACTCGCTGGCTGAACGGCGGGACCGTAGACGGGTGGGCTTGGGACGCCTATCTCGCACCAACCGGCGCGTCGCTCCCCCGGATTGCCGCCAAGTCGACGCTCGGTTGGCCCGAGACGTTGTCCGTCCTGGAGCAGCTAACGGAATCGCTGGAAGAGTCGCTCGCCGATCAGTCGCTGGTAGGTCCGCTGTCGATCGACCAGGTCTTTGTCCGCCCCGACGGCCGGTTGCAACTCCTTGATCAGTTGGGAAATGAGCCAGCAACAGAAGCGGAAGCTATGTCGCTCCTGCGGCAAGTTGGCCCGGTCGCCATGGAAGGGAAGCCGCGTGCGCTGTCCGGGAAATCGTCTGCGCATGTCCGGGCGATCATGCCGATACACGCGCAGCAGTTCTTCCTGCAGCTGGCTGGGCCCGGCAAGACAATCGATACGATACACCGCGCCCGGAACGCCTTGCGAATGTTGGAGACAAGCCCGGCCGAGACAGCGACGCCCCAGCGACTGGTGAGCCTAGGCTTTCAGGGGCTCACGTTGGCTATTCCGTTGCTCGTGTTCCTTATTTGTAGTGCCGCGTTCAGTCTGGCGATCATCCTTCCATCGGAGGCTGAACTCAATCGGGCACGGCGAGTGTCCGACTACTTGGCGAGCCATCCCGATGAAGTCAAGATGGCCATTCAGGAAATGGCCGACGATGCGACATGGAATCGAGTGACGAAATCGATTGAGTCCTGGCGGCGAGGCTATTGGGAAGATGCGGCTTTCGTGCGTCCCGGGCTAAACATGTTTGAGCGATATTTGCGATCCTTGGCCCGCAAGTACGAAGAAGCTGTAGGTGAATCGGATCTGGAACGGCGAAACGCCGCGCTCCTGACGCTGAATATGGTGAAGCGCGACAGCTCCAAGCCGCCGATCAACCGGATTCCACCGGGCGTCGCCCGGGAGACCGCCCGCGATCTGAGTACCGGCTATTCGGTGGTTGCGGCCGTATTCGTCGCATCGGCCATGATCTGGTCGGCAATTACGCGCGGAGGAATGGGGCTCGCACTCGCCGGTTTGGCCCTCGTGCGGTCCGATGGTCGTCGCGCGACATGGTGGCAGTGCGGTATCCGCGCAGCCGTGATCTTCGCTCCCCCGCTGTTGTTGTTTTGCCTTTGCGTTGCAGTCAAGGCGAATACGCCGACGTACCTTCAGACACACAGCCTTCTCTGGTGGGCGGGCACGTTCTGGCTGGCGGGTTATGCGATTGTGGGCATCATCAAGCCGGGTCGCGGTCCCCAGGACCGCTTGACCGGGCTACACGTAGTGCCCCGCTGATCAAATCCGTTCTAAACTATACGCATGACCGAAACTGCGTTTCTCAGGTGCATCGCTGATTTCTGCGGTGCAACTGTTGATGTTTCGACGACCGAGTTCCGGTGCCCGCGATGCAACGGGCTGCTCGATGTCGCCTACGATTGGGACCGACTGACCCCGCCGAAGTCGCTCAAAGATCTGGAGGCCGGCTGGACTCGACGGATGGACCCGATCGACTTTTCCGGAGTCTGGCGGTTCCGCTCGCTCCTCCCGTTCGCACCCAGTGGGCAGATTGTCACGCTCGGCGAGGGGCAGACGCTATTGCAGCGGGCCGACGCGGTCGCGAGTTTTGCGGGTTTGGATTCTGGCCGGCTGTTTCTTCAGTACGAGGGGATGAACCCGTCCGGCAGCTTCAAAGACAACGGAATGACTGCCGCATTTACTCACGCGAATATGGTCGGGGCAAACCGGGCTGCGTGCGCCAGTACCGGCAATACGAGTGCTTCGCTCGCGATGTATTGCTCCGCCACCGGGCTGATGAAAGGAATCGTCTTCATCGGATCGGGGAAGATCAGCTACGGGAAGCTGGCTCAGGCGCTCGATTTTGGCGCGCTGACAATTCAAATCGATGGCGACTTCGACGACGCGATGAGTCGAGTTCAACAAATCGCCGGCCGACTGGGCATTTACCTCGTCAACAGCGTCAACCCGTTCCGACTTGAAGGCCAGAAAACGATCATGTTTCGAGTTCTGGAGTCTTCCGGGTGGGAAGTCCCCGATTGGATCGTTGTGCCGGGCGGCAATCTCGGTAACGTGTCTGCTTTCGGCAAGGCGTTCGCCGAATTGAAGGCGCTCGGCCTGATTTCACGAGTGCCGCAGTTTGCCGTGATCAATGCCGCGGGAGCCGACACGTTCGATCGCGTTTTCAACAAGCTCAGACTGCGGTGGAAGGACGGTGATTTCGATCGCGTGGCCTACCAGTCCTACATCGAAACCATGGACCGCGAGGGTCGCCGGGCAGACACGCTGGCGAGCGCGATTGAGATCAACCGGCCGGTCAACCTGCCGAAGGCTCTGCGCGCCATGTCGGTTTGCGGCGGCGTGGTCGGGACGGCAAATGACCAGGAGATCATGGACGCCAAGGCTCGCGTCGGCGCCGGGGGATTTGGCTGTGAACCGGCCTCGGCGGCAAGCGTGGCCGGGCTGAAAAAACTGCGGAAAGAAGGCGTGATTGCCCGGGGAGACCGCGTCGTATGCATCCTGACGGGACATCAACTCAAGGACCCTGCCGCCACGGTTGCATATCATGGCAGTGACAACCGTCAGTTCCAATCGATTCTGGGCCAGCGCGGCGTGACCGCGGCGCCGTTCGCCAACCGGCCGGTTCCGGTGGTGAACGACCTCGATGCGATCATCCGCGCCATCGAAGGGGTGCCATGAAACACATCTACCTGGGCATCAATGGTGCCTGCGGCCGGATGGGCCGCCGGATGATCGCCTTGGCCTCGCGGGACACCGACCTGAAGGTCTCCGTCGCGTTGGATTCGCCGGACCACCCGGAACTCGGCCGGGATGCGGGAGATCTTGCGGGCATTGAACCTATCGGTTTGCCCGTCGGTGCTAACTTCTCCGGGAAGGCCCGCTGCGACGTAATGATTGACATCAGTTCCCCCGAGGGCACAATGGCAGTGCTGAAGTCATGTGCCGACCGACAGATCCCGATTCTGATTGCCACGACGGGCCACAACGCGGAACAGCGGCGGGCCATCAACGAGGCGGCCCACGAGACGGCCGTCATGCAGACCGCGAACACCAGCCTCGGAGTTGCCGTACTGTTCGCCCTGGTCAAGGAGGCTGCCCAGTTCCTGCACCAGAAGGGGTTCGATGTTGAGATCATCGAACGCCACCATCGTGGGAAGAAGGACGCTCCGAGCGGTACCGCGTTGCACCTGGCCCACGCGGTACAGCACGTCTGGGGCACGCAGGGGATTTCCCACGGGCGCGAAGGCCATTCTGGCGAGAAACCACTTGATGAGATTGGAATTCACGCCGTGCGCACCGGGGATAACGTTGGCGAGCATACAGTTCTATTCGCCGGCGCGGGCGAAGTGCTCGAACTGACGCAACGAACGACGGCACGAGACAGCTACGTCCGCGGCGCGTTGCAGGCCGCAAAGTACCTCGCGGGAAAAGGGCCGGGCAAATACTCCATGAGCGATGTGCTCGGAATCTGACTGACCTTACTGCGGTTCCACGGATCGACGGCGGGGGATATAGCGAACGCCGAGCGATGCGATGATGATCGTCCCACCCGCCAGAGTCGCGGGGCTGGGCGCTTCGGCCTTGCCAGCCACCATCCACGCCCAGACTGGGTTCAAGACCGGTTCGATTAAAGTCAACAAACCTGCCTCGAATGAGCTGACTCGACGCAGAGCCGTCGCCATGAGCCAATACGGGATCGACAGTTGCACGATTCCGAACACCGCGATCCAGACCATTTGCCGGGCTGAAGGAAGCTCGTGCGAAATCAACAGTGGCGAAAGAACAATGGCCGTTCCGAGTAAGTTGCACGCAGTGAGCCAACTCGCCGAACGGTCGCTCTGGATTCGCAGGAGTAAAACTACCCCGGCATAGGCGACCCCGCTCGCTAGTGCGTAGGCGATGGACGAACCGCGAACCGTTGACGTGTTGCCGGCAATGATGACGGCCACGCCGGTCAGACCCGCGGCGAGAAGGATCAGGTCGGCTCCGGTGGCCTTTTCACCGAGGAAGTAGTGCCCAACCAGCATGATCCAGAGCGGTGCGGTGTATTGAAGGAGTATCGCAATGGCCGCGGGGCCGGAAGTCAGTGCCGTGATGTAAAAGAACGTCATCAGTGCGAAACACGAGACCATGGTCAACAGACGGGCGTCCGGACGCGGCGAGTCTCGCCGGCGAAGCCAGGGAACCAGTGACAACCCGGCAAAGAGGGATCTGAAGACCGCGATGGCAATGGGGGAAAGATCGGGTTCGTGGACGCCAAACACTGTCGGGTTCTTGAGCGCCTTGGCAAAAAAACCGCTGAGACTCCAAAGCACGCCGGCCGTGACGATCAAAAGTCTGGCACGATTTTGCGCGGAAATCTGGCTCACTTGATCTGCATAGTCGGGGCGGCCCTCGGTGAAATCGTCGCGGGGCGAAGGAGACTGGCGAGAATGGCCGCCCCCAGAAGACCCACGCCGAATCCCGCAAGGACCAACAGTCGCAAGTAAGATCGCGGTGGCGCAACCTGTTGCGGTACGGGTTGGCTGAGGACAAGATTTCGAAACTCCGGGTATTCGGAAATCACGCGATACTGCCTGCGTTCCCCTCGGGCCGCCTGAACGTTGGTCGGCCAGAGTCCGTTGCGAAGCCCGGCAAGAACTTGAGCTGTGGTCGCTTCTCGCGTAAAGACTCGCCCCGACTCTTCGTCACGAACTCGAAGATGCCACGGCGAATCGTCGAGTGGTGTGTCGATCTCCGATTGAGGGAAGCGGAGATCGGGGCTAGTTGCGGCCAGGGTCGGCGGCGCGATGTGGGCCGACAGAGGCGGGCCGAGAGCGATAGCTGCCCGGAAACCGTTGAGCAATTGCGACTTCTCGAATTCGATCATGAGATCGAGCGCGGAAGCATAGCGCCGTCGCGGGTCGGTCGCGAGGAGTCGGGTCAGGATACGGTCAATCGCGGCGGGTACTTCCCGGTTCAACTTCCCAGCGGGTGTAAACTGTCCCGCGACCTTTCGGGCGATTACCTCGGCATGGTTGTGACCGGGGAAGGGGACTTCACCCGTCAGGAGGTGGTAGAAAGTGGCCCCGAGTGCGAACAAGTCGCTGCGACCGTCGACGAATTGGGCATTGCGGGCCTGCTCCAGCGGCATATACCACGACGACCCCACGCCTCCCGACATCGTGGTGACATCGTCGCGACCGCCTAGTTTTTTCGCGAGCCCGAAGTCAGCCAGTCGCGCAATTCCGTCCGAACCGATCAGGATGTTGTCTGGTTTGACATCGCGATGGATGACGTCCTGGGCGTGAAGAAACGCCAGCGCCTTGGCAACATGGTAAATGATCAGACATGCGTCATCGATTCCGATTCGACCGTCCCGGCGAATCAGATACTCGCAACTCGGGCCGTCGATGTAATCCATAACCATGGCGTGCCGGCCTGTTGCCGGATCGAGCCCATGGCCAATCGTGCGGACTAGATTGGGATGCTGGAGACTCTCACCGATCCGGGCTTCGCGATAGAAGCGATCGACGTTGACTTTCTCGCGAGCTAGATCGTCACTGAGATACTTGATTGCGACACGATGGCCCGACGCCACATCGTATGCGAGGTACACTGCGGCCATACCGCCTTCGCCAAGCGGTTGCAGAACGTGATACCCGTCCAGACTGAATCCGGAGTCATTTGCGGTGGCTGTATGGGGCATTGGATCGGCCCCGGTCCTTTCGATGTCGCATGTACTCGGCAAGTCCATTCAACGCCTTGAAGTACCGGCGGACCCGCCGGGTTCCAGTGTTGAATTCGGAGTATTCTGCGAAATCGGCCGTATCTTATCCTGATTTCGGAGCAATTGCAAGTGCCCGAATGAAAATAATTGCGATGGATAGGCTTAATTCATCGGGTGTTTGAGGGCCATACAAGTCGCAAATTCGCGGCCTTTGAGCTAGTCCAGACTCGCGCGACCTTGTTCGCGTCCCGATCCGCATGGAAGTTTCCGTCTGCGCCCATTTCCATTCGTAAAGGACTCCCAGCGGCCTCGGCAAGCATTGGAGATTCCGCATCAATGTCGGCCAAGGCGATGCGGACCTCGGGAAGGACTAACGTCGCCGAGCCGAGTTGAAACTCGGGTCGACACGCGCTCTCCAGTTGATCAATGATGGCACGCCTCAAAGAACTGCTTCCGTCCGATACTCGATCCAGACCATCGACGTGCAGCGCCAAGCAGGATCGATCGACGATGAATCGCTCCTGCAGGTCGGGGCGTGCGGCCCGAAGGAACCTCTTCTTGGCGTTTCCTGTGGCGAGCGCAAGACGGGCCAGGCTGTTGCAGCGGTCTTCGAACGGGCCTTCGTCGCCTCGTTCCGAAAGGTATTCGCGGAGTGCGGTAAGCGACATGCCGGTCTGCTGAATCACCGCGGGGCATCCGGCCGGTAGTCCTGTCGCGAGCCAAGGGGCCGATCGTGGTCGTTCGCCTACGATAGTCAAGCCGCCGGTCATACAGGTGAGTCGCATCGCCTCGGCCAGCAAGTCGTTCGACTCGTTGAGGTGCCAAACCCATCGGATCGGCAGTCGGCCCATTTGCCGTGCCGCCGAGAGCAGGCGAAGGCTCAGGTCCGACTCCGCTTCCGGCCAGAAGGTCGGCTGGGCGGGCGCAAACAGCGGCATTGCGTCGGCCCTGGCAGGGCGATTCAGGTGAATGACTGCCAGCAATCCACTGGCGAGAAGTCCGCTGCATACGGATTCGAGCCACTCTGTCGGGTCGGAATCGGCGACGTGTCTTTCGACTTCGTCGAAGACCACGAAACGCTCGAACCGCATCCGGGCATCAAGCAGTCTTTTCATCCAGTCGACGACCCGGGTATTGGCAGCCGGCGGGTCGAGCAGGCCACCTGTCAATGTCGTCGGATGATCTTTGTCGCCGATCGTGATTAGACCCGCTGTCTCGGCCGCAATCAGATTGGGGGGATAGATCGACTCGTCCGATCGCTGTTCCGGATCCTCGACGACCGAGGCGAACGATTCTCCGACGAACGACGCAAGCGTGGGGTGGCCCAAAGAACGGATCGCCGCGACCGCCGTTTCTCGTATCTCCTGTGGTGAGGCGGTTTTATCGAGGGCACGCAAGAAATGCAGAACGCCGTCGGCGAGTTCCTGCGACAGGAACGTGTCCGGTCGACCGGCTCGCCGGGTCGCGGCGAAAATCTCCCGGGCGATGATATCACCGTCGAGCATTTGTCCCCTTTGCACGGGGAACCCGTACATGCCGCACTGGCTGTCCGGCCGGTCGGGCACTACATTGGAAAGGCAATATGGATGCTGCCACCACCGGACAACCCACCCCCAGCGCCGCGGATGCCACTCGGCTCATCGCGAAGCTCGAAACCAACATCGGTTCAGTTCTATTTGGCAAGCCGCGACTGATTCGGTTCGCCGTCGTCGCGCTGTTGGCCGAGGGGCACCTACTTGTTGAGGACGTCCCCGGAGTCGGCAAAACGCTGCTCGCGAAGGCGCTGGCCCGAAGTCTCGGCTGCGAGTACCACCGCATTCAGTGTACGCCCGACTTGCTGCCCAGCGATCTGATCGGCACCAGCATTTTCCGCCAAGACTCGCAGGATTTCAAGTTCCAGCCGGGTCCGCTCTTTGCGCAGGTCGTTCTGGCCGACGAAATTAATCGTGCCACGCCCCGGACGCAAAGCGCATTGTTCGAGGCCATGAGCGAACGGCAGGTCAGCGTCGACGGCGCGACTCATCCGCTAGGGCCACCGTTCATGGTGCTCGCGACCCAAAACCCTTTTGAGTACGAAGGGACGTATCCGCTGCCGGAAAGCCAACTCGATCGGTTTCTGATGCGGGTGTCTGTCGGCTACCCGGACCGGCAATCCGAGCGTGCCATGCTTTCGGGGCATCGGACCGGCGAGCCAGTCGATTCGCTCGGCTCCGTGCTGTCGGTTCAGGATGTACTCGGGTTACAGTCCCTGACGCGTGCCACCCGAATCGAGCCCGCGGTCGCCGACTACGTGTTGGACGTTTGTACGGCGACGCGACAACACCCACGAGTCTCCGTGGGAGCGAGTCCTCGTGCGGGCCTCGCACTTTACCGGGCTGCACAGAGTCTGGCCCGGGCCGATAGCCGCGACTTTGTTCTGCCGGATGACGTGAAGGTACTCGCGCCGGTTGTGCTGGCCCACCGGTTGCAGTTGAAGGGTACTCCTCCCGGCGGGGCGGCCGAAGAAGCGTCGGCTGTGATCGCGGAGATTCTGGAAAAGACTCCCGTGCCCCGCTGACGGCTACGGCTTGGCCGGGTTCTTCAAATCGAATGAGTTTTCACCCGGTTCGCCCGTGGACGGGTACTTTTGAGGTTCGCCACCGGGCGGCAGTGCCTTCGGGTAGTCGCGGCAGTGGCTCCAGCCCAGCGGCCCGGCCATGCGGAACCGCTCCTCGGCGAAGACCAGTCCGTGGGTTTCCAGGATGGTGCCCGTCTGACGTTCCAGCGTGGCCAGTTGAATGTTGTAGCTGACCAGCGCCCGCGACTCGTTGGTGACAGAATTGCCCCAGTCGTTGAGCGCCTGAAGGACGGACAGATAGATTGCCCGGTCGGCGCGGAACTGCTCGAGTTGGACGAGCAGGTTTTCGAGCCCCGCGGCCCGGCTCTGACGGTACGCCAGGTACTGCTCGTAGCTGCTGTCGAGGTCGCGCATCGTCGCGGCCAATTCATGGATCGCTGCGTGGACGCTCTGGTCGACAAACGCGCGATCCCGTGCCGTAAGCAGTTCGATCTCCCGAACCCGCGCTCGCGCCTGTCTCAAGCCCAGTGGCACTGAGAAATTGACGCCGACCGACCAGTCCGTGTACTGCCCCGCGCCGGTCGCCAGGCGTTCACCGTTGGGCATTTCACCGGAGAATCCATTCCATCGGTACAGGCCCGTGAGATCGAGTCGGGGTAATGCGCCATTGGCCAATTGGGCCCGTCGGACCTGATCGGCTTCGACAACGAGCTTCAGCTCGACGATGTCCGGGCGTCGCTGCTCGGCGAGTTGGACGATTTGATTCCATTCCGGGCGGAGTCGTTTGTTGGTCGGCGCGGAAACAGGAACGAGGACACGGCCGTCATCCGGTGGGATCCCCAGTATGTTGCGAAGCGCCCCTTCCCGGGTCAGGACGGCCGCTTCTGCTGCGACAAGTAGCGCCTTGAACTGCGTGTACGTCGACTTGGCTTGTGCCACATCCTTGAGGTCGCCCAGGCCGCTGGCCTTTCGGGCCTCTTCACGTTTGTACGCACCTTCGGCCTGTTGCACCTGGATCTGGCGGGCCCAAAGTTCCGTCCGCGCGAAAACGAGGTTCCAGTAAGCTTCGATGACACCGCTGACCAGGTCCTGAACCGATCCCTTGTACTGGAAGAAGGACCGCTCGGTGTTCAGCCGCGCGATGACGATCGGGGCCGTGTTGACCACGAATCCACCGCCCTGAAGCAATGGCTGGTTGTAAGAGAGTTCGACCGCGCTTCGGTTTTGCGGATTGAGGGGAGTGATCCCGAGGCCGCCGAACCGCGTCGGCGTTTCCACCCAGTTCAACCCCCACTCGCCACCGAGGACGTTCGTCTTATTCAGGCCGACATCGCTCCGGAATTCGTCGGAGACTGTATTGGTTAGCAACGCTCGATTGGGTTCGATCAAGTCCAGGAACGCGGCCGCGTTCTCCAGCCGGGTGTATCGGTTCTTCTGCTGAAAGTTGGGGTCGAACCGGCCCTGCTCCTGATCAATTGCCGTCAGGGCGATGGCAGGGTCGTAGACCGTCCGGCCGCTGGAGACGGCCGTCACCCCGGCCAGGACTCGGATCACTCGTGCGTTGTCCAACGCCACCTTGATCGCTTCGTCGAGGGACAGTCGCCATTCCGTTTCCTGCGGGCGGGGGTCGGAGACGGTCCGCGGTGCGACGGAATCCGGGATGCGTGCCGTCGGAAGTTGGCCCGGATCGCGAGTGGCAACAACCCGCGCCTCCGGCAGGATGGCATTTCGGCAGACCTCGCCCGCCGTCGTCGTGCAGCCGACAACTCCGATCATTAGCAGCAGGCCGAGACGGTTCATGCGTCGTCACCGTCCAGCACTCGGCGGTGCAGCATCTCCGCGGCTTGATCGAAGTCGGTCGTGTCCGCTACGACTCCACCGTCGATCAGGACCAGTGCGCGGTCGGCCCGGCGAGCCACTTCCAGGTCGTGTGTCACGAGGATCACCGTCAATCCGTCGGCATTGAGCGAGCGGAAGAAGTTCATGACCTCGCGACTGGTGCGGGTATCGAGATTGCCCGTCGGCTCGTCACAAAGCAGGATGGCCGGCTTATTGACCAGGGCCCGGGCGATAGCCACGCGCTGTTGCTGGCCACCGGAGAGTTGATTGGGATGGTGGTCGTGCCGATCGCCGAGGCCCACGCGATCGAGCAACTCGGCCGCCCTTGCCCGGCGATCGCTCCGCCCGAACGCCTTGCTGTATAGCAGGGGCGTTTCGACGTTTTCGAGCGCGCTCGTACGGGCCAGCAGATTGAAGTTCTGGAACACAAAGCCGATGCGACGACTGCGGACCTGCGCGAGTTGATCCCGCGACAAACCTGCGACCTCTTCGCCGGCAAGCACGTAGCTCCCTCGCGTCGGTCGGTCCAGGCAGCCGAGGAGATTCATGAGCGTGGATTTACCCGACCCCGAGGGGCCGATGAGTGCGACGAATTCCCCTTCGCGGATGTCGAGCGTCACGCCGCGCAACGCGTGCACCTGGACCTCCCCGAGGTCATAGGTCTTTGCCAGGTCGCGGAGTTCGATCAGAGCCATCGGCGGCCGGTGGGTATGGCGTGAAACGGCAGCCCGGTCAATGCCAAGCCGCCGCGTGACGGGAGTCAGTCGTACCGGAGAGCTTCAATGGGATCGAGGCGGCTGGCGCGTCGGGCAGGGTAGAAGCCGAAAAACACCCCGACGCAACCCGCGAAAACGAGGGCGATGATCGCCGCCGGGACGGAGACGACGAAGGGCCAATGCGCGTCCGGTAGCATGGCATTCAGACCCGCCGTGATCGCGTAGCTTGCCGAGATTCCCATAGCGATGCCGATCGCCCCACCCACGCAGGACAGGACCACGGCTTCGACAAGGAATTGCCAGAGGATGTCGCGGGGTCTGGCCCCTAATGCCATCCGGAGCCCTATTTCCCGCGTCCGCTCGGTCACGGAGACGAGCATGATATTCATGATGCCAACGCCGCCCACGACCAGCGAAATGGCCGCGATGGCCGACAACATGGCTGTCATGGTCGACGTGATCACGTTGAGCACTTTGGCGATCTCGGCGGTATTCTCGACGTGAAAGTCGGACCGTTCGCCCGGCGAAATCTTGTGCCGTTCGTTGAGTAGCAGCGACATTTCCTGTTCAGCCTTCGCCGAGGAGTCTTCGCTCCGGGCGGAAACGAGAATCACGTCGACGTTGGCGAAGTTGGACCCTTGCAGCCGCTTCCGTACCGTCGTCCAAGGCATCAGGATGATGTCATCCTGATCCTGACCCACCATATTGGCGCCTTTTTTCGCGAGCACGCCGGTAATGGTGAAGGGAATGTTGCGAATCCGGATCTGCTGGCCCATCGGATCGGCGCCTGGGAATAACTTCTGCGCGATGGTGTGGCCGATCACACAGTTTTTCGTCGCACCCAGCACGTCGCGTTCACTGAGAAACGCACCGGATGCCATCGGCCAATTGCGAACGGCCAGGTAATCGGGCCCGACTCCCAGCAGTTCGTTCGGTTTCCAATTCACGTTGCCGCCGATCACCTGACCCTGAGTCCCCACAAGGGGTGACGCGGCTCGCACGGACGGGCAATCCGATGCAACAGCGGCCGCATCGGCGGCAGTCAAGCTGGCGCGCTTGCCCTCGCTGACGCCGGCCTTTTGAACCCGGCCGGGAAACACGATCAGAACATTCGCACCCAGACTTTGGAACTGCGTACGCACGAGGTCGCCCGTCGCCTGACCGATCGAGACCATTGTGGTCACGGCCGCGATCCCGATGACAACGCCCAGTACCGTCAGCCCGCTCCGCAGCTTGTTCTTCGCCAATTGGCGGAGCGAGATGACCAGCAGGTCGAAAATCTCCATAGGGGGCCCTGTTGAAATCCGCAGTTACTTCGCGCCGGTATCCAGCCCGGTGACGAGCAAATCGCCTTCCTTCACTTCGCCTTCAATCAACTCGGCGTTCTGATTGTCAATCAAACCGAGTACCACCGGTATCGCCCGGAGTTTTTCGCCGTCGACCGCCCAGACGGTACGCTTGCGGCGGTTTTTCGCCTGCTCCGCCTTCTCACTGGCCGAGCGGGGCAGGGGCTGTTCCTGGCTGTCGACCGGTTTGGCGTCGATGTACTTTTTGTCCTCGTCGCGGACCTGAGACTGCGTCGGAAGAAATCGAAACGCCGCTGACGGAATCCGGACGACGTCGTCCTTGGCTTCGATCTCAAAGGAGATATTGGCAGTCATGCCGGGCATGAGTTTCAGTTCGGCGTTGCCTGCCTCGATGAGGACGGGATAGGTGACTACATTCTGATTAGCCGTGCCATTTCTCCGAATCTGGTACACCCGGCCGGTGAAAAGGTCGCCGGGGTAGGCATCGACAGTGAACTTGACGACCTTGTCCCGCTCCTGGGCTAAGCGGATCAGGCCGATGTCGGCCTCGTCCACGTTGGCATAGATGTGCATGCTCTTTTCCATCTCCGGCGCGACCACGAACAATTCCGGCGTCTGGAACGAGGCCGCGACGGTCTGCCCGGTGTCGACTTTTCGCTCAATGACCATGCCGCTGACCGGTGCCTTGATCTGCGTATAGTCCAGGTTGGCTTCTGTGTTCTTCAGGTTGGCCTCGGCCTGCGAAATCGTCGCTTCCGCGAGTTCCTTCTGGGCTTCCAGTGTCAGGCGGGCGAAGTGGTATTGGTCCATTTCAGTGCCCGACAGGTACTCCTTGTTGACCGATTGAAGGCGTCGGGCCCGCTCCTCGTTGTTCTTGGCCTGCTGCAGGAGAGCTTCAACGCGGGCCAACTCTGCCCGCTGGGTCCGCAGCGCGGCCCGGTCCCGTTCGACGGCGGCCGTCAGAAGTTTCGGGTCGATTCGGGCCATCAACTGACCTTCGGTCACGGTCGAATTGAAATCGACGTAGATTTTCTCGATCGGACCGGACACGAATGCCCCGACAACGACCGAGTGGACTGGTTTGACCGTGCCGGTACTGTTGACCACCGTCTCGACGCGGCCGCGGGTGACGGCTGCAGAAGAGTATTTAGGGGCCGAGTTTCTCGCGACCCACCCCTTCAGGGGCACGCTAATGCCCGCTATCACGGCCGTTACCCCGCCCAGAATCAAAGCCCATCTGTAAAGTCGTCGCATGCGGATTCCTTTGGGGGTTTCGCCCCGGCCGGCAGCTGCTACATTCGTCAGTATGTCAAAAGCCGCCGATTGGCGACTCCGTCTGACGCCGGCCGGGCGTTACTGGTTCGTCACCGCCTGTGGATTCATTTTGATCGCAATCCTGAAGAACATCAACCTCCTGATGATCATCGGGTACATCCTACTGACCCTGCTTTTCGTCAACGCGTGGCAGGCCTGGCGGGGGTTGCCCCGGTGCCGATTCCGCGTCGCATGGCCCGATTCCGGAACCGCGGGCCGTCCATTTCAGATTCAGGTGTTGCCCATTGACAACAGCCACCTTTTCATTCGCGGGGCAGTCGCGGAGATTGCCCTGGGCGACGGCCCGACCGTCCGCAAGGCAATCGCATCGTCGGGAGACAGGCCGACCCGGATCGGCATGACGCTGGCGCGGGGAGTCTACCCCGATCCGATGATCGTCGTCCGGCAAAGCTACCCATTCGGGCTGTTCGAAGTGTCAAAAAGCATTGGTGGCGAAGGTGAGTTTTGGGTCTCTCCCGATCCGGGCAAGGTCGACCTCGATCGGATTCTCCGCGTTTTCCAGAGCCGCATGCTGGCGCATGGCCAGAAAAGGACGACCGTGCGGACATTGATCGATGGCTCGGATGTTCACGGCTTGCGACCGTTTCGAATCGGGGACAGTCCGAGGTGGATCCATTGGAGAACTACTGCCCGTGTCAGCCGCTTGATGGTCCGCGAGTTCGACCGATCTTCCGGTGTTGGTCTCCGCGCGGTAGCCGACCCGGGACGAGGAAATTGTGAACCGACTCTCTCCTACCTGGCTGGTTTGGCCACCGAATGGTCGAGGACGCAGGATGGAGCTTTGGAGATTGTGGTTCGTTCAGGCGATACATGGCTTCGGTATCCGTTGGCACACCGGCGCGGATTGGCGACGGTCCTCAAGGCCTTAGCGCAGTGGCCCCACTGTGATCCGCATGTCCCGACTGGCGGGGAGATAGGGGATGAATCCAGGATAGCACTTCTCCTGATCGGGCCGGTGGATTATCCGGCGCCGCCTCGCACACCTGTCTTGAGAATCCGAGGGGATAGGTATTTGTCTGCCGTTGGCTTGCAGGAGGTGGCACATGGATAGTCCTGCTGCCCGTAGGTTTCACAGGAGCCTTTACCTCAGTCTCGCATTGGCCTGCGTCACGCTGGGATACGCCGAGTGGCTCTTTCTACCGGACACGCTTGCCTTCTCCATCCCAGTGACACTGAGTTTGATCGCGGCTTACAGGATTGAGGGCCGGTGGTCGCTATCGCTTCAGGCGGCAAATTTCGTTGGCGCGGTGATCGTCGTCG
>JAIBBI010000274.1 GCA_019694755.1 Gemmataceae bacterium
CTCGATCACGACCTCGTCCGGCTTCATCCGTGAAGCTCCCAAAAAACACCATTTCAACATGCCGCAGGCGGCCAGTCTCGACAAAACTCGTCGTGGCGTCAACTGCGGTTTTGGGATAGGCTCTTAGACCGCAAGATAGCACAAATCTAGCACACCCCGTCATGCTGGCAATGGCGATTCCGCCAATGCCCGGCCGGCGTCGCCCGGGCCAAACGATCGACAAACGGGCCGCCGTTTATGCTCGCTTCAGCTCGGATCTCCAAGACGCTTCCAGCATCGAACAGCAATTCCGCAAATGCCGAGAAGCAGCGGAGGCAAACGGTCACCTCATACTCCCAGCGCTCGAATTCCGGGACGACGCTATTTCGGGAACGCGGGGGGATCGTGCCGGATTGAATGCCATGTTGGCTGCCGCTCGCCAGCATCAATTCACGGTCCTTTACGTTGATTCCCTGTCTCGCCTCGCCCGCGCTCTCTTTCTTTCGATGGACTTGTTCCGCGAACTGACTCAAGACCACGGTGTCACAGTCTACAGCGTAACTGAGGGATTCAACACTCAGCAGCAGGGCTGGGAGCTGAACGCCTTTTGTCAATCCTACCTGAACCAGGAGCAAATTCGCATTCTTGCCGCCGCAGTCCTGCGAGGTCAAGAAGATCTGGTGCTAGCCGACCTCTGCGTAGGTGACTGCCCCTACGGATACCGCTCAAAACCGCTTTCAGATGAACCACAATCCTGCTCAAGAAAGATCCGCCGGCAATACATGATTCACGAGCAGGAGGCGGCCGTCGTGGATCGAATCTTCAAGATGTTTGTCAAGGAAAAGCTTGCGATCGGGCGGATCGTCGCGACCCTGAACCGGGAGCGCGTTCCCGTCGGGCGTCGGGTACAAAAAGGTGTATGGTCGCGCACGCGTGTCCGGACGCTTCTGAGAAACAAAAAATACGTTGGGCAATGGGTATGGGGCCTGCGGCAAAACGTCAGACAGGGCACGCGATTGCGTGTCGAGCATAGAACCGAAGAAGATCTCAAAAACTGGACGCGCTGGCGAGAACATCTGCGCATCATCGACGACGGATTGTTTGCCGAAGCGCAATCTCTCCTTGACGCGAATGAGAAAGCATGCCAGTCGGCGAGAAAGGAGAACGGCCGCCTTGGCGGTTCGTCGGTCCGAGACCGAGCGAGTAGGTTTCTGCTGCATCATGTCCTCGTCTGCGGGAAGTGCGGCGGTTTCTTTCAAACGGCGGGTCAACATTACATGATGTGCCGCAACCATCTTAAAGGGCAGTGCAGCTTCTCGTATCAGGTCAGCCGTACCGCAGCAATGTCGAACATCCTGAGTGCACTGACCACGTGGCTCAAGGCGGATGAGTCATGGGTAAACGTAGTCGAATCATCGGCGATCGCTGAATACGATCGCATTGCTTCGACGATACGGCCCAGTCGGGTGGCGGACTTGAGTCGTCGGCGAGAGGATGTCGAGAATCGGATCAGACGCCTCGTGGAATTCATTGAGAAGCAGGAGCAAGGCGGAGCGGACGACGATGTTGGTCGCCGTCTTCGATCTCTACGGTCAGAACGCTCTGACCTCGATGCAGAACTGAGGGCCGAAACGGCCATCCTCCAAACGCCCGCCGCCCGCCCTACTCGTGCTTGGATCGAGCGACAACTCGGTAACATCCTCACCCTTCTGGGTGGTGAGGTGCCCGAGGCGAACCGGATCATCCGGCAGCTCATGGGTCCGCTCACGGTGACGGCGGTTCGTGTCCGGGGCCTAGTTCGACCGCACCTGCAGACAACGTGGGTTCGTCACACGGCTCGCGTCGTGAACGAGATCATGGAAGGCGGGCAGGCTCCACATGACACGCCCGATGGCGAGGAGATCATCCCTCTCAAAGTCGTTCCGGACTGGATATCACGCTGTGAAGAAGTGCGAGACTTCCATCTTCAAGGTCTGTCACAAACAGAAATAGCCAGGCAAATGAGTTGGGCATTTGACGCCGTACCCAAGGCGATGAAATACTGGTGCGAAAAGCACGGAATTGACTACGCCGCGGAGATGCGGTCACGTCGACGCCCATGGGGCCGGCCCAACAAGATCGATCGCATTCGTGATGAGGCCAGTCGACTTCACGCCGACGGCCAATCTGCATCGCAGATTGCAGAGCTACTAGGCTGCCACGCCCAGACTGTCCGGCGTGCGCTCGGTCTCGGACAGTTCGCCCGTCAGGTTAAACACTCCGCCAACTCCAGCGAGACGATTGGCCCGTCTGCCAATATGGATCAGTCTCGGGCGGCGTAAGGCTACGGCAGGATAGATAACTTAAAATCGCTCTGACGATGGCCGGCACCGCACAGGGTGCCGGCCATTATCGTTTCTCGCCCCTTCCCTCAACCCCGGAGGCTTATGAACGCACGACAGCAGTTGAACGTGGTGTACGTCGGCTGGAGTTTCGTGATCGCGTCGTTCTTCGGATGGCTGTTCAATTCGAGCGTGTTGTTTGTGATCGCGCTGGTGCTCGCGGTGGCCGGGCAGTTGTCGTCGGGCAACATCCGGCCCGGCCGCTCATCTTCAAGTCAGCGCCGCCCCCGCCGTCGGTAACCCACTCGTTCTGACCTCCCTCTTCACACTATTACTGGAGACCCTGCGATGTCCCACATCGTGACCATTCAGACGAAGCTGCGCGACGCGGTTGCGATCGCCGCGGCCTGCTCGCGACTGCAACTCGACCCGCCGGTCCACGACACGGTGCCGCTCTACCAGGGCCCGGCGACGGGCCTGGTCGTGCGCCTGCGCGACTGGCGGTACCCCGTGGTCGTCGACACGACGACGGGCACGACGCGTTACGACAACTACGAAGGCGCCTGGGGCGACCCGGCCCGACTGAACGAACTGCTCCAGGCCTACGCGGTCGAGAAGACCCGCATCGAAGCACGCCGCAAGGGCCTGACCGTCCGGGAACAGTCGCTCAGCGACGGCAGCATCCGCCTCGTCGTCACGGAGGGCGTCTGATGCCACGGTCCATCGAGATCATTGCCTCGCCCGAAGGTGAGACAATCGTCCGCACCGAAGGCTACACCGGCTCCGACTGCCTGAAGGCGAGCCGTTTCCTCGAACAGGCCCTCGGCGACGTCCAATCCGACCAGAAGACCGCAGAGTACTTCGCGGTCGAGGAACAACAACACCACATCCGGTCCTAACCCCCCGCGCCGAAGGCCGTCCTGTCCCCGCCCGGCCA
>JAIBBI010000112.1 GCA_019694755.1 Gemmataceae bacterium
CCGCGCAGCCCTGCTGCGACACCGGTGCGAGCGCCGCGGGCATGCTCGCGATGGCCGCCCACAACCGGCACGTCGCCGCCGGGGCCGAGCAAAACGGCAGGAAGCCCAACATCCTCCTGATCGTCGGTGATGATGTCGGTTACGGCGATTTGGGCTGTTACCTGGGCGGCGGCAACCGCGGAATGCCGACGCCGAACTTCGATCGCATGGCCAAAGAGGGAATGTTGTTCACTTCCTTTTACGGTCAGCCGAGTTGCACGCCCGGTCGCGCCGCCATGCAGACCGGCCGGATACCGAATCGCAGCGGTATGACCACCGTCGCGTTTCAGGGCCAGGGGGGCGGTCTGCCCGCCGCGGAATGGACGCTGGCATCGGTCCTCAAAAAGGGCGGCTACAAGACGTACTTCACCGGTAAGTGGCACCTCGGCGAGGCGGACCATGCGTTGCCGAGCGCCCACGGTTACGATGTCATGAAGCACTGCCTGCTCTACCACCTCAACGCCTACACGTACGCCGACCGGGCCTGGAACCCGGACATGGACGAAAACCTCCGCAAACTGTTCGAGAAAGTGACGAAAGGATCGCTGACACTCAAGGACGGGAAAGTCGTCGAGGATTGGAAGGTCAATGGCGAATACGTCAATACGCCCGAAAAGGGAGTCGTCGGCATCCCTTATGTCGATGCCTACGTGGAAAAAGCCGGGCTGGATTTCCTCGAGTCTGCCGCGAAAGATAGTAATCCGTTTTTCATCAACGTGAACTTCATGAAGGTTCACCAGCCCAATCTTCCGCATCCGGACTTCAAGGGAAAGTCACTTTCGAAGTCCAAGTTCGCCGACTCGATCTGCGAACTCGACGCGCGCGTCGGCAAGCTGCTCGACAAGTTGGACGAGCTGAAGCTCTCCGACAATACTCTGGTGTTCTTCACAACGGACAACGGCGCCTGGCAGGACGTCTATCCGGACGCGGGCTATACACCTTTCCGCGGGACGAAGGGAACCGTGCGCGAGGGCGGCAACCGCGTGCCCGCCCTCGCTCGATGGACCGGGAAAATCAAACCGGGGACGCGCGTCGACGACACGGTCGGCGGCCTGGACCTGATGGCTACTTTTGCCGCCCTCGCCGGTGTCGAACTGCCCAAGAACGATCGGGAAAACAAACCGATGATCTTCGACAGCCATGACATGACGCCGCTGCTGACGGGTACCGGGAAGTGCAGTCGGACCAACTGGTTCTACTTCACCGAGATGGAGCTCAGCCCCGGTGCTATTCGGACCGGCCAATGGAAAATCACCTTCAACCTCCGCGGCGACAACGGTCAGCCGACCGGCGGACTTGCCGTGGACACGAACCTGGGCTGGAAAGGCCCGGAGAAGTACGTCGCCACGGTTCCCCAGATCTTCGACCTATGGCAGGATCCGCAGGAGCGGTACGATCTGTTCATGACCAACTGGACTGAGAAAACCTGGGTTGCTGTACTGATGAATGATCAGGTCCAGGCGCTGATGAAGACGTACGTTGAATACCCGCCGCGGAAGCTCCAGAGCGAAAGCTACACGGGTCCGATCACTCTGCCACAGTATGAGCGGATGATGCAGATTCGTGAGGAATTGAAGAAGAAGGGCTTCAATATTCCGCTGCCGAGCGGAAACTGATTATCGCGACGGGGCGTGAGGGCGATTCTCACGCCCCGGTTGTTCGGCCAGTCGTTCCGGGGCAGCGACCCCACGCATTCATTCGAGATGACCGACGTCCGTCGAGAGTTTTTTGTTCGAGATCAGCAAATAGGGCGCTTTGTAACTAGAATTCGATCAGCCGATCCCTGTCATGATCGTGCCCGGATTTGCTTATCGAAAACCGGGCGAAATCCCGGGTCGATTCGATCCCCGTCGAGAAAGGACAACCATGAATCGGAGAGCTTCACAACTGGCCTTGCTCGCGCTGGGCGCGACGCTGGGCTGGGCAGTCGCCTCGGGGCGGCTGAGTATCCCTGCCGCGGCGCACGCCGCGGGCGGGCCACCCGCCGCGACGGCCGGCAAGGATGCACCGGCCTGCTGCGACGCGGGCGTCAGCACCGCGGGCATGCTCGCACTGGCGACCCACAACAATAATGTCGCGGCCAACGCCCAGCGCGGCGGCAAGAAGCCGAACATCTGCATCATCTGGGGCGACGACATCGGCCAGTCGAACATCAGCGCGTACTCGCACGGGGTGATGGGCTACAAGACGCCCAACATCGACCGCGTGGCCAAGGAAGGCATGATGTTCACAGACTACTACGCCGAGCAGAGCTGCACCGCCGGCCGGTCGTCGTTCATCACCGGCCAGCACGGTCTGCGGACCGGCCTGACGAAGGTCGGCCTTCCCGGCGCGTCGCTCGGCCTGCGGGCCGAGGATCCGACCATCGCCACCCTGCTCAAGTCGCACGGCTATGCGACCGGCCAGTTCGGCAAGAACCACCTCGGCGACCGGAACGAGTTCCTGCCGACGGTCCACGGGTTCGACGAGTTCTTCGGCAACCTGTATCACCTGAATGCCGAAGAGGAGCCGGAGCAGGCTGACTACCCGAAGGACCCCGCCTTCCGCGCGAAATACGGCCCCCGCGGCGTGATGGACTGCAAGGCTTCGGACAAGGACGATCCCACCGTCGACCCGCGGTTCGGCAAGATCGGCAAGCAGGTCATCAAGGACACCGGGCCGCTGACCCGGAAGCGGATGGAGACCATCGACGACGTCACGGCGGAACGGGCCGTCGAGTTCATCAGCCGGCAGGCCAAGGCCGACAAGCCGTTCTTCGTCTGGGTGAATTTCACCCACATGCACTTCCGCACCCACGTCAAGCCGGAGAGCAAGGGACAGTCGGGCCGATGGATGAGCGAATACGTTGACGCCATGATCGACCACGACAAGAACGTCGGCACCGTGCTCAAGGCGCTCGACGACGCCGGCATCGCGGACAACACGTTCGTGATGTACAGCACCGACAACGGTCCGCACATGAACACCTGGCCGGACGGCGCGATGACGCCCTTCCGCAACGAGAAGAACTCCAACTGGGAAGGCGCCTACCGGGTGCCGTGCATGGTCCGCTGGCCGGGCAAGATCAAGCCGGGCAGCGTCTCCAACCAGATCGTCAGCCACCTCGACTGGCTGCCGACGCTCCTCGCGGTCGCCGGCGACCCGGACGTCAAAGCCAAGCTGCTCAAGGGTCACCAGGTCGGCGACATGACCTACAAGGTCCACCCCGACGGCGACAACCTCGTCCCGTACCTGACCGGCGAGGCGACCAAGAGCCCGCGCGAGTCGTTCATCTACTGCAACGACGACCAGCAGATCACCGCGCTGCGCTACGACAACTGGAAACTCGTCTTCATGGAACAGCGGGCCCCCGGGACCCTGCGCGTCTGGGCCGAACCGTTCACCCCGTTGCGGGTGCCGAAGATCTTCAACCTGCGGCTCGACCCCTACGAACGGGCCGACATCACTTCGAACACCTATTACGACTGGCTGATCGACCGGGCCTACCTGCTCGTCCCGGCGCAGGACTTTGTCGGCAAGTTCCTGATGACCTTCAAGGAATACCCGCAGCGGCAGAAGGCCGCGAGCTTCAACCTCGATGAGATCATGCGGAAGCTGCAGGAAAGCCCGAGCAAGTAATTGATGAAAAGAACGGCAGCCGGGCCAAGTGGCCCGGCTGCTTTCGTTTCCGGGGAGTCAGCCGATGTTTCAACTTCGCCTTGCAATCTTCGCGGCCATCACCTGTGGCATGGTCGGACAGTTATCGGCACAGGCGCCATCGACCACCGATCCGCTGCCTTCGTGGAACGAAGGGCCAAGCAAGTCGGCGATTCTCGACTTCGTTTCTAAGACGACGACACCCGGCAGCCCGCAGTTCGTGCCTGTTCCCGAGCGCGTGGCCGTGTTCGACAACGACGGCACGCTCTGGCCCGAAAACCCGCTCCCGTTCCAACTCGCGTTCGTCGTCGATGAACTGAAGCGACGTGCGCCCAACGAACCCCAACTGGCCGCGGACCCGATGGTGCAGGCGGCCCTCGCGGGCGACCTGGCGAAACTCCTCGAAGGCCCGCACCACGACGGACTGATGCGGATCATCGGCCTCACACACGCCGGGATGACCACCGACGAGTTCCGCACCCGTGTCGAAGCGTGGCTCGTCACCGCCCGGCACCCGCGGTTCGGCAAGCCCTACGATCAGCTCACCTATCAGCCGATGCAGGAACTGCTGCGTCACCTCCGGGCCAACGGGTTCAAGACGTTCATCGTCTCCGGCGGCGGGGCGGACTTCATGCGCGTCTGGGCCGAGCGCGTCTACGGCATCCCGCCCGAACAGGTCGTCGGCTCCACGGCGGTCACGAAGTTCGAGTTTCGCGACAACGGGCCCGTGCTGGTCAAGACACTCGATCACATCTTCGTCGACGACAAAGTCGGCAAGCCCGTCGGCATCCACCAGTTCATCGGCCGGCGACCCATTGCGGCCTTCGGCAACAGCGACGGCGACCATGCGATGCTGCAGTACACCACCATCGGCAATCCGCGGCCGGGCTTCGGGCTGATCGTCCACCATACTGATGCGGAGCGAGAGTACGCCTACGACGCGCACCCGAAGAGTACGGGCAAACTGGTCGAAGCGCTGAAAGACGCGCCGGCACGCGGCTGGATCGTCGTCGACATGAAAAAGGACTGGAAGACGGTGTTCGCGGCCGAACCGGCCAATCGCTGAGTTGTGCCAACAATGATCACCCCGCGCCGGAGCGCGGGGTGATAGTCGTCTGAGTTACCGGCGCGGATCGTCGTCGTCGTCTTCACCGCGGAGCGCCTTCACTTTCTTCGCCCCTTCGGGCGCCTTGAACGTGAACACGTCCTTGGTCGGGTCGGTGTTGTGCTTCCAGTTGGAATAGGTCTCGACGCTGACCATCTTGCCGCCGGGAAACTCGCGGGTGCTCAGGGCCTTGAGCACGAACGGCTGCCCCTCGGCCGCGACCCACAGCTCCCAGTCCAGCCCTTCCTGCTTGAACTTGAGGTGGTGGCACTCCTTGCCATCGACCTTCTCCATGCCGGCATGTTTGCCCTCGGTCACGCCGTCGAGCAGCGCCTCGGCCGGGTCGGCCGCCAGCACATTCTGGAACAGCATTCCGAACTCCGGGCCGACCATTTGCAGTGCCTCGCCGACCTTGTCGAGTCCCTTGGGGGCCTTGGCCTCGGTGTATTCCTTCTTCGCGGTATTGCACATGAACATCGACTTGCCGTCGGAAATCGCTTCGAGGCCGCCCTTGTCGTGCTTGGCCCGCATCGCGAACAGATTGGGCCGTTGATATTCGACGGCGACCTTCACTTTCACGGTCCGCTTCTCGCCCGCGTCCGGGGTAACGGTGGTTTCGACCACGCCGTCGGTGCGGAGCACCTTGGCGTCCTTGTATAGTGGGCCGAGTTTCTTCATGACCTCGGCGGTCTTCTTGTCGAGTTCGGGGTGGTCCTTGTCGTCGGCGGCATAGGCCGCGGGCGCGACCGCCAGGGCGATCACGGCAGCCAGGCGAAACAGTGTCTTCATCATGTACTCCATTTTCGGAATCATCTCCGGGCAGAATCGTCCTATCGGCGGACCGGGAAATGGCGAGCACGCCTGTTTCCCGGCCCGAGTCTTTGTGCACCCAATCGCGACTGTGACAAGCCGGGCGCCCCGGGACGGCGAGAAAGTACCGTTCCCGACCATTGACAACATACAGACAGGTCTGTATAGTATGGTCATGGGTCGCACACGCGAAACTTCCGAAGCCCGACAGCGAATCCTGGAAACGGCCGATCGGCTGTTCTACCAGGAGGGCATTCGGGCTGTCGGTATCGACCGGATCGTGGCCGAGGCCGAAGTCGCCAAAATGAGCCTCTACAAGCATTTTGCATCCAAGGACGAACTGATCCTCGCGGTCCTGAAGTACCGCGAAGAAGCGGTCCTGGAGTTCTTCCGCTCGGCCATGGAGCAGCACGGGAAGCGACTCAAGAACACGTTGAGGGCATTCTTCGCCGCGCTCAAGGACTGGTTCGAAAACCCGGGATTCCGAGGCTGCGCGTTTCAGAACGCTGCCGTGGAGCTGGCCGACCCGAGTCACGCCGGGACGCAGTTTGTCCTTGGGCACAAGCGCCGGTTCGCCGAGTTCCTGACCGGCCTGGTGGCAGAAGCCGTGGGCCCGGGTGCAACCCGCCTGGCTCCGGTCGTCTGTCTGCTCGTCGAGGGGGCCATCGTGACGGCGGTGGTCCAGCAGACACCCGAGGCCGCCGACGTCGCCCGCGACGCCGCACTGAAACTCGTCGCCGAGGCGAAAGGACCGTAACCGCCGGCTTCGGCCGGCATCATAATAGACAGACCTGTCTGTATTGTTCGGTCAGGGGAGTGTGACAGCTTTTGCGGACCCGCCATCCCGGCGTGTCGGGCCGGCACACGGAATATCAGGAGATACGACCATGCAACGCGTACGTTCCATCGATCCACAGGGCGCGCAGGGCCGCACCCGGGAATTGCTCGACACGGTGAAGCAAGCCTTCGGCGTCATTCCCAATGCCGCGCGGCTGATGGCCAATTCGCCCGCCGTTCTCGAAAGCTATCTTGCGTTCAGCACCGCGATGGCCGGTGCGGGCATCGGAGCCAAACTGCACAATCAGGTGAAGCTCGCGACCAGCGAGACCAATGCGTGTGACTACTGCACTTCCCTGCTGTGCGCGATCAGCCCCGCGGCGGGACTATCGGCTGCGGACATCCTCGCCGGGCGCACGGCCAAGGCGGCCGATTCCCGGACCGACGCCGCTCTGAAATTCGCCAACAGTGTGCTCGACACCCGAGGCAAGGTGGACAACGGCGAACTGGCCGCCGTCCGCGAGGCGGGCTTCGGCGACGCCGAGATCGTGGAGATCGTCGCGAGTGTGGTCCTCGGCTGCTTCACCAACTTCCTGAACAACGTAGCCGCGACGGAACTCGACCTCCCGGCAGCAGAGCCTCTGCCGACTCGTACGGAGTCGGTCGGCAGTTACGCCGCCTGATGTGTCGTGCGGAATCCGGGGTCGGCCTTCATGAGCCGGCCCCATTCTCCGCTTCTTACCCGGGAGTCGGTCATGCGTGAGTTTGCAAGCGATGTGGCGTTTACCCCTGCCGTGAAGGCGGTCCAAACCCGGAAGGGTTCGCGGGCTTCCTATTCCAAGGTCGAGCGCAGCCGCGGCTGGCAGACCCGCGTCACGCCGGACCTCACAGACTTTCTCGCCGGGCTCGACATGTTCTACCTCGGAACGGCCAACGCCGAGGGGCAACCGTACATCCAGTACCGCGGCGGCCCGCCCGGATTTCTGCGTGTCGTCAACGACACGACCCTGGGGTTCGCCGACTTCGGTGGCAATCGCCAGTACATCACGCTCGGGAACCTCTCGGAAAATCCCAAGGCGTTCATCTTCCTGATGGACTACGCCAACAGCCGGCGGGTCAAGATCTGGGGCAACGCCACCGTCGTCGAAGACGACCCGGAACTCCTGGCCGGACTGAGTGATCCCACGTACCCGGGAGCGGTCGAGCGGGCGATTCTGTTTCACATCGAAGCATGGGACATCAACTGCCCGCAGCACATTCACCGCCGGTTTTCCCAATCACAGATCGCGCCCGTCGTTGAACAACTCCAGGCGCAGATCCGCGATCTCCAGGCCCGGCTGGATCAACAGACAGGCAGGTCGAACAAGCAATGACGGCGTTCTTAAAACCCGACGTGTTATCGCGTTCCAAGCTCTCGCATTAGCGGCCGCTACTTCGCCTTCGGCCGGTATGGCGTGATCGTGCCCTTCACCGTCACCGTGACCGTCTTGGTGACTGTCACCATCTCGTCTTTGCCGGTGGTCGGGTTGTGCTTCTTCTCGACCTTCTTCGTCACCTTGGCCGGCACGTCGCGGGTGTAAAGTTTCTTGTTCTGGACCACGCGGCCGCCCGGGTCGACGTTCTGCTCGATGGTCGCCACGGCGCCGTCCGCATCGAGCTTGCCGTTGATGATGGAAGTGTGGTGGGGTCGACCCAGCGATACCTCGTCGGTCTCTTCCTGCTCCGTGCCGTCTTTGAACGTGTATTCGAGAGTGGTGGAGATGGTCTGTTCGTGATCGCGGATCTGCAGGATGTCGCCGGACTGGACGTTCTTCACATCAATGGGATCGCCCCAGATGTAGTCGACATCGTCGCCGACGGGACCCAGGTCGTTCGAAGTCTTGGCGCCGGAGTTCGACAGGGCCTGCTCGCCGAGGTCCCAGCATTCGCCGGCCCCGACGGTCTTACCCATTTGCCCCTGAGCCCAGGCGACGATCTTCTGTCCGAGTGTCAGCGCCATGACGCGCCCCCGATTCGCAAAGAGATGGTGGTGCAACGTGACACCGCCATTGTACGCGAATCCCGGACGTTCAACTCGCCGCGGTCGCCTCTTCGCCGAGCCACCAGCGCGGCTTGACCTTCGGGCCGTACGACAGGCCGAACTTCTTCATGGCCACGGCCGAGATGTCGGCGACGACTTTGGCCGGGTCGTCGCTGATGGTGAGCTTGTCGAGGTCGGCCAGATCGATCGTCTTCTGTTCGACCATGACGCGAAGCTGCGCGATGCCCGAATCGTAAAACTCCCGGCCCATCAGCGCGACGGGGAAGTCTTCCACCTTGCCGGTCTGAATCAGCGTGAGCAGCTCGAACATTTCGTCCATCGTGCCGAAGCCGCCGGGCATCACGATGAACGCGTAACTGTACTTCACGAGCATGAGCTTGCGGACGAAGAAGTACTCGAAGTCGACCCAGGCGTCGAGGTAGTCGTTCGGCTTCTGTTCTTTGGGCAGCTTGATGTTGCATCCGATCGACCGGCCGCCGACGTCGCGCGCGCCGCGGTTGGCGGCTTCCATGATGCCGGGCCCGCCGCCGGTCATGACGGTGAAGCCCTGCAGGGCAAGCTGCCGGCCGACCTCGCGGGCCATCACGTAATACGGGTGGTCGGGGCCGAACCGGGCCGAGCCGAACACGGTGACGCACGGCCCGACGAAGTGCAGCTTGCGGAAGCCGTAAAGGAGTTCGCGGAAGATCTTGAACGCCCGCCAGAATTCGTAACTGCGCTTCTGCGGACCCTGAAGGAACTTGGAGGCCCGGAGCGATGGATCGGTCTTATGGCCCCACGGCACGGCATCACCCGGATTGGTCAGGCCCGTCAGCGAGTCAGCCATGTGTCACTCTTCGTAGCGGCATTCGCCAGAATGCCGATAGACCAGCGCTCGGCGTATTCTTCACTTCGTAGCGGCATTCGCCAGAATGCCGATGAGCCCGCGCTCGCCGTATCCCGATCACCGTATTCTGGCGAATACGGCTACGGAAATGATCTTCGTAGCGGCATTCGCCAAGTTGCCATCCTGCCCGCGCTCGCTGGAACTCGCACGCCGTATTCTGGCGAATACGGCTACGAGGTATGCAATTACGCCTGCCAGAAGCGGACGAGGTGCCGGCTGAGGAACGACCACAGGCCGCGGGCCGCCAGCGCGCTTTTCTTCGCCTTATCCGGCTGACCGCGGAGCAGGCGCATCGCGCACTGCGTATACTTCGAAGCGATCTGGACCGGGGCGTCGAGCGTCACGACCAGTTTATACCCCGCGAGCGCGAGCGGGTGCGTCCCCGCTGCCCGCAGGAACCGGGCATACCCCACGGCCACGTTCGGCTCGCTGAAGGCGATGTTGCGGCGCGAGCTGACCCGGCCGAAGTGCGTGATCTCCGCCACCGGATAATAGATGACCGGGTGCGTGCGGTTGACCCGCAGGCTGAGGTCGACGTCTTCGCCTCCGAACTCGTAGTTCTCGTCCCAGCCCTGAACGATATCGAACACCGGCCGGGGCATCAGCACCGCCGCCCCCATCAGCACCTGCACGCGCTTCGTGTCGACCGGGTCGAACGATTGCCGGCGGTAGTTGCGGTAGGCGGAGCGCAGGAGCCCCGTCCAGCGGAAGACGAGCGTGCGGTGCAGCATCGCCCACACGGAAGGATTCCGTCGGTAGCTGATCTGGAGCTGGCCGCGCCCGTCGCGGAGGCGCGGGCCGACCATGCCGAGTTCCGGGTGCTCGTCGGCGAAGTCGACGAGCCGCTTCAGGGTCATCGCCGGCACGACGGTGTCATTGTTGAGGAAGAACAGATATCGGCCGCGCGACTCCCGGGCCGCCTGATTGTTGGCCCGCGAGAAGCCCGTGTTCGTGGTGTTGCGGATGAGGCGGACTTCGGGGAACTCGGCGGCGACCATCTCGGGCGCGCCGTCGGTCGAGGCGTTGTCGACGATGATCACTTCGAGATTCACGCCCTGCGGCTGTTCGAGCAGCGAGCGCAGGCAGCCGCGGAGGTGGTCGATGCAGTTCCAGTTGGCGATGCAGACGGATACGTCGACGGGCTCGGCGGCGGCATAGCTCTGGGCCCAGCCCGGCGTCCAGACGGCGGACCGGCGCGGCTTCGTCGCGTCGGCCGGCGTCGGCTCCGCGGATCGGATCTCGTGTCGCATCGGCGGCAGAGCCCTCAATCGTCCAGGTAAATGGCGAAGCTGTTTTCCCGACCGGGAATCACTTCGCGCACCAGATTCGCCAGATCGGGGTCGCGGTAGCGGGGCGGCAGGTACGATTCGAGGCTGGCCAGCGTGACGCGGTACCAGCCGGGCGGCAGCCCGCCGTCGGGCAACTGGAATCGGCCGTCGGGGCCGACATTCGCCTTGCCGCCCGTGCCGCGGGTGCCGCGCTCTTTGTCGGGAGTGAAGGCGATCGCCCCGCCGCGGACCGGGCAGCCGCGATAGGCCACCGAGCCGTACACGGGGACGCGCGGCTTCTCGCCGCCCGAGCAACCGAGCGCGAACGCAATAAATCCGAACAGCAGCCGGCGCACGATCAGTGCAGACGCCCTCCGTGGCGACCCGAGTGTACACGAGGAAAGCAAGTCTTGATAAGGCCTGTTTTGGCGGGGGCGGGCCGGCCGTGCGGTCGGCATTGACCCGGTTCCACGCCTGCGGTACATAGCCCGTTCGGAAAAAAGACCACGGGCGCACGCGGCACGACGCCGCCGACACCCGCCCCCCATGGAAGGAGACCGGACTCGTGAACAAGTCGATCGCTGCTCTTGCGGGTGCCGTTGCCATCGGCGCGGTGGGATTGCAGGCCCTGGCCCAGCCCGGCAAGGCGCCGGCGACCAACCCGGGCGCCGCCCCGGCGATGACCGGCGTGGTCCCCACGCGGACCGCCGTCCTCAACATCAACAAAGTCCTCAAGAACTTCAACAAGGCCCAGCAACTCAACAACATCATCAGCACGCGGGTGAACGGCTACGGCCAGCAGATCACCCAGATGCGCGACGAACTGGGCAAGCTTCAGGCGGAAGTCGCCAAGGCCGTCACGCAGGAGCAGAAGGATCAGCTCCAGAAGCGGGCCGTCGAAATTGATCGCAAGATGCAGGACCTCGACGCCGAGGCCCGTAAGGACATCTCGGCCCAGCAGGGCACGATCGCCGTCGGTATCTACAAGGACATCGAGGGTGTGATCCAGCGGGTCGCCGCCGCCAACGGCTTCGACCTGGTGATGAGCTACCCGGACGCGACGACCGACGCCGAAATGTACACGCAGCCGAACGTCGTGCGCAAGCTCGCATCGCAGGCGGCCATCCCGCTCTACTACAAGGCGCACATCGACATTACCGACGCGGTGGTGCAGACGCTGAATGCGACCTTCCCCGTGGCCGCCCCGCCGGCAACGACCGCCCAGCCCGGTGGCACCTCGGCCATCATTCCGACCGGCGGCACCCAGCCGCAGCAGCCGCAGTCGCCGCAGCTTCCGCCGCGCAAGCAGTAATCCCCGGCAGGCTTGTCCGAACCGAACCGGCCCCGAGGGTTACTCTGTGTTCAAACTCAGTCATCGACAGCAGCGAACGATCGCGCGATCAGCGGTCGTGACCGGTGTCGGCCTGCTCAACGGGCGGGACGTGCTCGCACGATTCCGCCCCGCGGAGCCGGGCACCGGTGTTGTGTTCGTCCGGTCCGACCTTCCGGGTCGGCCGGTGATCCCCGCTTCGGTCACGGAAGTGACCGGCACGGCCCGGCGGACGACGCTGGGCCAGGGCGACGCGCACGTCACGCTGGTCGAACACGTCATGGCCGCACTCGCCGGCCTTCGTATCGACAACTGCCGGGTCGAACTCGACGGCCCCGAACCGCCGGGCCTCGACGGCTCGGCCAACGGCTTCGTGCAAACGCTGCTGGAAGCGGGCATCGAAGTCCAGAACGCCCGCAAGACGGTTTGGACCGTGAACAAGCCGCTGGCGGTGAAGTCGGGCGGCTCGACGCTCGCACTGCACCCGGCCGACAACGAAGACCTGACCGTGAGCTACATGCTCGATTACGGGCCGCGCTCGCCGATCGCCCGGCAGAGCCACACGCAGGTGATCAATCCCGGCGAATTCGCCGAGTCGATCGCCGGCTGCCGGACGTTCCTGCTCGAGACCGAAGCCCAGGCGTTCCGCGCCAGCGGCATGGGCGAGCGGACGACCGCGCGGGACGTGCTGGTGTTCGGGCCGAACGGCCTCATCGAAAACAAACTCCGCTGGGCCAACGAGCCGGCCCGGCACAAGATTCTCGATCTGATCGGCGACCTCGCGCTGTGCGGACTCGATATCCGCGGGCACGCGGTGGCGTACCGGTCGGGGCATCCTCTGAATGTCCAACTGGCAACGGAGCTTGCCGCGCGGTACGAGCAGGCGACGGCCCGCCCGGCGCGGAACTTTTTTCGTGTGGCGGCCTAGGGCCGTCTAGACGCCCGGCCGCGGGTCGACCCCGCGCCGGGGTTTTCGCGATCGATAGAGCGTCCGCGGGCCTATCCCGCGGACCGGGAAACAACAGCATGAAGCGACTCCGCGTGGGTGTGATTGGCGTCGGGCATCTGGGACAGGCCCACGCTCGAATTCTGGCCGGGCTGCCGGACGTGGAACTGGTGGGCGTCGCCGACGCCAACCCGAACCAGGCCCGGATGGTCGCCGAGCGGCACGACTGCCGGATGTTCACCCACTACGGCCCGCTGCTCGACCTCGTCGACGCCGCCTGCGTGGTCGTGAACACGACGCACCACCACACGGTGAGCCGGCCGTTCCTCGATCGCGGCATCCACCTCCTCATCGAAAAACCGATCACCGTCACCGTCGAACAGGCCGACGACCTGATCGCCGCCGCCCGCAAGAGCGGGGCGGTGCTGCAGGTCGGGCACATCGAACGGTTCAACCCGGCGTTCGAAGAGCTCTGCTCCCGGCCGATCCGGCCGAAGTTCGTCGAGTGCGAACGGCACGGGCCGTTCACCGGCCGATCCATGGACATCGGCGCTGTGCTCGACCTCATGATCCACGACATCGACCTGCTGCACGCGCTCGACGGCTCCCCGGCCGTCAGCGTCGAAGCAATGGGCGTCGCCGTGTTCGGTCAGCACGAAGACATGGTCAACGCCCGCATCCGCTTCGAGAGCGGATGCGTGGCCACCGTAACCGCCAGCCGGATCGCGGCCATGCCGAAGCGCCGGCTGCGCATCTGGGCCCCCGAAGGCTACGCCGGCGTGGACTTCGTTCACCGCAAGCTGTCGCTGGTCCAGCCGTGCGACGAATTGCGCCGCAACGGCATCGACGCGCGGAATCTCGACCCGGCCAAGCGGGCTCAACTGCAGAGCGAAGTGTTCGGCCGGCACCTCGAAATGGATCACATGACCTGCAACGCACCGGCGGATCAACTGACGCGCGAATTGCAGGACTTCGTGCGGGCGGCCTCGACGGGCGGCCGGCCGCGCGTCTCCGGCGAAGACGGCCGGAACGCCCTGGCCCTGGCAACGCGCGTCCTCGATAGCGTCCGGCGGCACCAGTGGGACGGTCGCGCCGACGGCGCGATCGGCATGACGATGCCGGCCGCGAGCGGACGACTCTTCGGCATGCCGCAACGCGCCGCAGCGTAGTTGGCCGCGAACTCGCATTTCTTCGTTCATGCATGCCGGACCGTACCCGCGCGGGGATCGACGCTCGCCGGTACGGTCCTGCCTTGGTGATCACTCTTTTCAATCGCGCAGCAGCGCTCCATTCGCTACGTCGAAGACAATCCTGTAAAACAAGGACTGCGCCGGCAGTCGTGGCCGTTCGTGAAGCCGTTTGATTAGTCGCGCGGGGTACAGTTGACGCTCCGCTGCGCGTCGCGGCTAACATCGTGTTACGTTAGCCGCGACGCGCAGCGGAGCGCTGAACCGTCCCCAGGAGTCACGCCTCGTGAATCGACTGTTGTCTATCGTTCTTCTCGCGCTCACCTGCAGCGCGCTTCCCGCGGCCGACTGGCCGACGTTTCGCGGTAACCCGGCGCAGACCGGGGTCGCGGTAGAAGCGCTCCCTGAAACCCTCGCTGAGGTCTGGAAGTTTCCCGCGGGCAAGATGGTCGAGTCGACTGCGGCCATTGTCGGCGACACCGTGTACGTCGCGGCCATCGACGGGAAAGTCTCCGCACTCGACTTCGCCACGGGCAAGCCTCGCTGGCAGGTCGATATCGGCTCCGTGAAGGCTCCCCTCGGCGTCCACGACGGCAAGCTGTTTGCCGGCAATGAGGACGGCCTGATCCACTGCGTCGATGCCAAGACCGGGGCGGTCGTCTGGAAGTTCAATGCCGACGCCGAGGTCACAAGCGGGCCGGCTTTCGTCGGCGACCTCGTCCTGTTCGGCTGCGGCGACGAGCACCTGCGGGCCCTGACCCGGGCCGACGGCAAGGAGAAATGGAAGTTCCAGGTCGCGGGCGGTCCCGTCAACGGCACGCCCGTGGTCGTCGACGGCAAGACCTTCGCGGCGGGATGCGACAGCTCGCTGCACGCCATCGACATCGCCACCGGCAAGGAGAAAAGCGCGGTCGAACTCGGCGGGCAGGTCGGGGCGTCGGCCGCGGCTGCTGACGGCCGGCTGTTCGTCGGCACCATGTCCAATCAGGTTCTCGCCGTCGACCTGCGGGGCCTGGCAGTCGCATGGACCGTGAACAAGCGGCAGGCGTTCTTCGCCTCGGCGGCGGTCGGCGACAAGTTCGCGATCTTCGCGGGGCGCGATCGCCGAGTGTACGCCTTCGACAAGAAGGACGGCAAAGAGGTCTGGAGCTTCCAGACCGGCAACCGCATCGACAGCTCACCGGTGATCGCCGGCACGCGGGTCTACGTCGGCTCGTTCGATCAGCACCTGTACGTGCTCGACCTGGCGACGGGCAAGGAGTTGCAGAAGGTCAAACTCGACGGCGCGATCATCGCCTCGCCGGCCGTCAGCGGCGGGAAACTGGTGGTAGGGACGGACAAGGGCACGGTATACTGTCTCGGCGCGGGCCGATAATCGTCTTCGAGAGGTGGCGATGCCCCTGGCTGTCATCCCGGTCGATCCGGGAGAACTTCACCTGCCGGCGGAACGCCGGGATGGCGCTGATCCGGGAAAGTTGCAGCGACAGATCTCGCGCTACGGACGGACCCTGACAGGGATGCCACCGGTCCTCGTGCATGTCGGTTCCGATGGCGAACTCATCCTCTGCGACGGGGTAACTCGGGCCACTCGCGCAGCCAAGCTATGCCCGGGTTCATTGATCCCGGCCGAGATATTGGGTAACTTGAAGGCACCGGTTGGACTCCTGCCCAAGGTCAAGGACAAACTCCCGTGACTACTGCTTCCGACGAACTTATCGCTTCGCTCGGTGAATTGCGGCGGCGGCTACCTTCGATGCGGCTGGGCCAGCTCATCTGCAACATGGCGACCGTGGCGAAGGGTCCGATCCCCGGCGCGACGTGGGATGTCGAGGACGACGAACTCCTCGATGCCATCCGTACACAGCTCGAACAGCTCAAGGCCGGCCGAAGTTCGGAGTCGCCCATGATCGACCCGGTCGACCGGGTCCTCAGTTGATGTCGGCCCACGTCGCCGATCAGGTGTAACTCATGGCCGTTGTGACCGATAGCCGGGAGCGGACGGGGCTGGGCAATTACTTCGTGGCCAATTACCCACCGTTCGCGGCGTGGAAGCCCGAATATCTTCCCGAGGCCCGGCGCGCACTCGACGCCCCGGGCGACCCGGCGACGCCGCTGGGCCTGTACCTGCACATCCCCTTCTGCCGGAAGCGGTGCAAGTTCTGCTACTTCCGCGTCTACACCGATAAGAACGCCGACGAGGTCGGCATCTACAGCGACGCGATCGTGCGCGAGGTCGAGTTGTACGCGGCCACCACCGCGGCGCAGGGTCGGCACCTCGACTTCGTCTATTTCGGCGGCGGCACGCCCTCGTACCTCAGCGCAACGCAATTGCGCTCGCTGATGACCCGCCTGCAGGCGATCCTGCCGTGGGACAAGGCCCGCGAAGTCACCTTCGAGTGCGAGCCGGGCACGCTGCAACTCCACAAGCTGCAGGCCCTCCGC